>DCUS01000018.1:31001-59366 GCA_002327885.1 Syntrophaceae bacterium UBA2208
CCCTTGGCCAAGAGCTTTAATTATTCCTAGTACAACATTATAAAAACAAAATGCGGAAAGAGTCTGTTTACGGAACTTCTCCAACCATCCTTAATTTATTATACTTTAAAAAGTATCCAATGCAAATGAAAATATTGTAAGAGAGTTTTTATCTCTGTTCGTTTGTATTTGTGAACAAAAAAATTTATATATAGTACATAAACCTTTTGTCTAAATCCTTCTTCATCCCCATTTCTCCTGCCAATTTACATAGGTCTTTGATGGTGACAGAATCAAAATATTCTCCCAATCTCTTCCCTGCCTCATCCCAAATGATTTTGGTTACACATTCTCCAGACCTTTCGCAGGGTTGATTTGAACCTTCCGGATTGCCACAAACGACTGGAGTGATGCCACTTTCTGTAATCCGAATAATTTCACCGAGAGTGATATCCTCAGTTCTTTTGCTTAAGAAATACCCACCCGTAGGCCCCCTTTTGCTTCTAACAATCCCCGCTCGCCTTAATTTCTGGAAGATTTGCTCCAAATAGCGTTGGGATATTCCCTGCCTTCGAGATATATCTTTTACCTGGGTCTCTAACCCTTCGGAATGATAAGCAATATCAAAAACCGCCCTTACTCCGTATCGGCTTTGCGTAGAAAGTTTCATATTACATTAAAATAGTATACAATTATTATTAATATTCTTTATAAGAATTGTCAAGATATTTTGATTTATTTTTTCTCGATCAGGAGATTTATAAGAGAGACAGCTTCTGGGCTATTCCATTTCCTCGGACCTATTGCTTTTCCTACTGTTTTTCCCTTTTTATCAATCAGGTATGTCGTAGGAATTCCTTTCACGTCAAAGAGGCCGAGTGTTTCACCATCTGGGTCGAGCAAAACAGAGAAGGTATATTGGTGTTTATTCATAAACTCTTTGACAGTTTTTTGACCTCCGTAGTCAACAGAAACGGTTATCAAAATAAAATTTTTTTCTTTAAACTGCTGGTGAAGGGCTTCCATGGAGGGCATTTCTTCCTTACAGGGACTACACCATGTGGCCCAAAAATTTAGAAAAACGACCTTCCCCCTTAATTGTTTTAATTCAACCTTCTTACCGTTCAGGCCCTTCAAAGAAAAATCTGGAGCCTTCCTGTCACCTTTTATCGGAATAATCTTTATTTTTGAAAAAAGATCATCTTCTCTTCCATCGGCCTGGATATTTAGGCTTAGGAAGAAGAGGATAACAAAAAAAAAGTGAAAAAAATATTTTCTTCTCATTAACTGTTTTTTATAGCATCTTCCAATGTCATGTTTCAATGAAATTCTATCCGCCTGTCCATAAACGCTTTTTGATGATATCCACCATGATGCTATGCTTATTCGAAAAAAATCTGCGGAGGGATTTTATCGATCGGAAGAAAAGAAACTGGGTTAAACTTTGAGTGGTACCAATGCAGCAAAGCGATGACCATGAGTAGTCAGATCCACCAAGTGTAGAAGCGATGGACATGGTTTGAACGAGGAAGGAAGCTGGTTATCGTACATGGTTGGATGTTCGGTCGGGGATTTGACCTTGAGGCGTGTATCCTATTCCCACCCCGGCATACTTTTCCTTAAAACCCATTAAATCTCTCCCCTTGAATAAGACTTCACCCCTCCACAAATACCGTTTATGGATAAGAATGTTTGATGGAGAATTCGATCAGCCCAGCTTTTTCTATAACCGTGGGAATATAAACGTAAGTGGAGCAATGATCCTTATAGGTTTCAAATTGAACCTCTTTGCCGCGGGTCGTGACACTTTTGATACTGTTCTGTCTCATCCGCAGGCACAAAGCAAATTCCATCGGAAGATCCCGCCCAAAATATCGGACTCTTGCTCCCGTTGTCTCGGGGTCTACCATCTCACGTTGCGGAAGATTGAAGTTTTCCCTTTCATTCCAAATTCTGATTCGTGATGCACGACGATCACTCACATTTCTTCCAAGAGGTCTGACTGAAATACGAAAATCACCATGGAGGAGATTGACGGGGTATCCGATGTCTTTCTCCCAGGGCAACCGGGTGCACCCCATTTTCAAAAGAGCGGAACACGGGGCCACACCGCTTAAAGCAATATCGCTGGCCCGGGATAAGGCGTAGTGGTTGGTTTCCAACCCAAAGACCAAGGTATGCCATTTCAGGTAAGCAGGGCCACAGGTATAGTTCGTATAATGATCTTCTTCGGGGATATGGTAATGATCGTAGAAATCCTGCATATGAAGCAGGAACACCTTTTCTTTCAAGTATGACCAGGGCATATTCCCAATTTTCGTGTCACCGAAATAATAGGTCGCCAGATCCTCGAGCGTATGGATTTCATAAGGCCAGCCTTCAGACTCTGCGGCCTTCTGCATTTCTCGCGCAATATATTGATGAATCTGTTCATCCATCGCCCATCGGGTTGTATTGGCCGGGATGATCACTTCCATATCTCCTCGATCATATTTTGAGCCTGCTGACTTGCCGAGGCTATGAAAATCGACCATCATATCCGGTGGAAATGCCTTGAAAAGCCCTCCCAACACGAGCCGTTCGGTTTTTGTCAGACTCGTCATCGAAGAGCGAAACTCGTTAGAAACAAATCCTTCCGGATTCACGACGGGAACGATAATGACGAGTTGTGCCTCTCTTATCTCCTTTGCATCGTCACTGCACAAGTAACGAATGATCTCAGGTCCCACCACACGGGCTCCGAACTCTTGCCCATGCCTTCCTAAGGTAATCACGGCGATCTGCTTATCCTCATTGGGAACGTCCTCGTCCGTAATAAAGATTGCCGGGATTTCCCAATGATCGGGAGACTTGCCAATCACTTTTTGATGAACAATCCCCTTATTCTTCGCCACCCAATCATCCAACCACTGATAGATTTCTTTCAGCCCCTCTTCCCCCATAGGAATATGATTAAATACCGGCATCACCATCCTCCTATAATTCTCGCCTCCGATCCGCCTCGGTTTGAGTCCTCTTTTCCTGCAATCACTCTATTTCCCTTTCCACATGGGGCGCCGTTTTTCGATAAAAGCTTTTACCCCTTCCTGAGCATCTTCGGTAGAGGACAGTCGGGTCATTATTTCACTATTCAAAACAAATCTTTGACGGAAAGGCATATCGATCATCTGGTAATAGAAATTTTTCCCCATCTGGATGGCCACAGGACTCTTAGAGATCAGCTTCTGGGCAAAGGCTAAGGTTTCTTCTTCCAGTTTGTCAGCCGGCACTATTTTATTTACCAGGCCCAATCGCTCCGCCTCTCCGGCATCAATCATGTCGCCGCTTAAGAGCATCTCCAGGGTTTTCTTCTTGCCCAGGCCATAACTCATGGGAATGATTGGTCCGGTGCATAGCAATCCGACATTGATTGCCGTCGTTCCGATTTGAGTTCCTTCAGCCACGATGGCAAAATCCGCAGCCGCCATCAGTCCGGCACCATTGGCCACAGCAAATCCGTGAACCATGGCAATGACAGGCTTATCCATCGAAGCGATGGTAAAGTGCATTTGATCCATGAGGGTTAGCCATCGATGGGACTCGGAAGGCGTCTTTCCGTAAAACTCACTCACATCAATTCCTGTGGAAAAGACTTTGCCCGCGCCTTTGATGATGACGACTCGGACCTCGCCGTCTTCATCTAATCGGCGCAAGGCAGCATTTAATTCTTCAGCCATTTGAGAGCTAAAGGTATTGAACTTTTGCGGGCGGTTGAGGGTCAGGATCCCGATCTGATCTTTCTTTTCGATGAGAATTGTTTCAAAAGACATAAGGAGCCTCCTTAAATTCTATCCCTTTCCAAAAGGACATATCGGGAAATGGCATGGATGACAGTTCTGGCAATAACCTCCGTGCCCGAGAAGGTTGATCTCTCTTCGCGTCAATACCTCACCGGCAAGAATTCTTGGGAAGATCAGATCGAACAAGGTGGCATCATGATGAAAGACACAAGCCGGAAGCCCCAGAACCGGTTTTTCTCCCAGCATTCCTAAGAGGAACATGGCCCCTGGTAAGATGGGGGTTCCATAAAAAATGATTCTGGTGCCTGCTTTCTTTATGCCTGCCTGAGTGACGTCATCCGGATCAACAGAAAGTCCTCCTGTAACCAAAAT
Organism: Syntrophaceae bacterium UBA2208; assembly: GCA_002327885.1. Lineage (GTDB taxonomy): Bacteria > Desulfobacterota > BSN033 > BSN033 > UBA1163 > UBA1163. Next base: position 35,132 of record DCUS01000018.1, read on the forward strand.
GAGATCAACGGAATCCTCTCGGAGGTCGAGCAGGGCCTTGGAGATTTGATCAATCTCATCCGGAACAACAAGTTTTTTTGTCACCCGTGAACCTAACCCAACAACCTTTTTCCCAACCCTCTCATCGAAGCCATCTTTGATTCTCCGGTGGAAGATCTCACTCCCTGTCACCACCACCCCTGTGTTCATCTTCTGATAAGGGAGAATCTCGAGGACTGGACCTTCTTTCCTACACCAATCCTCGACCTTCTCAATCTGTCTTTCTGGCGCAATCAAAGAAATAATCCGGCTCGCCCCTACCGCCATCTCCGGTGAGCAGGGAGTATATCGATGGATCGTGGAGAGAATAATATTTTTTGAAAGGTTGATACGGTGAAGGAGGGGAAGGTTGATTTTTAAAACCCCTTTGATCTTTGAATGAAAGGTCACCTTTCCTTCGGAAGGTCCGGTGATGTTTATGTTCCTTCCCGAAAAGGCTTTTCCCAACCGAATCGCTGCGTCATCCTCATGGATCATTCCCGGTTTTGGGTCCATCACATAGATATGTTCTTTCCCAATCTTTAAGAATTCAGGAATGTCCTCTTTTTTTATCTTGTGACCTTTTTTGAACCTGGGTCCCTTATATTTCCCGGGTATAATTTGAGTGACATCATGGCCGAGCAGCATCCCAACGGCCTCTCCTATTCGAATCTTTCTCATGATCGATCCTCTCCTCCCCTCCCAAAAATCAAATATCCACTGATACGAAATCGGTGAGATCCTTCTCTCTCAATATGCTCCTTTTCCAGGTCTCGAGGGACGGTATGATATAGGGTAATAGTCTCATCGAATAGTAGGGTGGAAGTAAAGGCAAACCCACAAGATCCCCAAAGACGACCAGCATAAAAAGGTGATCTAAGTTGCCTCTTTCCTTTTTGAATTCAAGATCCATCTCATGGACTGTCATGCCATAGAGGGTCTCTCTTATCGGCTTTGAATAATCTTTGAATTTCCTAATCAGGAGTAAAATTTCATATTTCATTGAATCAAATCTGTAATAATTTTTCATACAAATTCACAGAAGGATGCCTGAAATTAAATGGCGCATGGCTTAGGGATAGCCCCGGATAGGAGAGAAAACAAGTCAAGCTGACTTTTCTTCCAGCCCGCTCCTTAAAATTCTAAAAAATTGCCCTATTTCGAAAAATCTTTTCAATCATCTCCTGACAAAACGATAAGTCTTCTTCCGGCGTTGCACCGCAGACCCCGATGGCACCGATCATAAAGTCCTCATCCCATATAGGCATCCCCCCTGGAATGGTGGTGAGGCGATCATTCCAGTTTTGAGCATTGAGCCCAAACCCCGGTGCCCTGGGATCGCCGTACGCCGAAACCTCAGAGCTGGGTCGCCGAAAAACGGCGGCTGTCCAGGCTTTATCGCGGGCAATCTCTGCAGTAGGGGAAGGGGCGCCATCCATACGATGAAGTGCCACCAACCATCCGTTTTCATCGACCAGAGCAATGCTGCAAACCCTCCCCATCTCTTTCGCATGCTCAATACCTGTTTGGAGTAGTTTCTTGGCCACCTCTAAATTCATCATTTTAAAAAATCTCCTTCCCTAATCATAAAGAGCAGTCACACCGGCCTGGCTGACGGAGGTATCACTGATGTCCCCCACGCCGGACGGAACACCGCTGCAACCGATGGCGCCGATCACCTCGTTTTCTTCATTGGTGACGGGAATCCCGCCAGGAATGAAACAAAGCCTTCCTCTTCCTCTCCCAATCATTCCCACGGCGTGATCACCTAAAAGCTTTCCTATGTTTCGAGGATCAAGCCAGCGAGAACCCATTAAAGTGGGCATTTTAAAAGCAACCGCTGTCCAGGCTTTTTCAATAGCAATATCCGTTGTGGCCATGCCCGCTCCGTCCATACGGTGGACAGCGATGATTGCGCCCGCTTTGTCCACCACGGCGATGCTACAGGGGGACGCTGCAATATCCCTTGCCCACCTCTCAGCGGATTCGATCATCTTCATCGCAAGTTCTAAAGTCAATTCCTTCATATACGTCACTCCTTACCCCCGCCCCACCCACCCCTCAAGAGGGGTGGGTGGGGCGGGGGATTACTTAATTTAAGAGATCATCCGTAGCAACAACATCTACGCCGGTATTCATGATATTTGACAAAATGATCTGGCCTATTCGAATGGGTGGTTTGACCTTCACTTTTGAAAGCGCTTTTGCTGCCTCCTTAATTTGCATTTTGAGCAGAGGCCTATTTGTCCTAACCGGGAAGAGGGGGCGGGAACTCTTCTCTGTAAGGACGGTGGCGGTGAGCACGCGAACCGGACGTTTATATTCCTCAAGAACATATTGCCGGCCCTCTTTGCATTTGTAACCGATGACTTTGACCCCCTCTCCCTGATCATCGATTTTTAGAGTCGTTTCACAGCCCAGAGGACAGCCGATACATATGATTTTTTCTTCAATCATCTTATTCTCCCTTTTCACACTCTACGTTAAGTTCGGTTGTTCCTTCCTTCAACTTTTTCAATTCCTTTTGGAGAAGATCGACCTTGATCATCTCACTGGGCTTCACCACCCTGAACGCCCGATCATAGATATCTCCCACCTTCAGGCGAACTTTTTCTTCCATTTCTTTTACTCGAATATAAAAGGTAACATTATTTTGGCCACTGATCGTTTGGGGAACGATGGAACGGATATTCCTTCCAGACCTGAGAATGATTTTCTCCTTCTTTCCAAGATGTCCTTTTTGTACGAGCCTGGCAGCCCAAGCCCCGGCTATTTCAGCCTCCCAGGAGACATCGTCGACTAAGTCGTGAACGTGAACCACGTTTCCACCAGCAAAGATACCTGGAATATTCGTTTCCCTCCGTTCATCTACGATAGGTCCGCCGGCCAACGGATCGAGAACTACCCCTGCCATTCTCGAAAGCTCATTCTCGGGGATCAAGCCGACCGACAACAGCAGAGTATCGCACTCCATATTTTGTTCGGTGCCATCGACCAGCCTATTATTCTTATCCACTTTGGCGATGGTCACCGCTTCCACACGCTGCTCCCCATGGATCTGTGTGACTGTGTGTTGGAGAAGCAACGGGATTTGGAAATCGTGCAGGCACTGGACCTCATTTCTAATAAGTCCCCCCACATAGGGTAGAATTTCAATGACCCCTTTCACCTCGACCCCTTCTAAAGATAGGCGACGCGCCATGATCATGCCTATATCACCGGAACCCAAAATGACCACTTTTTTTCCGGGGATGAATCCTTCAACATTAACCCATCTCTGGGCTGTGCCGGCGGTGAAGATTCCGGCGGGTCGAGTGCCGGGGATGGACAATTGCCCCCGGCTCCTTTCTCGACAACCCATTGCCAAAACAATAGATTTGGGATGCAGATGAATCGTCCCCTCATGACTGTTGACAGCGATCATTTTTCGATCACCGGATATTTGGGTCACCATGGTTTCGAGAAGCACCTCAATCCGTAAATCCTTGACTTTCTCAACAAACCGATGAGCATATTCCGGTCCGGTCAGGTCTTGACCGAAATAAAGAAGTCCAAAACCATTGTGTACACACTGGTGAAGGAGTCCACCAAGCTGTTCCTGACGTTCCAAGATAAGGACATGTTCCGCCCCCTCTTCCTTTGCCTTGATCGCCGCGGCCATCCCGGCTGGCCCGGAACCAATCACCGCAACATCAACCTCTGAGAATTTCATAATTCTCCTCCAAGCAATTCCTTCGTTTTATAAAGTAATATTCGGGATTCCCGGCCTTTCTTGGTTATTTTTTCTTCCGGCAGGCCCAGCTCCCGGCCTAATATTTTTACGGCACGAGGGGTACAAAAACCGCCCTGGCACCGTCCCATCCCAGCTCTGGTTCTGAATTTAATCCCATCGAGAGTCGTGGCGCCTCTGCGGACTGCCTCAACGATTTCTCCCTCCGTCACGGTCTCGCACCGGCAGACCACATGACCATACCGACTGTCCTGAGCAATCCATTCCTTTTGTTGTTTCTCAGAAAGCTCGTTGAAAACAGGTTGAACTCCTCTGGAAGGATCGAAACTGGGATTTGCTTCCAACTTCAACCCTTCTTTCCGAAGCAATTCAGCTACCTCTCGGCCAGTTGCCGGAGCTGCGCTGACTCCCGGGTAACCCATACATATGCTAACGAAACGGGGCACTTTACGAGAAGCCTCCACCACACACTCATGCCAACCGACCTCCCAATTTCGGAACATAAGGAACCCGGCAAAGGAATGGATGATTTCCCTCTCAGGAAGATCGGGAACGATTTTCCGGGCATTCTGTAAACCGATTTGAGCAATCTTTCTGGTTGTAGAGTAATCTCCTCTCCGGCTTGGTTGCATGGTCGTGCCGAAGAAGAGGTTGCCGTGGACGCTGGGTGTTAAGATATTCATCTGACCGGGGGCATCCGGCCTCATATGAATTTCATGGTTTATCAAATCCCCTATTTTTTTGTCGAGGATCCCTACATATCCCCTAATTGGATAAAGAACAAAATCATCCGATTTCACCAATCGGGCTATCTTGTCCACCGAAGTCCCTGCGGCGTTGACGATGAAGCGGCATTTAATCGAACCTCGATTCGTCTCAACTTCGAACTGATTCATCTTCTGGGAGATATTCAGAGCCTCGGTCTCCCGCATCACGTTGACCCCGTTTTGACCGGCATTTTCTATGAGGGCAGTGGTCAGTCTGACAGGATCAACAATAGCAATATTCGGATCGTACAGCGCCGCGATGGCTTCCCGGGTGATATTGGGTTCCATCTGTCTGAGCGTATCCTGATCTATAAATTGATGGCCTGTAAGGCCAAGCTTTTCTGCCTTTGACTTCAACTTTTTGAATTTGTCCAGTTCTTCATTGTTACGGATGAGTGCTAATTCTCCGACCCGTTTGAAGGGAACACCAATCTCCTGACAGAGGGGCTCCATCAAAGGGATGCTGTCCCAGACGAGTTTGCTGCGGTGGTATTCAGGACGAAATTCCAGAGTATCTCCCCCCTGACAAACGATACACATATTGGTCTTGGTGCTCCCCCAGCCGAAGTCCGCCTCTTTTTCCACTAAAATAACATCCACCCTGTAACGGGAAAGTTCCCTCGCCACGGCTGCTCCTAAAACGCCCCCTCCGATAATCAAAACTTCTGTTTCCATTTGAGTCATTTTCTATCCCTCTCACTCGATCCTTAAAGTTTTACGGTTCCTCTAAAAATATCATTCCTGCGCCTGCTTGACGGTAAGCAGGAATGCAGGAATCTATAAGCCCTTGACATCGCTGGATTCCCGCCGGAGTTTACCCCGAACTGGATATGAGGCGGGAATGAACAGGGTTTACTCCCTTAACGTAGCAATCAGCCTTTTGGGTTTTAAAAAAAGATTCAGGGCATCGGAAATATTCTTCACGATGACATCCGCATTCTTCATCGCGGAAGCAGATATTCCCTCTTCTCCTAAAACGGCGATCCCGAGGGCAGCCTCTTTCAGAATGAGATGATCATTGCTTCCATTTCCGATAGCCACCGTCCTCGAAGGATCCAGGGATTCCACAACTTTTAATTTCACTTCGGTGCTGTCTTCCTCTGAAGCCTTTAACAATTCCACCTTCATATCTGAACTCTCTTCGCTGGCAGTCCCTTGAGTGTCAACGGTGAGTATGTAAATTTTCACTTTATCGGATAGGCTGTTTATTTTCTCTTTCACTTCCGAAGGAATTTTTCCGTCCGTAGCAATGGTCCCGTTTAGATCAAGGACTATATTTTCAATCTCGATATTTCCCCAGCCGGGGATACTTATATTGATCATCTTCGCTACTTTAAACCTCCAGTATGCTCCCCACACATCCATAGAAGAACCGGTCTCCAAATTCCTGGTGAAATCTGAAGGCGGCTCTCATCCCTGTGCAATGCGAAACTCCAATCTTTTCAATCTCCACGTTTTTTAGAGATTGAATCGATTCCTCCAATTGCTCGGAGGTTAATAAATCTAAGTGAGTTCCACCCAGAATGGCATGAAATTTCCCTTTTCCCATTTTATTGACGACATGGTGAATAATATTGATCATCCCTGAGTGGGCACACCCCAGAATCAGAATCAATCCTTTATCCGTATCCAGAATAAGGGATTGATCATCTAAGAAGAGATCATGGGTCGTTTTCCCATCCGTTTCATTGAATAGCCTTGGATCAGGCTTTTCAAAAGGGGTTTGCCTTGGCACTTCCCCTGTTAAAAACAGCCCTTTCTCCACCTCCGTAAAGTCTGTATTGAAGACAAAATTGGCTCCCAAGGATTCCAGGTATCTCTTTTTGTAATAAATGCCTATAAATCGTTTTATCTCTCTGCCCTCTTCCTTGAGGACAGCAATCCGATCCAAGAAGACATGAGGATGGGCATGGACATCTACTTTTCCCTTCATTTTGAGGACCTCGGGAAGCCCCCCGGTGTGATCATAATGACCATGGCTGAGGAAAATCTTTTTTATGCTCTTCAAATCCTTATTCAGAGTAAGACTATTTGGCACAATAGAAGAACCCCCCCCTGTATCGAAGAGATAGTTCCCCCCGCCCGTTTCAATAAAAGCAGAAAAGCCATGCTCCCCTAAACCCATTAATCGGCCCACCAGATTTTCACATAGTATGGTTATTCGAATATCCACCTGAGTTATCTCCTTATCAATGTCCTTATCAATGAAGCCCACACCTCCGCCCTCCCCCTCAAGAGGGAGGGCGGAGGTGTGGGCTTCCCTTCATTCTTCTATTTGCCTTATAGAATCTCCTATTTTTACCTCTCCGCTTTCGATCACCTTACAGAACACGCCTTCCTTTGGTAAAATAGAATATCCTTGATAGTTGTAGGTGTGAGCCTGGGAGGGATCTTTACCAATCTGGATCATGATGAGTTTCGCCTCGCCAATTTGTAATGTTGACCCAATAGGGATGGACACGATATCGATTCCCTCGGTGGTGATGTTTTCAGCGAAGGCCCCAGGCCCGGCCGTGAGGCCTGTTTCCTGGCAAAGTTTTTGAATGTTCTCAACCGCCAGAAGACTTACCTCTTTTTCGGTTCCAGCATGAGAATCACCTGCCAGCCCGTGACCCTTTTGGAGAAGACCCCCGCCCACATTTCTCTTCGGATCGGTCCTCCTTTGACTCGTACACACACCGACAACTCTTCCAGCCTTTTTCATTGCGTCTTATGTTCCCTCACTGATGGCTTTTTCAGGACACTCCTCGATACAAGTCCCACAATCGACGCAGTTCTCTGCATCGACCACGGCCTTCTCATTCTCCACTTTGATGGCCTCCACAGGACAAGCTTCCTCACACGAGCCACATCCCGTACATTTTTCTAAATCGACGATGACTGCCATTTTTTACCTCCTGTTAAATATTTTTATCAGGCTCAGAGTCCTGATGTCCTCCAAAATTTTTGGGTCCATTTCATCTCTAAAAAATTCCTGACCAGAGCCCGTTTATTTCCTATAATCCTTTTTTCTCAAACCAGCGAAAGAGCAGTAATCCTCCGATCACAATGAAGGCGATGATGATCCAGTGATTCACACCTAATACCTGGGGAAAAGTAATTTTCCCAAGATCACCCCATGTCAATAATGTTTTTTTCATGCCCGGATAAGCCTCTGCATAGAGGGCTGCACCTGCGAGCATTCCCAAAATCCCCCAGATCGCATCAAAACGTCCCTCCCCTAATGCTCCGGCAGAAGTTCCCGGACAATAACCCAAAAACCCCCAACCCATTCCAAAGATCAAACCACCCAGAATGACGCTTCCTAAGATGGTTGGTTTTATGGAAAGCTTGACCAGACCTAAGTCTTTAAGCAGGTAAGTCCCCACCATCGCCACCAGAACAGTTGAGAGCATAAACTTGACGATGGTCATATCTCTCAGCCGAAGGGCGCCAAGCTGCTTATCATACCGTATAACCTTTGCCTTCTGCAATAGAAAACCAAAGATGATTCCTGTAATGAGCCCATAGAGTAACATTATCTTCGATCACCTCCTCCATAGAGGAGTCTTGCAATGAATATCCCACCGAGAAAAAAGCATATCAGGCCGATGTAACCACTCACTGCTAACTGGAGCGAACCGCTCAGTCCGTGGCCACTCGGTCACCCATCTGCCAGGCGGGCGCCAAACATGGCGATCACTCCACCCAGGAAGGCAACGATGTCCCGTTTGAATTGACTCGGCCCAAACCGTTTTTCCCACATATCGGGCACACCCTTCCAGAGGAAGGTGCCAGAGGTTGTCGAGGCGATGAAGGAACCGATGAGAATACCAATTACAAACATCCACTGCCAGTCGATTTCAGGAATCTCTTTAATAAAATAAGACATTTTAGCTACACGCTCAGGACCGACGATTTTTTCAATCAATCCGGCGGAACGGACGAAGGTGGTCGATGCGCCGAAGTACTTTCCCGCAACCAAGACGGAAAAAAAAGATAGCACCCCGCTCAGGGCTCCCGCTAAATAGGGACTCCAGCCTTTCTTTTCCGTGACGACCATCTTCCTTTCCCTCCTTTCAGAATTCCTGACGGATTCTTCTCTTAAAAATAAGTAACGAGAAACTAAAAAGTAAAAAAACGAATCCTAATAAAATTAATAAATCCAGAAATAGAGGAACCGTTCCTGTATCTACCAATAAGCAATGCTTCAAACCATCCACCGTGTAGGTTAATGGCAGGAGGTAAGATAGAACAGGCAGAGGAAAGGGCATGGAGGACACAGGGAAGAAGACACCGCAGAGAAAGATCATGGGAAACCGGAAGAAGTTGGACATCGTCATGGCCTCGAAAACCTCTTTCACTCCCACCGAGATCAAGATTCCGAGGAGGGAGAAAGCCAGGCCGGAAAAAATAAAGATGAGGACAAACGCCCCGAAGTGTTTTACGGAAAGCCCCATCAATGGAATCAGGATAAGGGTGGTGAAAACGGCTACCATCAGCCCGAAAAGGGCGCTCCCAAGAGTCTTGCCTAAAAGAATGGTTCTGAGATTCAATGGAGCGAGAAGAAGCCGTTCCAGGGCTCCAATTCTTTTCTCAAAAGTAATGACAATGGCCGCCATAGAGGTGCACGAAAAGAGAAGGGTCAAACCGACCAGTCCCGGGACAACTTCTTTGATTCCTCCTGGATTTCTAAAATAGAAAGCCAATACAAAGACGATGGGGAGCATCAATCCCCAACTGATTAAAGGGGGTTTAAGGTAATAAGCCCCCATATCTTTTTTAGCAATGAAGTAGGCTTTTATAAATTCTTTATACATTTGGGCTGGAGGCAATGGCTAAGACGCCCGTTTTGTTGAAAGGTCAGGATATTCGGTCTCATTAAATCTTGTCTTCACCTATGACCATTACCCAAACGGGCTTCCTCGCCTTGACCTAACGATAAAGATGAATGTATTAATCTGGCCCCATTTTCAGGGGTTTATCTATCTTCATTAACTCTGAATCGAGGCCGGTTATTCTTACAAAGGCATCTTCCAGACTTGGGCTCAACGTGTTGATCGCTTGAATTCTTGCTCCATGTTGCTCAATGGTTTTGATAATAGGAAATGCAACCTGATCAAGCTTTTGGGTATGGAAACGAATTCGGCTTTCCGCAATCAAAATTTTTTCAATGGCTTCCATCGAAAGGAGCTTATTCTTCAAATCTTCTGTGATCCGATCCAATTTAATTTCAAGAATTTCCGTATCTTTGACCTGGGCTTTGATGTTTTCAGGAGTATCGATGACCATTATCTTACCTTTCACGATGACGGCAATCCGATCACACAGGCCCTCTGCTTCAGGGATGTAATGGGTGGTGAGAAAGAGGGTGACTCCTTTTCTCTTCAGGTCTCCAATAAGTTCCCGAAGCCCCCTTGCGCTCATCACATCCAGACCGGTTGTGGGTTCATCGAGGAAAAGAATTTCGGGATTGTGAATGAGAGCCGCAGCGATTGTAAGCCTTCTCTTTAATCCTCTGGATAATGCCTGGAAGGGTTTCTCCTGATGTTCCCTCAGGCCGAATTCCTCAAGAAGTTTTATGGATCGAACTCTTCGTTCCTTTCTTGGAATCCCATAGAGCTCTCCCTGGTAAATGAGGTTTTTAAACGCGGTCAGTTCCCCATAAAGGTTGGATGTCTCTGGGACAAGGCCGATTATCTTTTTGACCTCCACGGGTTCTTTCAGAACATCATGGCCATTGATGAGCGCAGTGCCTGAACCGGGTTGGGTGAGCCCCACCATCATTCGAATCGTCGTGGTCTTGCCCGCACCATTGGGCCCTAAAAAACCAAAAACCTCCCCTCCTTTGACATCAAAGGAGAGATGGTCAACGGCAAAAATTGAGTTATACGACTTAGTCAAGTCAAGGACTTGAATGAGATCGCCCACAAAAAATTATATCCCTTTTGATTTAATGGCAAGGAATGTGGATCTTCCCTGTAACACTAAATATTTTTTAGGCTTTCTTAGCTTTATCTCGAATATAACCTATTATATTTTGGAACTCCTGATATACACCCATCTTTCTTTTTCTCAGCAGTCCCGGTGACGCAACTTAAAATAATAAGCAAAGAAAAGAGAGACAGAAAAAACACCAGCCGTTTCATTTCTTCTCCTTTGATATTAATAGGCCATCTCGGGTTTCCAGACCTTCCAGACCTTCCCCACCAAATCGGGGCCAGGTTTTAGCGTCGGTTTCCCGGGCTGCCACCCGGAAGGCATCACCTCGCCTGTAGCTCGCGTATGCTGAAAGGCTTTGACCTGCCGAATCAATTCGGAAACGTTCCGGCCAACCGGTGGAGTAACAGTCTCCATCGCTTGAATGACTCCATCCGGATCGATTAAAAAACGACCCCGAATATCTACTCCTGCATCTTCATCGTAGACTCCATAAACACTACCGATACGACCCCCTGCATCCGACAACATTGGAAATGGCACTCCCCCGGGAACCATTTTCGAAAGTTCCTCCTCCTGCCAGATCTTGTGTGTAAAACGACTGTCGGTGCTAAATGATAAAAATTCTACACCCAGGGATTTAAATTCTTGATATTTGACGGCAACTGCCGACAATTCAGTCGGTCAAACAAAGGTGAAATCGCCAGGGTAAAAGCAGAGCACGACCCATTTCCCTTTATAATCTGAAAGTTTAATGTTCTTAAATCCCCCATCCACATAGGCGCTTGCCTCAAAATCAGGCGCTGGTTTGCCAACTTGAGCGATCATCCTGATTTCCTCCTTTTGAATTTTTAAAGGTTGAGATGTTTTTGATTCCCCAGCCATAATTGGTCCTTTTGCCGGTTGCACACATCCATCTTTTGCTTCTGCCATAGGTTACCTCCTTTTATCTTTTAAAGTCCTTCCTCTATTTTTTCCTGGGACATTGCGATAGGATATTACGAATCCCTCAGTCTTTTGAGCATCTTTTTTACCAATAACTCCCTTTTTAATCGTGAGAGATAATGGACGATCAAAATTCCGTTTAAGTGGTCTATCTCATGTTGATAGACTCTGCCAGGGAAACCAACTAACTCCAGATTCATTTCCTTCCCATCCATATTCCAACCCCGAAGGAAGACTTTATCCTTTCGCTTTACCGGTACTTCGATGTTTGGCAAACTCAAACATCCTTCCTCCAAAACAGATTCACCTTCTCCTTCGATAATCTCCGGATTGATGAGAATCCTCAACCCCTCTCCCAAATCCACCACTGCAATCTGACTGAGGATGCCGATCTGGGGGGCTGCCAGTCCTATCCCCTTATTTGTATACATCGCCTCAGCCATATGTTCTGCTATTTCTTTGACTTGACCGTCAATCATTTTAACGGGCAACGCTTTCTTTCTTAAAATAGGATCAGGATAAATCCGAATCTCGTTCATTTAATCCCTTATTTAACTTTCAGATTATTTTAACCTGACCATTCTCCCATCACCGGTTTACCTCGCTTCCCGGTTAAGGTAACCAGAATTGAATCTAAGATTCCAATGGTTTTCTTTGAATGTCTTTTATTCTTTCTGGCAGCCACCCTGACCGCTTCTTTATCCTCAGGAAGGTGCCTTAAACGTAAGTGTATCTCCATCGTTTAAGGATGTTTGCATACGGTTTTCAGAGAGATGGGTTGCTCCGTTAAGAAGCACCCGAATGTCCATATCAATATCTCCATCTTTATCCAGAAGAAACTTTTTTACATCGAATCCAAATTTCCTGACCATGGCGCCGATCAACTCCTTTAAAGTCTTGCCTGGAAATTCAAATTCTATCTTCTTGCTTCTCCCAAAGGTCTTATAAAGGGGCAATCCTGCTATCTCAATATTAACCCTCATCTTTCCCGTCTCCCTTAGGTGAAATGACTTTCTGACTTCAAATATTAATCCCGTCTGCAACCGCTCCCCGTAGAACAGGGAGGAGTGGAACATCGTTCTTCTCTGCCGCAGCAGGTATGTCCAGTTGCCTTTTTTTCACCCTTTAAAGGACGAGATACGGAGATCATTTTTTCCAGTTGAGGACTTCCACACTGTTTGCACGACAAGGAACTACTTTTTGTTCCTATCCCGACTAAAAATTCTGAAATGCCTCCGCACTGTTGACATTGATACTCATAAATCGGCATGTAAAATCCTCCTTTTAAAAACTTATAGTGAACACCAAAAGAAGGCAGTCATTGCGAGGAGCATAGCGACGAAGCAACCTCCTGAGATTGCTTCACTTCGTTCGCAATGACACTTTACTAATGTCAACTTATCTATGTCGTTCACTATAGAAAGGTGAAAAGAGTTCTTTCATAATCATTCGACTCCCCACTTATATCTCGCTTTCCCTCCATCGGGATAGATCAGAAATGTGACCTTTTTCCCCTCCGTAAGATATTTCTCATATTGACTTCGAAGGTGGCCAAAATCTGCTGACTCCAGAAAAAGCCTTAACACTTCAAGCCTCTCCCCAAGTTTTTCATCCATGGGCCTCTTTTTGAGAAGAAGATTGAGGGTCCATTCATATTCTTTTTTAGATAGGGTCTCAATGCAACTCGATAAATCAGGCTTTAGTTCAATGGGAACCATTTTCAGCTCATGGTTTTAACCTTTATTTTCATCGGTGTCGTTCCCTCTTTTAATTCTCACTTCAAAATACTGATCTATCGGAAGATGAGCAAACTGGACGGCGCCAATGCAAGGGACGACGTATTTGACCGGCCACTGATCTCCCAGAATGTTGAAAAACTCGACACACGAAGAACAGACATGAATGCTGTCAGCAATGGAATAAGGGACCTTTATCCCATCTGTATTGATCAGGAATTCAGGATCAATAAAGTTGGCGTGATTGGCTGAATGATGGGCAAAGATTTTATTAAAATCAAAAAGCTCTTCGGTTTGGTGACGTTCAAACCACCGTTGGTAGAACTCTTTATCAAGTGAATCGACTTTTTCCCAGAGATCAGGTTTTAAATTCTGATATTTTTCTGATTTAATCAACTGGAGAATCTCTTTATGGGATGGGAGTCGGTCGGGTTTAAAATTTGATTCTTTGATGATGATCGGGTTTCCAATATCTAAATGATCCAGGGATGTACTGCTGACTAAAAGGAACTTATCCGCCTTGTCAGATCTTTGGTACCACGAAGTCCTTCTTTTACAAAAGCCTTCCCAGGCCTCAGGGGTGATATTGCCTATCTCTTTTGATGATCTTAACACCCGACAGGGAATTCGGACTTCATCGTCCAATTCTTCTCCCTTTTGTTCAATATTCTCTCTGACCTTTTTCAAGATTTGAGCATCAACCCAATAACAGAATTTTTGATATTTAATCATGGGGAAATCCAATCTTTTATCTCAGGCCTTTTGCCTTAATACACTCTCCACCTCTTCCCACATTTTTTGAACGATCCCCTGCACTTCATTGCAAGGATGATCCATCACGGTTTTTCTGTTGACCAATGCCTCAACCACTTTTGGCTCGTAAGGAATCCTCCCGACAAGCTTAGAACCATTCTTGTCACAATAGGAAATAATTTGTTGAGAGTTTTCTAAATTGATATCGAATTTATTGATACAAACCATTGAAGGAATCTTGAAATGCTCTGTCAGTTTCAAAATTCGCTCTAAGTCATGGATCCCTGAAAGGGTGGGTTCGGTCACGGCTAAAATCAGATTTACGCCAGTCAATGAGGCGGTAACCGGGCATCCGATGCCAGGGGGACCATCAATCAGGATGAGTCCCAAATTCTTCTCCTTTGCGATCTCTACGGCTTTCTTCCTCACCACTGTCACCAGCTTGCCTGAATTCTCTTCTCCGATCCCCAATCGTGCATGGATAAAAGGACCATAGGATGTATCAGAGATATACCAATCTCCTGAAAATGCCTCTTCCATCGTAATGGCACTTTCAGGACATATGTGGAAACAAAAACCGCATCCCTCGCACGAAACAGGATCAACCACCCCGTTATCAATCGCATTAAACCGACAAACCTTGGTGCAGAGACCACATTGGGTACATAGATCTAAATCCACATGAGGGGATCTTCCACCAAAATATTTGTCCTGGGTCACAATTTTGGGTTGAAGCAAGAGATGGAGGTCTGCGGCATCGACATCGCAGTCCACCATTACTTTATTTTTTGCCAATGAGGCAAAGGCAGCCGCAATGGTCGTTTTCCCCGTTCCACCCTTGCCGCTGACGATGGCTAATTGTTTGGGTTCATTTTGGTCCATAAATTCCTTTTATTCTCCCTTGCCCCTGCCTACCGGTAGGCAGGCAATGACAACTTTCTCTCTATATTTTAAAATCGCATCATGCAATCCCCTGATGGCCAGAAGAGAGCAGTGGGCCTTCCTTGCCGGGATACCGCCGGCTGCTTCGATTACATCGTTGTCCGTCAACTTCAATGCCTCTTCGAGGGTCTTTCCGATCGCCAATTCCGTAGCAATGCTTGAGGTAGAAATCGCTCCCGGGCATCCCATCGTCAGAAATTTAAAATCGGAAATCTTTCCATTCTTTACGTTGATATAAACCCTGACAAAATCTCCGCAGGTGGGATCGCCCACAACCGCCATGGCATCCGGGTTTTCTATTTCTCCAACATTTCTTGGATGGGTAAAGTGATCTATCAGCGTCTCGTTATAGACGAGATAACCCACTTCATCATTCAATTCTTGGCTTTCTTCGATTTGATTCATGAAGTCTCTCCACTTTTTCAAATAATTCTTGAAATTGAGAAAGATAAGAACTATTCTCAATTACGAAGGGGATCCCCTTTGAATAAGATTCAGCGATTCGACGGTCCATCGGGATTTCCATGAGAATCGGAATATTTTTTGATTGGCAATAATCCCATATTCCCCGATCCCCGATATCCGCTTTATTGATCACCACTCCCTTTGAAATCCCCAGCTTTTCCAGCATGCCAATCGCCAATTCGAGATCATTCAGTCCAAATGGGGTGGGTTCGGTCACAAGGATACAGAAATCACTTCCTTTGACAGTCTCAATCACCGGGCAGGCTGTTCCCGGGGGAGCGTCGAGGATGGCAATCTTATTCTTTTGAATCTTCTCTTTTGCTTTCCTGATAACAGGAGAAGCCATGGGTTCTCCTATATTCAGAACTCCATTGATAAAAGAAATTCCATTTGAGGATCCTTCCTGAATGATGCCGATTTCCCTCTCCACTTCAAAAATAGCTTTTTCAGGACACAGATAAGAACACGCACCGCAACCGTGACAGAGTTCGTCAAAAACCAGCACGTTTTTTAGAATAACAGCAATCGCATGATATTCACAGACCTGTGCGCATTTTCCGCAATAGGTACACTTCGATTCATCAACTCGGGGGACCGAAATTCCCACAGAGGTCACCTGGTGGATAGAGGGGGATAAAAAGATGTGGGAGTTAGGTTCCTCCACATCACAGTCAATCAGTTGCACAGTTTCTTTAGGGAGAGAAAGAGCCAGATTGACTGCGATGGTGGTCTTTCCGGTCCCACCTTTTCCGCTTGCAATTGAAATGATCATGACACTATCCTTTTTTAATTAACGAGAGTGCCCTCGTAATAACAATGGTGCTCATGCATTCGATAGTGGACCCTTCCTTCTTTCATAAGTCTTCCCAAATATTTCACCACCTCATCTAAATGCAGCCCAAGGGCCTGAGAAATATCCTTTGCTGTACATGGCCTTCTCCTAATCAGATTGATGATTTCGGCATCTTTACCGGATTCAAAATTGTCTCCCATCGGAGCGGCAAATTCAGATATCACCTCCGAATGATTCCCGAAAAGGGTCCTTATCTCTTCAAGTCGCTTTAGATTTAACGGGCAGGCGAAGTTTTCGGCAGGGGGTCTCACGGGGGTGTTCAATTGGATTTTATCAGGTTGAATTCTTTCAATAACTTCTTTTAGCTTTGTCATTTCATGGATCTCATCGTTAACCCCTCGACAGAAAACAATCTCTAACCAGACTTGCCCCCGGTACTGATTATGGAAATGAATAAGACCTGAAATGATTTCATCAATTTTTAAAGATAGATGAGGCCTGTTTACGCACTCAAAGGTAAGTGGATTGACGGCATCGAGGGTTGGAAGAACGACATCCGCCTCCATTAAATCTTTTTTTACTTTCTCAATAGATAGGAGAGAACCATTGGTTAGCACGGCTAATGGGATGGAAGTGATTTTCTTAATCGAATGTATGATTTCACCCAGATCCTGATTTAAAGTGGGCTCCCCGGAGCCGGAAAGGGTTATATAATCAGGTTTTTTATCTAAAATGGAGAGCGTAAGTTGCAGTTCTCTCCGAATTTCTTCCGGAGAAACAAATGGCTGTCTCGATATCGTTTTATGAGTTGTCCTTCCCAAATCGCAATAGATGCAATCAAATGTGCAGGTTTTATATGGAACGAGATCAACCCCTAAAGACCTTCCCAATCTCCTTGAAGGCACCGGACCGAAGACATATTTACGTTCAACCGGCGGCTTATCCATTAAAATGCTCCAGTATGGCTTGTAAGACTCCGCCGGAAATTGTGCGCGCCTTATCTGAAATCGTATAGCAGTGGGCTTCAATCCCTCGTGGATCGACATCGCCCAGTTTCATTCCCTTCCAGACTTCAGTCCCGTCCCGCAGCAGACCCCGGATGACCCCTGCAATTCGGGATTGAACCTCAACTTTTCCTATCATTCCCACTTTTTCATTAGCCTCTACCTGACCGCCGATTGTTTTTAATGCCTTAAACTTTCCATCCTCAGGAGCCCGGATAACTCTTTCCTCCGCATAACCAGCGATGGGGCCGGGTATCCCCGTGTTGGGTTCAGCTTCCCCGTTTGAGATGATTCTTCCAAGATTGTGGCCTCGGTTTGTCTCAATGACCAGATGCACGTCCTTCCCTGTAGAAAATCCCGGTCCAAGGCCCACGACAAGAAGGGCATCTGTAATCTTAGTGCCCAAATTCTTTTTGGCAAGCGTTGCATCAATGAGAACGTCGGGGTTCAAGAATTTCTTTACACTTGCTTGCGGGTCTATGAGAATAGGGATTTTCGATTCTCTCCATACTTCTGGTATTTCATCCTGAGATTTAACCCTTTTGGCAATCACTCCTTCAACCTCTTTTTCCAAATCGAAGACCGCTTCTGAAAATGCCACTTCCCTTCTGACCGCTTGAGGGTTTGAAGTTTCAGTCATACAAACCTTAAAACGACAAGAGGCAAGGCGATGGGCAACCCCTGTTGCCATCTCGCCAGCCCCTCTGATTAGAATCAAAAGGTCATTTAGTTTTTTATTCATGCCTCTCTTTTCTGCCGGATACTGAATATCTTGCCCTATTTCTTTATCATTAGGGATCAGGGGTTGGGGTTCCGTCGAAGGCCCCCATACAACCACTGTTTTTTTATTATCACCAACGACGGAACCCTCTCCCGCCCCCAAATACCCTCCCGCGGCCTCCACCCCATGGAGGCCCGCCACGGCCTGCTCCAAAAACAGGACCATAGAATGGGCTCATACCGTTAGGTGGATAATGGGGTAGCCGCATGCCAGATGCAGATGGACCTTGCCCTCTATATGGCGCAGCACAAAACCCTCTTCTTCCACCGGTCATCGAACCCTGACCCATTGGTCCAGTTCCATTAAATCCTGGCATAAAAAACACCTCCCTTTACTTTTTCAGCTCTTCGAGCCTTTTCTCAATCTGGCTCAGCTCCGTGCGAAGGAAATTGGCTTCCTCTTCGAGAAACCGAACTTCTTCCTCCTTGCTTGGGGGTCCCCATGGTGGAACGGGCGCTCCGTACCACATGGGATTCCAACACCTCCCTCTGGCATAACCGTAAGGACGGTAGCCCCATCCTGCAGGTCCCATACCGTATGGCATAATGACTCCTCCTTTCATGCCCTGGACATTGCATGGTTCAGGGCGTGATTCAATGGTCTATGATTTAGAAACCTCAGCGACCTCGACCCATGCCTCGACCTCCTCCCATTCCGAAATGGGGAGGAACTGTTGCCCCGCTGGCTTCCTGAAGTTTTCCTGCCTTAAACGCCTCCGTCACTTCTTTTACTGTCCCTCCGGACACCAAGTGGACTTTAATCCCTGATGCTGAAAGAGCGGAGGCCGCATTGGGTCCAAGATTCCCGGTAATTAAAGCTTTTGCTCCCTTTTGGACAATAAGCTGTGCAGCCTGAACCCCGGCGCCACCCGAGGCCATTAATCCTTCGTTCTCGAATGCTTCGAACTCCATGGTTTCAGGATCGACTAAAATAAAATACTGGCATCTTCCGAACCTTGGATCGATCTGGCAATTAAGGTCTTTCGCTGTTGCGCTGATTGCAACTTTCATCGTCCCTCCTCCTCACATCCATGATCATGCCCGTGATGTTCACAGGCAACGATTCCCTGAACTTCACCTCTGAGATAAGCCTCAACCACATCCCTTACCCTTCCCTGGACCCCTGTGGCTACGTCAATCCCGAACTGGGTGAAAAAGTCGATGGCCCTCGGCCCCATTCCTCCTGCGATCATCACGTTTGCCTTTTGAGAGTGGATGAACTGAGGAATGACTCCCGCTTGATGGTTTGGAAAGTAAGGATTCTTGACCACCTCAAAGCCCAGTATTTGATTCCCCTCCACATTTACAAAAGTATAGAAAGGACACCTCCCGAAATGGGCGCTAAGAGATCCTTCAAGACCGGAATCATCTTCAGAAGCTATTGCAATTTTTTTCATCTATTTGCCTCCTTTTCTTTGAAATGATAGGGGAATTTTTCTCTTTCAAATTGTTTTTCTATCTCTTTAAAACCCACATAATCCTTGCAATGATCGGCGATCTGCTTAAAAGCCTTGGCTGCCTCCGACTTCGGATGAGACATGACAAAAGGCATTCCTCGATCACAATCAGTCACCATTTCCGGGTCAATCGGAACCCTGCCAAGAAAGGGAATTTTTAAATCCTTCGCTGCTTTTTCTCCCCCGCCGATCTTAAAAAGAGGAATCTCTTTGTTGCAGTGAGGGCAAATCAACCCACTCATGTTTTCAATAATCCCAATCACTGGAATGCTAAGCATCTTACTGAAATTAACCGATTTCCGAGAATCGAGAAGCGCCACATCCTGAGGAGTGGTTACGATAATAGAGCCATCCACATTCTTAATGAGATGCGCCACACTTAGCGGCTCATCTCCCGTTCCGGGCGGAAGATCGATCACGAGGAAATCAAGGTTCCCCCACTCCACTTCCCCAATAAACTGACTGATGGCACTATGTTTGAGAGGGCCCCTCCAGACCACTGGGTTGTCCCGATCTCCGATAAAAAACGCCATGGAAATAACCTTTAAATTCGGGAAGACCTCCACAGGAATCATCCCTTGACCTGATCCCTCTACTTGGCTGGATTCGATTCCAAGCATCTTTGGAATGTTCGGGCCATGAATGTCAGCATCCAAAAGCCCGACATCAAAACCATCCATCGATAAACTTACCGCCAGGTTCGTTGAGACCGTACTTTTTCCCACACCGCCCTTTCCGCTCATCACCATGATTCGGTGTTTGATATGGGAAAGTTTGGACTTTAACCTCTCTTGCGCATGAGCTTCTTTCTCCTGTTGACTGCAAGAACTGGATTCATTACACGTCTCGCAAGTCGTCTCTCTCTCACATTTCTCTTCAGCCATTAGATTCTCCTTCCTGAGGATTCTTCTTTTAAAGTTTGGAATTTAGTCTATGTCCTCTTCCTAACAGTTTCTCTTCTCCAGGGGCAGAAACCTCTTCTTCCCCTTCCCTCACAGCAAAAACCTGGTCGAAGCCTTCCTTTCATGAAGAGATCGGAGGCGATTTCAGCCTCTCCTGCCACATTGTGGACAACTTCAATCCCTTTGCTTCCCAACTGATTTAAGCAGAACCCATCAATTCCGCCACAGATCACCTTATCCACCCCATTGGAAGTTAACTGGTCAAGACGCTGAGTTAAGTTGAGATGAGCCACAGGAAAGTTTTCCTGACGGACCACCTTTCCATCCTCTACCGTAATGATCCGAATTTCCGGAGAGAAGTCAAAACGTGGGGAAATACGAGCTCCAAAAAGTGGGATGGCTATCTTCATACCCATAAACTTATAAATAGCAAGATAGGTGCCAAAAAGGATTATAAATAAAAGTCTATTATATTCGGTAGGTTAAGCAAGGGCGGGTCTTATGAGCTCAAAAATAAAATAAATTGTTGTGTTGCAATAATGAAATAAATGCAACAGTCAATGTTGCTATATTGAAATAAATTAAGATCATGGAGCCGAGGTTTTTTACATGACACAGGTTACCTTAAACCCTGCTTTTTTAGATCTTTAACAATCGTTTCATGTCAGATTGATAGAGCGGAAATTATGCCATGGCAACGGGAGGTAGTGCTGATCAGGATGAGACGGTCCGGAGTTTTTATTTCTCTAAGATCTCATAATAAATCCAGTAGATCCATATA
This sequence comes from Syntrophaceae bacterium UBA2208, assembly GCA_002327885.1. Classification (GTDB taxonomy): domain Bacteria; phylum Desulfobacterota; class BSN033; order BSN033; family UBA1163; genus UBA1163. The sequence continues at coordinate 56,124 of DCUS01000018.1, forward strand.
TGCTGTTCTCGTAAAAAGTCAAAAAAGCCAAATGGTCGTCATTCCGGCGAAACCAGGAATCCAGTAATTTCAATTGATTAAAAAAACACTGGACACCGGTTTTCACCGGTGAGACGACTTTTTACGAGAACAGCATCCTTGTTCTTATCAACGACTATGATTTTCGAATGGGGATCTTTTCTGTGAAGCTTTTCTACAGCGCGACCCCCAAAATATCCGCATCCAATGATGACGCACGATCGGGGAATCATAGGTCAGGAATCCCTTCCTTCTTGAACAATGATCCGCGTCACTGCATCCTTCGCTGGTCCGATCATCTCATAATACTTCAGACCTCTCGACTTAAGAATTTCGTCCATATGTTCGCCGACCTGTCTGCCAACTACGATATCCACATCTTTGTCCGCCAGCATTTTAGCCACCCCAAAACCGGCACCACCTCCCCCCCGGCTGAAAGGATTGGATATCACTTCGAGGAGGTCCCCTTTCTCATTGAAGATCAAATAGAATTTCGCCCGTCCCGAGCGGGGGCTAACTTCGGAAGTCTCTTCTTTTCCTATTGCGGCTACCGCTATTTTCATTCTTCTGCTCCTCGCTGGGTCAGGCGTTGAACAATGACTCCATTGACCACGGAAAAAAGAACCATGTAGATCGACAGGGCAAGAGCGAAATCCCATCCAAAATAGTGAACCATCATGGGAAGCAAAGGAATTTTGATGGCCCGATTGTACAGAAAAGCGGCAATGAGGGAAACTGTCATTCCCTTCTCTTTCAAATCACTCAGCAGCGGGTACCACATGTAGATGGGTCCTGACGACACGATGCCCCCCACAATGGCAACCATCCAGCCTCGGAAGCCGGATCCTTTTCCCAAGAACCTGACGATCCTTGAGCCCTCAAAAAATAAATGGGCGAAAACCATCACCACGAAGACGATCAACAGAACGGGAGCAATTCGCGCAATGATTCTTGTCAGGGCGCACAGAACATTCCTCAACAAAGCAAAATCAAAAATCCCAAGAATCACATAGCCGATTACGGCTAACAAAAGGAATGCTTCGCTGAATCCGACTTTCTCAATTATTTTTTTTATCATTTTATTCCAATGGTCAGAACAGTGAAAACCGCAATGACGATTGAAGTACAGAAACTGACTACGTTCCGAACGATCGCAAATCTTTTTCCCAGCATGAGCGCTTCGGCTGGTAGCTGAATCATTCCAACCGTTACCCATGAAACAATGAAGGCTGTGACGGCCATCATGCTAACTCCTTGGCGACGCAACTCACCCCCGATAATGTAGCTCGTAAGAGGGTTACCCCCGGAAATGCCTCCGAGCGCCGCACCAATCAAGGGATCGAAGAACCAGTTTCCTGAAAAAATTAAACGATAGGTTTGTTTGGGAATCAGGGTGTCTGCCAGGGCTAAAAGCATCAGCACACCCATCAGAATAGGAACGCTTTTCTTGAAAACCCGGGTGGTGTTGAAAAATGCCTGTTTTTGTGCATGCAATTGCGTCATCTTCATCATCTGTTTTCTTTCCCTAACTATTTCATCAATAAGGTATTGTAACCTGGAGCCCGTAAGGGGTGGCACCCCCCCTGTGAAATCACACTGCGGTTCTGCTCCCGCGGTGAAGACTTTCCACAACACTACCGCCATTTATCTCGTTTCCTGAAGCTCGACCAGGACCTTGAAGAGCACTCTGGGTTTTCTCTGCCCACTTCCTGAGTCTCTCGCTATGCTGTTTATTATACCCATTCCAGGAGGTTAAAATTATTTTAAGCCTCTCTTTTCATCAGTCGGCAACCTTTTTAGAATATCCTCAACCTTCGACCGAATCACGCGTTCAGGAACGGCACCGAGGATTTCATCCACCTTCCGGCCATCAACAAAGAACATTTGCATTGGGATGCTCATGATCTGGTATTTCGTTGCCATTTGGGGATTCTCATCCACATTAATTTTGCAGAATTTAAATTTGCCCTCATATTCTCCTGAAAGTTTGTCATAGATGGGTGAAACCCTAAGACAAGGGCCGCACCATGGCGCCCAGAAATCGACCTCTGTGGGAAAGTCTGCCTCTAAAACCTCCTTCTCAAAAGTTTGATCCGTGACTTCCATTACCTTGCTCATATTGCCTCCTTCTTCTTTTCTTGCAATAAAAACATTTTATCCTCCCTGGCGATCTGGCTGTAAAATTGGAGCTGTCTCTCCGTTACCTTGCCGTCAGGATTGCCACAGGCAAGCTTAATGGGCGGGAACACGAACCGATTCATCAACTTGACAGTACCAAGTTTGAACTCTTCAAACATCTTTTCCATAGGCCACTCCTTTCTTTAACGAATTATCGAAAGAAAAAGCTCTTGATCCCTATGCTGACCCATCTTTCCTCTTTTGATCCCTCTGATTTTCTTTTAAGTACGAAGGTAGTTCGAAGTTAAATCTATCTTCTGAAAATAATCGAAATCAAAAAGATTGAAGTGCTTGCCAAAATGATCAATGGGCCTGCCGGAAATCCTGTCAGTTTAAAACAGAGAATCCCTAAGAAAGAAGATATTATCCCAATCACCATCGCCCCAAAGGCATATTGGGCCAAATTCCGGCTCAGGTTTCTGGCAGCGGAAGCAGGAATCGCTACTAACGCTGCGGTTAATAGGCCACCGACCATTTTTACACCCAATGCAACGATAAGGGCTATAGCGCCTAAATAAATGAAATTATACTTTTTAATATTTATTTTCTCAGACTGGGCTAACTCCTCAGAGATATTTATCAATACTATTTTAGGGTAAATTTTACTGACGACTAAAAAGAGAAAAAAAGCTAAAACGACTGAAATGATGGCTTCGGCAGGACGTACCCTTGAAACGTTCCCCACTAAAGCGGCTTCCGCCTGTTCAATAGGCAAAAACAGGAAAGTGATCGCCACCCCTGAAGCAAAAACAACAGCGGTCAAAGCCTCCATTGGCAATTTCGTTCTTATTTCAAAAAACCAGATCAAAATGATTCCAACGATCACAAAGGGAAATGCACCCAATGAAACATTAAACCCATACATCAAAGCCAGGGCGATGCCCGGCAAGGTCAAATGTCCGAGGGGACCGGCCACCAGGGCCATTCTTCTGCTAAGCATCAGAGATCCTAAGTATCCCGCAGCCCCCCCAACAGAAATCCCAACGATCAAACTCAATAAAAATTGATTATCCATATGATGCCTCTACCTCGCAGTTGCATAAAATT
>DCUS01000201.1 GCA_002327885.1 Syntrophaceae bacterium UBA2208
TGGGCTTCGGCTCTGTGGTTACTTTAGAGAATCTCTGTAATGGAGGCCAAGTCACCTACCAGATCGTCGGACCCGACGAATCGGACATCTCATCCAGTAAGATTTCAATCGCCTCTCCCCTGGGAAGGGCTTTAATCGGTAAGGAAGTGGATGATGAAGTAAAGGTACAAACTCCAGGAGGGGCCAAAAATTATACGATTCTGAAAATCGCCTGAAATAAATTCTTACCCCCTCTCAATTTTCTCCTTTTCGTATCACAGTGATGGCAGTGGCTTTAAAAGAAGCCTTTACCTCTTTTTCTTCGACCAACGATAACTCTTCTAAAGAATGATTCGTTATATAGGCGACAAGTGGAAATCCACAATGAAGGTGGACTTTATAATAGAGGCCTAAGGAGGTAATCTTCACGATTTTGCCCGGAAATACATTTCTGGCGCTTGATCCTTCCTTGGAGGCTTGGGTAAAGAGAGTGACATTTTCCGGACGAATGCACAGAACCACCTTTTCTCCTGAATGAATATCTCCCACAACCTCAATCACCTGCCCTTCAACAGAAACGAAAAAAGTTCCACCCTCTTTTTTAATCACCTTTCCAGAAAGAATTGTCTCCATTCCCACAAATGAAGCCACAAACTCGGTCACAGGTTGGTTCATCACCTCTTCAGGGGAGCCGGATTGTAGGATCCTTCCTTGGTTCATCACCGCCATCTGATTTGAAAGTCTCAAGGCCTCCAGGCGATCGTGCGTAGCGAAGATCGCAGTGGTTCGCGTTTGTTGAAGGATATGCTCTAAATCTTCTAAAAGGGAATCTCGGGTGGGAGGGTCAAGGGAAGCGAATGGTTCGTCAAGGAAGAGAATTTCCGGTCGAAGTGCAAATGCCCGGGCAAGACTCGTTCTCTGTGCCTCCCCTCCTGAAAGCGTTTTTGCAGAACGGTCGCTGAGATGACTTATTCCAAATCGACCCAACTCTTCCATGACTCTGTCATGGATTTCGCTCCGCTTCATTCCCCGAATTTTTAAACCGGATGAAACATTGTTAAAGACCGTCGTATCAAAAAGGAGCGGCTCCTGGAAGACCATAGCCAGTTTCCTTCGGTATTCCAAAACAGAGTGATTTGCTTCAACCTTATTTCTTCTAAAGAAGATTTCGCCCTGAAAAGGCTTTGATAAATAAGATAATGTTTGCAGGAGGGTCGTTTTCCCGCATCCATTGGGTCCGATCAAGGCAAGGACCTCTCCTTCCCCTATTAGAAGAGAAGACACGCTAAGGATCACCGTCCCTCCCCTTTTCACCTCAAGATTTTTTACTTCCAAAATAGTCCCCATCGGGCAACCTGCCTCCTGCTTACTGCACTTCATTCACTGGTCACTGTTTACTGATCACTGATTACTTTTCCATTACCTCGGCCTTTCTCTCTGTTGAATATGCGTAAGGATTAAATTGATGAAGTAGGCGAGCAAGAGGAGGATGATCCCCAGAGCGATGGCGATATCAAAATTCCCACGACTCGTCTCCATGACGGTTGCTGTCGTAAGTACTCGTGAATAGCCCTTGATATTCCCACCGACCATAATGGAAGCGCCGACCTCTGATATCACCCCGCCAAACCCTGCCATCACGGCTGCCAAAAGTGGGAGTTTTGCTTCCTTGATCAGTATCCAGACCATCTGGAGCCGGGTTGCTCCAAGAGCCAGTATTTGAAGCTGGAGTTTTTGAGGAAGTTGTTGAATGGCTGCCAGGGTAATGCCCATCACGATTGGCGTGGCAATCACCGCCTGGGCAATAACCATGGCTGCGGGGGTATAGAGAATCCCGAAAAAGCCGAGTGGGCCGTTTCTCCATAAAAAGATCGTTACGAAAAGACCGACTACGACCGGTGGAAGGCCCATTCCTGTATTGATGAGGCTTACGACGATCCTTCTCCCCGTAAACCTGGAGAGGGCAACGGTTACTCCAATAGATATCCCGATGAAGAGGCTAATCAGCGTGGCTGTGCCGGAGATCTGTAAAGACAAGAAAGTAATTCCCAGGACCTCAGGGTCAAGGGTAACTAACAACCAGAAAGCTTTTTTAATCCCTTCGAAGATGAGTTCCATAAGCTATTTACACTCCATGGGTTATCGGCCATTATCCATTGACCGTTGGTCACTGATCACTGATCATTGGTCACTGATTACTGGTCACTGATCACTGGTTATTTTCCCAGCTCTTCTTCCTTTTTCCCAACATCCGGAAAGAAGAGAGGCGACCCGAACTTATCCACTCCGAAGGTCTTAATGATATCCTGAGTTTCTTTAGAAACCATGAAGTCGGCAAATGCCTTTCCTCCGGCGGCATTGACTTTGCGCCATTTGGCAGGATTGACCTCGATGACATGATAGACATTAAGGAGTATGGCATCTCCTTCGACTAAAATATCGAGTCCAAGGTTTTTCTTCAATGCCAGATACGTTCCACGGTCAGCAAGAGTATAACCCTTCTTCTCAGCAGTAACGTTCAATGTCTGACCCATTCCGAGGCCGGTTTGCTGATACCACTTCTCCCCGTCAGGCTTTATCCCCGCCGCTTTCCAGATATCCATCTCCTTGGTATGCGTTCCTGACTTGTCACTTCTTGATAAAAACAGGGCATTGGCTGAAGCAATCTTTTTGAATGCCTCTGAGGCCGATTTGATTCCTTTGATTTTCGCTGAGTCTCCAGGTGGTCCTACAATAATAAAATCATTGTGCATAATGATCCTTCGGTTGATTCCATCGCCTTCGGCCACAAATTTCTTTTCGGCAGCAGGAGAATGAACCAGAAGCACATCCGCCTCTCCCTTTTGCCCCATGGCCATGGCCTGTCCCGAACCCACAGCGATCGTCTTGACAAAAAAACCCGTCTTCTTTTCAAAGACCGGGACGAGGACATCAAGGAGTCCCGAGTCCTGAGTGCTCGTCGTGGTGGCAAGAATGATATTTTTTTGTTGAGCTTGAACAGTATTCATTCCTGGTGCTGATAACAAAACAATCATTGTAAAAACGAACAAGAGGACCGGTCTCATTTCTATTTTCCCCTTCTATTATTTTTCCGAGTAAAGGATCTTACCTGAATTTTTGAAGTCGTAGTTGCTCAGTCTTTCAACCTTATCCCGAAATTCTTCTGTATTCAGGATCTCGATAAAAGCCTGTATCCCCTTTTCGAAAAAGGTGGATTGGTCAAGGATCATATCAAAGCTTTCCTGGGTGATTGGAATAAACGGAAGGCCGAGGAGTTTTGAGACGGCAATTGTGGCAATGCCAGCATCGGCTTCTTTGGAGAGAATGGATAGGCCCACTTCAAAATGGGTGTAGACCTCTCTCTCATATCCCTGAATTCTGGAGGTCGGAATCTTTAATCTCTTTAGGTGATGGTCCAAAAGAACCCTTGTGCCAGAACCCTTCTGCCTATTGATGAACCTCACCCCTTTTTGAGTCAGGTCTTCAAATCCACGAATATGAAAAGGGTTTTTGGGGACCACCAAGAATCCGAGATCCCGCTGAAAGAGATTAACCACAATAGGCTTCACGTTGGGCAGATAGGTGGATAGAAATGGGATGTTGTATTCACCGCTCTTCGGATCCAAAAGATGGGACCAAGCAAGATCAGTATAGCCCATGTTGAGTGCCCTGAGTCCATCGGTGCTGCCCGTATTGGCAGAAAAGATATAGAACTCAGGGTACGATTTCCTCATATAAGTGTGAAGCATGTCCAGGATGGGATCATTGCTCCCCGATGCCAGAAGTGCCCCTTCGATTCGCTTGCTTTTCTTTCGAGCCTGTTCAAGGCCACCCTTAGCACTCGAGTCGATCCAGTCGTCGATCAATTTCTTTGGAAAGACCCACTTCCCTGTTACCCGGGTGGATGGAATCTTTTTGGATTTGATCAATGCATAGACCTGTTTCTCATGGATTCCCAAATATTGGGCAACCTCTTTCGTATTCATCATCTCCCCTGACATAAGCTCTCCTTCCTGAAAAAAATAATAACAGGCCCACCGCGGTATGTCAAGAAAATTATTACAAATAGCTACTTTTTATTACATAAAATCCTTCCATCGTCCGCATCTTAAGAAGGGTAACCATGCCGAAACCCGGCCTTCTTCTTTTTTTGTCCCCTGCGACGTTAACCATTTCACCTGGAGAGGGTGAAGGGCGACTCACATCACGATTTGTTCATTTCCGATGGAAAGAGAGCATAACGATTGGGTCGACATAGAGTGGATCAATTCTTTTCTTGACATGATAAAATAAATGTGATATTTTGTTTGTCATGTATAAACGAATCATTCATATTGCGCTGCCGGAGAGGTCGAGTTGTTTTCTTTGGGGACCGCGCCAGACGGGAAAGAGCACCTTACTCCAGGAGCGTTATCCTACCTCCAAACGCTATGACCTGCTCCTTTCCGACGAGTATCGGCGTCTTATGCATCAGCCTTCTTTGCTCCGGGAAGAATGTCTGGCTTTGGCCAGGCGTGTAGATACTAAAGACAGACCTGTCGTTATAGATGAGGTCCAAAAAGTTCCGGATCTCTTAGATGAAATTCATTGGCTTATAGAAAACACCAAGCTGAGCTTTATCCTTTGTGGATCAAGCGCCAGAAAATTACGGCGGGGACATGCCAACCTGCTTGGAGGGCGCGCCATCCGCTATGAACTTTTTCCCCTTGTGTTCCCCGAAATCCCAGATTTCTCCCTTGAAAAAGCGTTGAATGACGGACTTCTGCCTCCCCATTACGGCAGCAATATGGCCCGTACGCGTTTGGAAGCTTATGTGGGAGATTATCTTCAGGAAGAAATCGCTGCGGAAGCAGCTACCCGGAACATCCCAGGTTTCAGCCGTTTTCTTGAAATCGCAGCGATGGGCAACGGAGAGATGATCCAGTTTACCAACATTGCCCGGGAATGTGGGGTGAGTGCTCCGACGGTAAAATCCTATTACCAGATCCTTGAGGATACGCTCCTGGGAAAGTTCATCCCCGCCTATCAGAAACGGCCCAAACGACGCGTCATTCTTGCTCCCCGTTTCTATTTTTTTGACGTTGGAGTGGTTGGGATCCTGACCAAACGCGGGCGCGTTGAAACGGGATCCGAACTCTTCGGGAGGGCATTCGAACACTTCCTTTTCATGGAACTGTCCGCTTATGCCAGTTACTCGGGACTGCATTATTCGATCTCTTACTGGCGAACAGCCTCCCAGTTGGAAGTCGATTTCATCCTGGGGGACCACGAAGTCGTCATCGAGGTTAAAGGGACGAGTTCCGCCCAGCCCCAACATCTCAAAGGGCTGACCGCCTTCGGGGAGGAATACAGATCCCGCCGTCGCATATTGGTATCCTGTGATCCACAACCCCGCTCGGTTACGGCCAGGATCGAAATCCTCCCCTGGAGAGTCTTTTTGGAAGACCTCTGGTCCGGGAAAATCATCCGTTGAAAAATAGGATGCAGGATCAGATTTGGGCAACTGCCCGCAATGATTTGACCCCATAACACTCTCCAAAGAGCGGAGGCATGATCTGACCGCTGTCTACCGCATTAAGGTTGATTCATGCCTTTTCTTTATATTAAGAACATCTTTCGGAAAAGGAGAAGGCAAAAAATCATATGGTGAAAGAATTTTCTTCCNNGAATCGGTCATCCGGGAGATGACTCGTGTCTGCCTCAAACATCGTGGTGTCAACCTTGCACAAGGCTTTCCCGATTTTCCAGCCCCCGCAGAGATTAAAGAAGCAGCCTTGAAGGCCATCCGCGCGGATTTAAACCAATACGCCATTACCTGGGGAACCCTAAACCTTCGTCAAGTCATTGCTGAAAAATTTGCCTGGTACNNGAGAAATTACAGTCTGTTGCGGATCGACGGAGGCCATGATCTCTTCCCTGATGGCCATCGTTAATTCTGGCGAAGAGGTGATTGTGTTTGAACCTTTTTATGAGAACTATGGCCCCGACACCATCCTCTGTGATGCGAAGCCGCGATTCATCACGCTCCACGAACCGG
>DCUS01000049.1 GCA_002327885.1 Syntrophaceae bacterium UBA2208
GAAACTTTTATGCTGAATAGTTACCCCTCTTTTTTATTTAGTAAGGACGTCCCTTTTCCTCCCAAGGTTTCCTTAAACCTAGATCCTCTGCCATGGCCTTGTAAGCATTATATCCCTGTGCACCCATCACACCTCCAAAAGGATGCCAGGCGGATGATGTGGCATAGAGGTTTTTTATCGGCATTCTATGATCGGCCAGTTCGGGAATTGGTCTATTCCTCCCAAATTGTTTGTTCGTATGATCTAGAACGCCCCAGTTCCCATGTGGGCCAAAATTTCTGGAGGTCCTTGCAACGGTCCAAGGAGTCTGTGGAGAATATCCTATCACATTGTCCCAGGTCAGATTCGGGGCATATTGCTGCCACACCTCAAGGATATCTCCTGCAATTCTTTTTTCAAATTCTTTCCATTGCTTCTCTGTCCACTGAGTTGCAGGAATGATCAGTTGCTCCGTTTTCCAAATGTAATCGATCCCCTTTGGTGCCACAAGGCCGTCCGGTGCTCCGTATCCACCGGTGTATAACCACATTTTGGACGGTATTTGCCGGAGTCTTCTTTCATAGCAATCCCGCACCAATGCTTCTCCCCCATCTCCACCGCCTAGGACCAAATCGGTGACACCCGAATTCCAAACATCGGGATTGAATTTTTCTGCAATATAGCGAGGCCTGTCCTTAAAATACCAATCAACCGATAAATCTACAATGGCCGTATTTTCCGTATTTTTTATTCTCTTTAAAATCTTCGGACTAAAATATTCTTCTCCAATCAAATCAAAACAGAGTTGGCGGGGTTCTATATTGGCAAGTACTGCCTTTTTCGCCTCTACTTGCGTACCATCCGCGAGCTGCACGCCGGTTGCCCTTCCATTTTCGATGATGATCTTTTTCACAGCACGCTGCGTAAACGCTTTCCCTCCATTTTGCAGAATGACCTTCTGGGCGGCATGAGCAAGCTGATGCGATCCTCCTTTTACGCTTCGGAGGTTTGTACAAAGTGTCATGGGTACAAAGATTAACGCCCCAAACCCCATCCCGCGTTGAGTTAACTCCCATCCCCAACCCATACTTGCCTTAGCCAGGGATTCAATCACTTCCGGGCTTTCAAAAATTTCCCTATACATTTCTATTGGGGACATGTGCATCCAATAAGGATCTATTTCAGAGTTTGGATCGTAAATCAATTTCTCCAGGCCATCCGGAGTTCCAATGGGCTGGGCGGGAGTCCACATCCATTCATGGATATAAGGAAACCAAACTTTTTTGTATTTTTCCCACATCCAAAGCCAGGTTTCCGCATCTTTTTTTGAAAACCTCGCAATTTCCCTGGCCGTCAATTCTTGTGTGGGATCGTTCATTTCCATATAATATGTAAGGCATGACTGCTCTTTTAAAAAAATGGTCGTATAAGAGCATTTCATATTCATCCACTCAAATCCCTCCTGAAATTCAGGGACATCCTCTAGAAACATGTCAAAATACCAGTCCCACATAATATATGAACAGGGATTGTCGACAAAACCGCCTGTAGCTTCAAAAGAACACAAACCGCCACCCAGTTCGAGTTTTTCCTCAAAAATGCCGACGCTCAACCCGCCGAACTTGGTTAAATACATGGCCGTATAGAGGGCTTTCGTTCCTCCTCCCACAATCACGATATCAAAACTCTGATCCGCCATTTCATGATCTCCTTTCAAAGTTCCCTAAAGAGAACCTTTTAACCTAAAGACACACTTGTTTCTCTAAAATGAATTTTATAAGATTCCTTTTTGTCGGGCCTTTGTGACCATCTCGGGTTCAGGCCACCATTTTTTTATCCCAAAATCATCCGCAACTGCATTCGCGGCAAGATAACCGATCGCCATCAACACCGTCCCACCAGGATAGGTGCAAGCGCCGCCCATATATAAATTCTTTATCGGCGAGCGGTGCTGAGAACATTCCGGATTGGGGCGATTGTAACCCATCTGGAGAAGGGTATAAGCACCCTGCTTGATAGAGCCTTCTACCATATTCGAGAATCGATTCTCCGTATCCAACGGTGTATTCACAAAGAAGGCCCTGATATTGTCGTCGGTGAGATTTGGCGCATAACGCCTTAACAATTCCATGCAAGCCATGGCCTGCTCCTGCTTGAACTTGAAGCTGTACCACTGGTCCTTTCCTTCCTTCAAACGGTAGGGGACCATTTTTGAAATTAAACCTGTGTGTTTCCCAGGAGGAGCTTGAGTTGGGTCATGAAGTGTCGGAAAGCTGCAGGTAAAGCCTGATTCTTTACCCACCTCTCCCTGACCGATTATTCTATAGTGCTCAACAACATCCTCCGCGCTCTCACAGCCCATAATGTAAATCAGGGCGCTGTCCACATCCGGGACTATAAATTGAGGCGCCGCTTCCAAATCGATATGAACAGTGAAAAAACTCCAGTGCTCCCATTGCCAACCCTTTACCCCTTGCACAAAATCCTTGCTCAGTTTATCTTCCCCGACCAAGTCGAGAAACGTCTGGTGGGTATCCAACGTGCTGAGCACCGCTTTTTCCGCCTCAACGATGACGCCATTGCTGAATTCTATCCCTTTGGCGATGCCGCCTTCCACGATAATCCTCTTAATGATTTTAGGAGCAAGGATTTTGCCGCCATTCGCATAAAGATGTTTGATCAACGCTTGAGTCAAGGAATGGGAAGTATTTACGGCAAGCCTGTAATTTGTAGATCTATTGATATACAGAGGAATTAGAAAGCCCAGCCCCGCCGCTTCCGGGTCCAAACCCCACATGCATATGGTATGCATCATCAGAGCCTTGACTTTGTCATTCTCAAAGTGCTCGTTAACAAAGGTCACGGGACTCTGTTCACCCCACACCTGCACCTTTCTTCCCACTTCCGTTCTACTCATACTCATAAGCGCATCCAATGTCGGATAGGGTGGAATGTAAGTCGCGGGTGCAATGAATTCCTCAAACAGCGTTTTGGCCTCGATGTAGAGATCTTTGTAATTTTTGGCATCCTTTTGGGAAAATCGGGAAATAGAGTTCACACTCTTTTCGACATCTGAATATAGGGATATCGAACGCCCATCCTTAAAGAGCATTGCAAATTGATGAGGGGGATAGATATGCTTCAAATTATATGGATATTGATCCAATTGCAGATCCTTATAAGCAGGTGCGCAATCCACCATGGGGAAATAGATCGCATGAGTGTTGTGCCAAAAATGTTTCACGTAGGATTGCTCCATTGCACAACCACCCCCAATTTCCGATCGGCGATCCACGATGAGAACCTTTTGCCCCGCTTTCGCAAGATAGCATCCTGCGGTTAACCCGTTCGGTCCTCCCCCGATCACGATTACATCAAATTTCTTTGATTCCATTCTGCCTCCTTACTTCCTTCCTTTATTGTAAAAATGCTGACGCCTCCCGCAGGTGAAAGCGTCAGTAAACGCATGACAGTCTTCTCAACCTCAGCGAACGCCTTCTCCTGCTATTGAAGCCGGCGCCCACATCTTTGGCGGAAGCGGTTCAATAAACTTGCGATATCCTCCGCCTTGCGAACCTCCATAATAAAAGTTAAAAGAATAAACGCCGGTCATCATGTCATAAATAACACTCGTATCGGCATTGGCCGCAGGCGCGTCGTAGCAAGGAGACTGGAAGGCAAGCTGAATCCTGTAGAGTAACCCGAGGCTATCATAAGCTTCGGTAGCAAGTATTGCCCAGCTGTCTTCATCCCACGGTAAATTTGTTCT
>DCUS01000153.1 GCA_002327885.1 Syntrophaceae bacterium UBA2208
TGTCAAGAAAAACGATAATTCCTCCTTCCCTTTTCCCCTTATTTCTGTTTTTTCCGCTTACGCAGTCTCCTAAGATTGAGGGATGACTCAAAAGAATTTATTCGTATTGACTTTTTGAACGGGTAGAATAAAATGGAGGTACTTCCAAATTGTTTTTTGAACTTCCTTTCTTTCTAACCCCCTCTTGGATCACGAGGGGCCTTTTTGAAGCTTTTGTTGGAGCCGACAATGGTTGAGATTCTAAAAAGCAGACCCCCTTTTCTCGATTTGGTTCAAGTGGCTTTTATCCTCACCGATGCCCACTCGAAAATCCTTTACACCAACCGCTATACCGAACATCTCTTCGGTTATTCGAGACACGAAATAGAAGGGGAGAGGATCCGGATGCTTTTTTTGGAAGAGGACATGATCTATTTCCTCCCCAACATCATCTACCTCTCGCTTTACAAAAATGGATTTGAAGGAGAAGTGCTTTTAAGACAAAAGGGCGGGACAAAGATTTTCGTGCACCTCTTTACCACTACCTTTAAGGAAGAGGGAGAGGTATTTATTTCTTTTTCTTTCCAAGAAATTCAACGATTGAAAAAGTTGGAGAGGGAGAGATTGGAGATGGAGCGTTGGGCGAGCCTCGGTATGATGGTAGAGGAGATCGCCCATCAGGTTCGAAACCCGATCGTTGCCATCGGAGGATATGCCCAGCGTCTTTTAAAGACATTCTCCACGTTGACAAAAGGTAAATCTTATCTTCATCAAATTCTCAGGGAAACGAAGAGGCTTGAAACCTTGATTCAACGGGTGGAGGAATATGTGCTGATTCCGAGACCCATTTTTCAGAAAGAAAAGATGGATGAGGTGATCGAAACCCTCCTGCGAACATTTTCCAAGGAGACGGCAGCCAAAGGAATTCCCATCAACCTAAAAACGGGGATTTTAAAAGGGGAGGGGGAACTCTTCATTGATAAGGAGCTCATGGCTAAGGCGCTTATCTATATATTGGAAAACAGCATGGAGGCCCTTGCAATAACCCCTGCGGGGAAGAAGGGGAAAATAATAAAGGTCGCTCTTTCTGGAGATAAGGAAAACATTGGGGTGTCGATTTCCGACCCGGGGGAGGGAATTCCTCATAAAAATCTGGATCAGATATTTGAGCCTTTTTTCTCCACCCGGCCTGAACGGGTAGGGTTGGGATTAACATTTGCCAAGAGAGTGGTAGAGGAGCAAGGAGGATGTATTCAAGTAAAAAGTCGTTTAAAGAGAGGGACAACCATCACACTCTCTTTTCCAAAGGATCGGCGCCGGATATTACGCAGAGAGCGGATTGCTCCGGAGTCTTTCCATCCCCCCAACAAAGAATAAGGGAACATTTCAATATTCTTTTTCATATCCACAGAACCTTTTCCCACAAATAGTCGGTCATTTTTGGTAGTCTCTCGGGGCTGGGGTTGACATCCATGCCCTACAAGTTAAAATAAGTTTAAATCTCAAAAATGATTAAAAAAGAATGAATGGGGACCATTTCGGCAAGGGGGTCCTTTAAATTTTTAATTTCAATTTTAAAGGACAGATAGGGTATGGANNTGGATCTTTCCGGACAAAAGGCTTTGCCGATCTGGATCGGAGTCTTTGAGGCGGAGGCCATCTCAAGGGGGATCGAAGAAGTGGTCACGCTCCGGCCCATGACGCATGACCTCATGAAACAGATTTTGGATACCTTTCAGGTTGTTCTTAACCGGGTGGTCATTCATGACTTAAAAGAAAATACTTTTTATGCCCATCTTTATCTTGATGTGGAAGGAGAAGAGCTCATTATGGATAGCCGCCCCAGCGATGCGATTGCCCTCGCTGTCAGGCTGAAGGCTCCTATCTTTGTTACCGAATCAGTGATTGAAGCCACAAAACAAATGGGAATCCTTGCCTCTAATTTTTCAGAGGAGCGAGATGAACTTAAAAACATCATTGAAAATATGAAACCCGAAGACTTCGGAAAATACAAAATGTAACCGACGAATTGCCTTTCCTTATTAACTTCAATTACTTCCGCCTTTCCCTTTTTTATATTGTGTTAAATTTGCGCTAAATTCGAGCTGATCGAGGACTTCACCTGAAGATCGAAGACTTTCCGCGCTGTGATGGGCATAACGCTGCGTCATCAACGGTGTCTTTTGTCCAGGGTACACTATCTGTCCTGCCAGGAAGCACGCATCTTTTTCGAACATAAAAATAGGCAGGTATTTCGGGTGTATCAGCGACTCTGCTATTACCAAGGTTGGAACAAGGATCAAAGGCCGGGTGAGGAAAGACAAGAAAGTGAGAGGGGAAATGATGCAACTTTATGAGGGACTGTCCTGTGTCAAGGGCTGTCCCCCTCCCGCCCACCTATTTAATCTCTTTTAACTTTTGAAGCAAACTGCTTGCATTTTCGATGTCTTTTTTTGCTTTTGGATGATTGGGGTCCAGGGTCAGGGTTACTTCCCATTCCTTTACGGCCTTTTCAAGCTCTTCCTCAGTAAAATATTTAACCCCTCTAAGATAATGTTCGCCAGCGAGGTGCTTTTTTGCAAAGGCTACGGACTCCTTAACATCCTTGTATCCAGAGTTCACACGATTAAAAACGTCAAGCGACTCCTGATATTTCTTCTTTTGGGTGAGCAATTTCCCCATCTGATAATATGACTCATTGATTAAATCATGCGCCTGTTTGTTTGCTGGATCGTATTCCAAAACTTTTTCGATGATTGACGCTGTTTCCTGATATTTTTTGACCTTATAATAAGCGAGAGCCTTAGACAGCATTTCTTCTGTTTCTGCTGAAATCTCTCCGGCCTCCTTCGCTGACTCTTTGGGTTCTATGGTCAACTTGGCTGTTTTAGATTCTAAGACAGGAAGTCTTAGCGTATTTCGAGGAACCAGTTTCGTATCCATCCGGAGGTCGTTGAAGTAGGCGATTAAAAAATCCTTATGGGGGTCATTATAGGTTTTCTCAGCAATCTCTTTGAGAGTGTCTCCCCCCTTCACTTGGTAGAGTATATAATCCTCTCCTGCCAATTTGTGCTTCAAGTAGTTTAGCGCTTCCCGGTGATTCGGATTATAGTTGAGAGCGGTTAAAAATTCTTTACAGGCCGCTTCCATAGACTTTCTTTGATAATGAGATAGTCCCTTTTTGAAATGCTGGTCAGCCACCGTTTGGATTTGAGTCTTTAAGGTCTCTATTTTTTTTGTCACTCCTTCATCGGTTGGGGTGAGGCTGGCGACAATCTCCCAGCTTTGTAATGCCTTACGTAATTCTCCCTCCTTTTCATATTTGATGGCCTTGTTATAGTATTTCTCAGAAAGGATGGAGAAGGGATCTTTTTCAAGGGGCGCCTTGGGTCCGGTTGGCTTCTTAGGCGGCGCCGCACAACTAAAAGCAACAAACGCCAGCAGCGCCAGAACCACTCGCCAGATTTTGTGATAAAATAGTTTTTTCACTTTAATGGCTCTTCAGTAAAAACCGTTAAATTCTTTTCAAATTGGTTCAAATCAAAGTCTCCATAAATCATGGAACGGTTTACTCTGTAGTTATGGATGAAAAAGGGATTGCTCCCCCGCTTTATTGTGAATGCGCCCTGATAATCCTGTTTCTTCAATAGCTCATTCACCAAGGAGTTGGTGTCGCCATAAGGATAAGCAAGGTATTTTACATCGCTATTCAGTTTCTTTTTAATCATTGTTTTACACGCGGATAATTCTTTTTCGACAGCCTCGAAGTATTCTTTAAATGACTCCTTCTGGTTCATCTTGTTCAGGTTGCGATGTGTTTTCGTGTGGCACTGGATATCCAAACCGTTGTTGGCCATTTCTTGGATAAGATCCCAGGTTAATGTTTTTTCGCTTCCGACGATTAAATCGGTATAGACAAACAACGTTGCTGGGTAACCATACTTTTTCAAGATCGGAAATGCGATATCATAGGTTGAACGCCAGCCATCATCAATGTTGATGACGACGGACTTTTCAGGAATTTGGCCCTTGAACTCTAGAAAATCAAATAATTGGTCCAAGGTGATCACCCGATATCCATTGTCCTTTAAAAATTTCATTTGCTCTTCAAACGTTGACTTGGTAACTGTCAATTTGTCCATTCGGTCAAGTGAGAAATGATGATAACTAAGGACCGGGACGGTTTGATAACCTTTCGAAGTCAGGCCTCCTCTCTGATAAGGGTGGAGGGGAATAATCAATGGTTGACCTGGGGTGAGCGCCTCCATATCGTTAAATTCGGCGATGAACCAATCCATGGAGGGATCCTTTAAATATTTCGATGCAAGGGAGGGAAAAGTATCTCCTTCCCGAGCTACGACAGCAATGAAGTTGGGAAAAACCTGCCGAGCAGGGGGAGTTTCAACCTTTGAACCCTCAGATTTTGATTTTTCAACTTCAGGGGGTTTGCTCCCGAAGGTTGCACACCCCCCCATCAACGAAAAAATCAAAATGGAACAGCCGATGGAAATAAAGCGGCAAAGGTCAAGGCGTCTTTTGTTCATTATCGCTTCTCCGTATTATTCATCCCCTTCTTTTATATCTAACACTTGAAATACCTCGACCAGTTCTGATCGGCCCCTTAATTTTTGAGGTGGAAGAGGCTTCGCTGAGATTATATTTTTTGTCACTTCATAAATACTCTTGCTAATCATGATCTCTCCGGGACCAGCTAGGTTATTGATACGGGAAGCAACATTAACACTGTCACCGATTACAGTATACTCCATCTTAACCTGAGAGCCTAAGTTACCTGATATGACCACGCCAGTGTTGATTCCTATCCCAGTCCTCGATAGGAGCGGATTACCGTTATCACTTGCCCTCTGTTGAAATTTTTTCTGCATCGCAACGGCGGCTTTGACCGCCCTCTCAACATGGTCAGCATAGTAAATCGGTACGCCAAAAACACCCAAGACCGCATCGCCCACAAATTTGTCGATGTAGCCACCATACTCTAATATCAGTTCCGTTGCAATTCCAAAGTATTCGTTCAAGTCCTCCACGATCTTCTCCGGTTCTCTTGTCTCCGAAAGGGCTATAAATCCCCTTATGTCAGTGAAAAGAATGGTGGCTTCACTCCTCGTCCCTTTCAACCAGTAATCCTCGGGTTGTGATAAAATCATGTCAAGTATTTCGGGGCTAACATAACGGCCGAAGGATTTCTGTATCAACAATTTTTTCCAGAGTTCCTGGGCCATAAAGTTGAACGCTGTGGCTAAATCTCCAAACTCATCCCTTCTGATCAAATTAATTCTGTATTGAAAATTCCCTTTGCCGATCTCTTGAGTCGCTAAAACTAATTTAGCAATAGGACGCGTGAAAAAGATTCCAAGTAATATAGCGATTGATATCCCTAAGAGAATAATTAATAAGCTCATAATGAGGATGAAGATTGTCTCCCGTTGAATTAAATTTTTGATGAAATCGATAGATACCCCTACATGAACTGCTCCCAACTCTTTGTCTTTAAAGGTCACGGGCCGAGATAAATTCAAAACGTGTGTACCAGAGGGAAGTGTGTAATTAAAATAGGTAACATTTTCGTCCTTTTTTACCTCCTCCATATTTTCAAAGGATAGGGGAGTTTCCCCGATCTTGGTGTGGTCCGTATGAGCCTTTATGACCTGTCTGCGATCTACAATAATAGCGTAAAGAAGGCCCTTTGTGGAGGTTGCTTCTTTTATCAGCTGGTTCAGTTTTAATATGTCATCATTGAGAAGAGGAATGTTGGCGTTGTTAGCAAAATAGTTAAGACTCACTTTGCCCGTTTGGACTGTCTGCAAGTAAAGGTGATCCCTTTGCCGAGCTAGAATAACAAAACTTAAGATCAGTATGGTCAACCATATAATCGTTGTGATTGCAATGGAAAGTTGAATCCGGATGGGGATACGGAGAGAGGATAATTTATAATAATCTAAATACCCACCTTTCTCCTGTTCTGCTTTTCTTCGAAACATTCTTCTTCGACCGAAGAAGAGATATCGGCTGAAAGCAGGGGTGGGTTTTTTACGGCGGTCTGTTAGAGTACGCCTGTCAGATTCTTTCAAACCGGAAACACCATTATCTCAGAATTGAACTTGTGCTTTAATTCAAAAAGTCAAAGGTAGCCATAGAATAACTTCCATTATTATAATCTACTAAATTGGTTAAAAAAATCAATAAAAATTAATGGGCAGGAACTTCCAAAGNNCCGGTGAAGTTATTTTAATATTCACCCCATCTCCAAAAAAATTAGGCTGGTGTTTAGAAATCAAATAGTTATGAGATTGGGTGCCTGTGATTTTACTATCGGCACATATTTTGCTTAAAATACATGAAATTTAAAACAAATGGAGGCAACTCAATGTTTCTAACGGAAAAGGACGGGGTTTTAACCACTGATGAAGCAATTGAGTATCTAAAAATCTCCAAACCTACCATTCTAAAATATATTCGTATCGGAAGAATCAAAGCCATTAAAGCCGGGAAAGGGTGGAGGATCCTTCAATCCGAATTAAACCGGTTTTTACGTGGAGAAGTAAACTGATGAATCCCTTCCAATTGTATTAGGCTTCTTAACTTCCCGATCAATTAATTTCTTATTTTCTGAAAGAATACCCAAACCGACATTCCCGCGGGAACTCCAAATCTCCTGAGACTAAGAGGGTACCTACCTCCAATTTTTATGTTGATTTTAAAGCGGCTTTGTAATAAATAACATTTCAGATTTTCTATAGAAGAAATTAGGAATTTATCCGCCTACGCAGAAAACCACGCGCTTTGCCCTTAGGGTCCGTAGCAAAAAGGGGTTTGTTAATCATGGAAGGGAGAGAAATGGAAGAGAGAAAAGGAAAGGTTAAAGTCAAAGAAAGGGTGGAACCCTTAACAGGGGTTCAGGTGGGGATCAAAGCACCACGAGGATCGAAGATCATTTGTAAGAGCTGGCAGACCGAAGCGGCATTAAGGATGTTAATGAACAATCTCGATCCGGAAGTGGCCGAGAAACCAGCGGAACTGATTGTTTATGGAGGTTCCGGAAAAGCGGCCCGAAATTGGGACGCTTACCATTTGTTGTTGAAATGTTTGAGAAATTTAGAGATCGATGAAACCCTTCTTGTCCAATCCGGCAAGCCTGTCGGAATTTTTAAGACCCATCGGGACGCCCCTCGGGTTTTAATTTCCAATTCAATGCTGGTTCCCAATTGGGCTAACTGGGAGAAGTTCAGGGAATTGGAAGAACTGGGACTCACGATGTACGGTCAGATGACGGCGGGAAGTTGGATTTATATCGGGACCCAGGGAATTCTTCAGGGGACTTATGAAACATTTGCCTCTGCGGCGAAGAAACATTTTGGGGGAACGTTGAAGGGGAGACTGGTTCTCTCAGCAGGCCTTGGTGGAATGGGAGGAGCTCAACCTTTGGCAACCACCATGAACGAAGGAGTCTTTTTAGGTGTGGAAGTTGACCCGGCAAGGATTCGACGTCGTCTTGAAACAGGATACCTGGATGTGATGGCCGATCGATTGGAAGATGCCCTCATAGTGGCCCTGGGAGCTAAGGAGAAAGGAATTCCAAAATCAATCGGTTTGGTTGGAAACGCAGCAGAAACTCATCCGGAGATCGTGAAGAGAGGGATTATGCCAGATTTAGTGACCGACCAGACCTCTGCCCATGATTCATTAAACGGGTATATTCCTGCCGGGCTCACCGTTGATGAAGCGATTGAATTCCGGAGAAAAGATCCGCAGACCTATATTCATCGAGCGATGAATTCTATGGGGGTTCATGTCCGGGCGATGCTGGAATTTCAAAAGAAAGGATCGATTGTTTTCGACTACGGGAATAATATTCGAGCGCAGGCTTTCCAGGCTGGCGTAAAAGAAGCGTTCAATTATCCTGGATTCGTTCCTGCCTTCATCCGCCCCCTTTTTTGTCAGGGGAAAGGGCCTTTCCGGTGGGCGGCTCTATCAGGAGATCCCGAGGACATCTATCGAACCGATGATGCGATTCTGAAAGAGTTTCCAGACGATCTCTCTCTGGCCCGCTGGATCCGGCTGGCAAGGGAAAAGGTAAAATTTCAGGGTCTTTTCCGGCCAGGATCTGCTGGTTGGGCTATGGGCAACGGGCGCGAATTGGAAAAGTGTTTAATGACATGGTAGCTAAAAAGAAATTGAAGGCTCCGATTGTGATAGGGAGAGATCACTTGGATAGCGGTTCGGTCGCTTCGCCCTATCGTGAGACAGAGGGGATGAGGGACGGAAGCGATGCCATCGCGGACTGGCCCATTTTGAATGCTCTTCTCAATGTGGCGGCAGGAGCCACCTGGGTTTCGGTGCATCATGGCGGTGGAGTCGGGATGGGTTATTCCATCCATGCCGGAATGGTCGTCGTGGCAGACGGTACAAAGGAAGCGGAGAGGAGACTTCTGAGGGTATTGACCACTGATCCGGGGACCGGCATTATGCGCCATACGGATGCAGGTTATGAAGAGGCCATTGAGGAAGCCAGGGAGAAAGGCATTAAAATTCCGGGAGTGACGATCCACNNGATGGCGAGCATCTTACCTTAGAAGATGTATTGGAGGTCGCAGAAGGAAGGGCCCGAGTGAAACTCTCTCCTTCTGTCCAGAAGAAGGTGAAACGATCGAGAGATTTTATTGAGAGGGCTCTTGATCAGGGCCAAAAGATTTACGGGGTGACCACTGGGTTCGGTTTGCTTTCGGATCAGATCATTGATCATTCTCAGATTGAGGATCTCCAGAGGAATCTCATCCGAAGTCATTCCGTCGGGATAGGTTCATACTTTGACGAGCCGACCACCCGTGCCATCATGTTGTTAAGAGCAAATGTTATTGCCATGGGATATTCAGGGGTCCGGATGGAGGTATTGAAACGACTTGTTAGCATGATCAACAAAGGTGTCCACCCTCTTGTTCCGGAGCAGGGATCAGTCGGGGCAAGTGGAGACCTCGCGCCCTTAGCCCATCTGACCTCTGTGTTGATGGGGGAGGGGGAGGCAATATTCAAGGGGAAGATCCTGCCGGGGAAGGAAGCCATGGAGATGGCCGGCGTTCCCATTCTGACTCTAAAAGCAAAAGAAGGCCTTGCCCTGGTCAATGGCACCCAGGTCATGACCGCGGTTGGCCTTCTATCCCTCCTCAGAGCAGAGCGACTTTGCAAAATAGCAGACGTTGTTGGCGCTTGTACCCTGGATGCACTAAAAGGAAGCCTGAGCGCCTTCGATCTGGATATTCAGAAAGTCCGTCCTTTTCCAGGCTCCCTGGCGGTTTCGAAAAACTTTAAAAAATTAGGCCGCCATAGTGAGATCGCTAAATCTCATCAATTCTGTTCTAAGATTCAGGATGCATACTCTCTCCGTTGTATTCCTCAGGTTCACGGCGCCGTCAGGGATGCCCTGGCCTATGTTCGCAAGATTCTTGAAATTGAGGCGAACTCCGCAACGGATAATCCGCTCATTTTCGCAGAACAAAGAAAGATCCTCAATTGCGGAAATTTTCATGGAGAACCCGTTGCCTTTGCCCTCGACCTCTTAGGCATTGCAGTCTCAGAATTAGGAGGCATCTCTGAGAGAAGAATTGAAAAGCTGATCAATCCAGCATTGTCCGGATTGCCTGCCTTTCTCACCGCGGAGGGGGGACTTCATTCCGGATTGATGATGGTTCAGGTGAGCGCGGCAGCCCTGGCCTCTGAAAATAAAATCCTTGCCCATCCTGCGAGCGTTGATTCGATTCCGACTTCTGCGGACAAGGAAGATCATGTTTCGATGGGAACGATCGCCGCCAGAAAAGGAAGGGACATTGTAAGAAATGTTGAGCATATCTTGGCGATGGAATTGCTCTGTGCCACACAGGGTTTGGAGTTTTTACTCCCTCTACAACCAGGAATTGGAATTAAAGAGGCTTACCGTGCGGTAAGAGAAAAAGTGCCTCCAATTAAAGGCGATCGAAGGTTCAGTGAGGATATCAGAAAAATTCAACTTCTGATCGAATCCGGAGAGTTACTCCAAGGCGTCGAAAAAATAGCGGGGATCTTTGAATAGAAATGTCTTTCCCGATCGTTCCCCTTTCACCTTTAGGTTTTTACACGCCAATATTAAATATTCTGGGAACGATCATCGCAATACCTGGAAAATAGCTGAAGATCAACAGGACAGCAATCAAGATCAAAACGAAAGGCCAGATTGCTCTTGACAGGCGTTCGATCGAGATCCTGGCAATCGTGCAACCTACGAAAAGGCAGATGCCCAAGGGAGGAGTGATCATTCCGATCACCAGATTGAAAACAAAGATAAATCCTACATGAAGGGGGTGAAACCCAACATTAATCAGGATAGGAGCCAGGATCGGGGCGAAGAGGATGATGGCGGCTCCTGTCTCCATAAAACATCCGGTGATGAGGAGGAGAATATTGATAATAAACATGAGGACATAGGGATTGCCTGAAATAGAAAGGAAAAAGGATGCCACCTTTTCCGGAACCTGTTGGGTTGCCAAAAACCAGAGGGCAATATTGGCAGTCCCAATAATAAACATGATGACGGAGCTGGTGATCGCGCAGTTGATCAGGATTCTTGGAATGTCTTTGATCTTCAGCGTTTTAAAGAAAAAGAAACCGAAGACGAAGGCAAAGAAGACAGCAATAGCGGCGGCCTCGGTGGCAGTGAAAACTCCAGACATGATACCCCCCAAGATGATGACGGGGAGGATGAGAGCGGCGACCGCTTCCCGGCTCCCCTTCAAAACCTGGCGAAGGGTTGCCCTTCTTTCATTTCGTGGATAGTTTCTCTTTCGTGCAAAATAATAGGCCATGGCCATCATAGAGAGCCCCATGATAATGCCCGGTATTAATCCTGCGAGGAAAAGGCCACCGATGGATACTCCCATGGTTACCCCGTAAACCACCATGGTGATACTGGGGGGGATGATCGGTCCTGCGGTTGCAGCCGTCGCTAAAATTGCCGTGGAAAACTCCACATCATATCCTTCCTTAACCATGGAGGGGATCAGGACCGTACCCAATGCAGAGGCATCCGCAACGGCTGATCCCGTAATACCCGACAGAAACATCTCCGCCACAACCAGAGTATGGGCAAGACCACCCCGAATATGCCCGACTAAGAGATTAGAAAATTTGATGAGCCGATCTGTGACCCCTCCTAAATTCATCAAATCACCGGCCAGGATAAACAGAGGAATGGCCATCAGAGAAAACATATCCATCCCATTAAATATTTTTTGTGCGATGAGAACGATGGAATAATCCCCCGTATATAAGACGACGGCAAGAGAACATAACCCCAGGCAAAAGGCGATTGGAATTCCAATAAGCAAACTGATTGTAAAAACGAATCCTAAGACAAGAAGGACCATAGCCTTTCCTTTACTTAATCCAATCCTTGATCAAAGAATTTAACAAATGGATGATCATAAAGACTCCTCCAACGGGGGCGGACAGGTAGGCATAACCCATCGAAAAGAGTAAGGCAGGGGAATCCTGGTCTCGGACAGCCCAGGATACCTGAACCCCTCCGATCGTGAAGAAGATTAAAAAAACAAGGATAGAGAGTTTGGCCACCCCATTGACCCAAGCCCTCATCCTGTCTGGAATCCTTGTGATCACAAATTCAACGCCAATATGAAACCCGTACTTTAAGGCAAGGCTGGCTCCTAAAAAGGCGACCCAGATCATCAGATATCGAGCGACCTCTTCCGACCAGGATAAAGAATAAAGAAAAAGATATCGCATGAAAACCTGAATAATAATAATGGTCGTCATGATGGCGACCATCCCGACGAGAGTCACTTGGACGACCCTCTCCGCAAGGTGACTCACTTTTTCGGATATTTGCCTGAGTATCTTCACCTGACCGTCTTTTAAAAAATCCCTCCACCCCCTCAGAAAAAGGGAGATGGAGGGATGATCAAATTTTATTCCTTTTCTGAGTCTTTTGCGGATTTCAGGGCCATGCCGATCCATTTCCTGTCTATTTTCTTTTCAACAAAGGTCTTCTCCACGAATTCGATTACTGGCTTTTGAGATCTCTGCCTGAACACTTCGAGCTCTTTTTCTGTCGGTGCATAGATTTCCATTCCCTTGTCCTGAAGGCTCTTTAACCCATTGTAGACATTACGAACATTCTGCCCCCGGTTAACCCCCAGGGTGACTTTGGTTGCATCCACAAGAAGCTTCTGAAGGTCCGGAGCCAGGGACAGGAAAAATTTATCATTGATGAGAAGTGGAAGGAAACTATAAATATGGCCATCGAGGATAATGTATTTCGTCACCTCATTAAATTTCATGGACTCAATCAGAGAGATAGGCGCTTCCCAGCCATCCACCACTCCCTGCTGGAGGGCCATATAGACTTCTCCCCAGGCAATAGGAGTTGGGCTCGCTCCCAATGACTTCACCAAGGCCATATAACCCGGATGTTCCATGACCCTGATTTTTAAACCTTTCATGTCATCGACGCCCTTAATCGGTTTGTTCCGGGTTGAGAAGTGTCTGAACCCATTTTCTCCGATACCGAGAGAACGGACGCCTGTTTTCTTTCTCATCTCTTCCATGAGGGCTTTTCCAAAAGGACCGTCGAGAGACCGCCAGGCGGTGGCTTCATTTCCGTAGAGATATGGAATTCCAAGAACCATGATCTCAGAGAAGAATCCAGCCATAGGGCCTTCTGCAATCCAGCACATCTCAATCGTCCCTAACTTGACGCCTTCAAACTGCTCTCTCTCTTTTCCAAGTTGATTGGATGGGTAGATGTCCACCTTTAATCTTCCAGAAGCCTTCTGCTCAATGTACTTTTTAAAAACCACTGCCCCTCGATGCAAACATTCCTCCTCATCCGGTGGCATGCCCGTAGCCAACTTAATTGTAATCGGGGCCGCCCATAATTGAGTGGTAACAAAAACGGCGAGCGTGACCACTGCGAAAAAAAGAAAACCGATTTTCTTGACCCACTTTCCCTTTGACATGGTAATCCTCCTCCTTTTGATAAATGATTTTTGGTTTGGCTCCCTTTATGATAGAAGGACAAGATCATTGTCGCTCCCGCCATAAGAAGATTCCAATATGATTTATTATGTTCCTCCCATTTTGTCAACCCTTCGCCCGAATAGGGCCTTTTGGGTCTTGTTCAAGGTTGCCCATGAGTATCAATGATTCGGTGCCCTGGTTTCTCGAAGGAAGCGAAACCCAAAGCCATCGAGGTGGCAAATTTTTTCAAGGGAATCTCTAAGAGGATACCAGAAATACAGGGAAGTCAGACTTTTAGAATTTCGAGAGGGGATCAAGTGTCAATAAGAAAGGGGGAATGGATATTGCCCTCCACTCCCCCTTCCATTCGATCCGTGAGCTAATCCTTTTCTGATGCCGTTGCAGACTTGCGGGCCATTTCAATCCATTTCTTATCAATCTTTTTTTCTGTGAATGTTTTATCCAGAAATTCAAGCACCGGTTTTTGAGACCTATTCCTGAACATCTGAAGTTCTTTTTCATTAGGGGAATAAATCTCCATTCCCTTATCTTGAAGACTTTTTACTCCGTCATAGACCTTTTTGACGTTTTGTCCTCTCTGCACTGTTGTGGCTGTTCTTGCGACATCCACAATAATCTTTTGGATGTCTGCAGGAAGGGACATAAAGAATTTGTCATTGATGAGAATGGGGAGGATGCTATAAACATGGCCATCAAGGGTCAGGTATTTCTGAACCTCATTAAATTTTGCAACCTCAATAACCGAGACAGGGTTCTCCTGACCGTCCACCACTCCCTGCTGGAGTGCCATGTAGACTTCTCCCCAGGCGATAGGGGTGGGGCTGGCTCCTAACGCCCTCACCATGGCCATGTGGGCAGGATTCTCCATGGTCCTGATCTTCAAGCCCTTCATGTCATCCGGGGATTTGATGGGTCTGGTACGATTGGTGAAATTTCTGAACCCGTTTTCTCCGATACCCAGAGCCCTTACCCCTGTTTTCTTCCTCATCTCTTCAAAGAGGGTTTTTCCAAAAGGACCATCCAGGGACCTCCAGGCGGTAATTTCATTCGCATAAAGATAAGGAATTCCAACCACCATGATTTCAGGGAAGAATCCGGCCATGGGGCCCTCGGCAATCATGCACATCTCAATCGTTCCCAATTTGACCCCTTCAAACTGCTCCCTTTCCTTTCCCAGTTGATTTGCAGGATAGATGTCCACTTTCACTCTTCCAGCCGTTCTCTGTTCAACCATCTTCTTAAAAACAACGACCCCTCGATGGAGTGCTTCCTCCTCATCCGGGGGCATCCCGTGGGCAAATTTGATGGTGATGGTGGAAGCCCATAATGGGGCCCCAAAGAGTCCGATGAGGGTGAACACACCTAATAAAAGAATTCCGATTTTTGTCATCAACTTTCGCCTTACCATGTTTACCTCCTCTTTTTCGAATACTGATTTCTTATCTCCTGCCGTTCTCTTTCAAGAAGTGATATCCCCCCTTTCTTTTTCCATTAGCTCCATTACCGTTTATTACGTTCTTTCCTTTTTGTCAATCTTTTTTCAATATTAGGCGAGGGTTTTTAAAAAATCAGGGCTTCGAAAAAGCCTTGAAATTTCAAAATTTTCCATTTAGATTGTCAGAGAAAACACCGCAGTAAACATTCGAGGAAGGGAGATTCGATGCAACTCTTTAAAGAAATGGCCAAGGCAGTTATTGAAGGAGATGAGGAGCAAGCGGTCTTATTGGCAAAAGAGACGTTGACGAAAGGGGTGGACCCGACAGAGGCCATTGAAAAGGGGTTTTCTGAAGGGATGAAGGAAGTGGGAAGACGTTTTGAAAAATTAGAGATCTACCTGCCCGAGGTGATTATTTCTGCCGATGCCATGGTGGCAGGGGTTGAGATATTTCGGGAGCATCTCCTTGCAAAGGGAGGAGAGATTTCACCCAAGACAGTCCTTTTGGGAACGATCCAGGGGGATGTCCATGATATCGGAAAAAACATAGTTCGAATTATGTTAGAGAGCAATGGGTTCAGGGTCTATGATCTTGGGAGAGATGTTCCTGTTGTTCAGTTCATTGAAAAGGTAAAAGAACTCAACCCTGACCTCATCGGGGTTTCTGCCTTGATGACCACCACCATGGTCCATATGCCTAAATTGATCGAAGCCCTTCAAGAGAATGGATTGAGAGACAAAGTCAAGGTCATGTTGGGAGGGGCTCCCGTCCTCCCGGAATGGGCAAAACAGATCGGAGCGGATGGTTACGGGGAGTCGGCGATGGAAGCGGTCAGGGTGGCTAAAAGACTTGTTGGCCTTGAAGGCAGAGGGAAGGGAGATGAAACATGAGAGATCATGGAAAATTCTTCGATTTTTTGGAAGTCATCAGAAGAGCCGAATCTGGTGAAGCGATGAAAGAGGGAGACTACGATAGGCGGTTAGGCAAGAAAGCGCTGTTCCTCATGAAACAATATGAAATCCGCTACGATCCTGAATGTGTGATTCCAGCAGACGATAATATGGCGGATCGAGTTTATCAAGCCGCGGTGGATCTCTTTCTGGATTTGGGGGTTTATTGCACGGATACTCAAAGGGTGATCCGTTTCACGAAAGAGGAGTTACAATGGGCATTGAATCACGTTCCTCAAGAGGTTCGGTATGGACGAGAAAAAGAAACAGTTTCCGTTTTTCCGAGAAAGGTGGAAGATCGGAGAGATCCGGTTTGCTTTTTCTCAGCGGTCGGGACGCCCGTGACCGAAGAAATGTTTCTCCCTATTGCTCAAAGTTATGCGCAGGAGGCTCATGCGGATACTTTTTCGGGGCCTTTGATCACCAGTTATAAGGGGATCCTCGTGACCTCGGGGTCCCCGATTGAGGTGGAAGCCGCCATCTGGAATACACAAATGTTGCGAGAGGCAGCCAGGCGAGCAGGACGACCCCAGATAGGCATCCATAACTTTCAGTCCACGGGTGAAAAAACCGACGCGACCATTGCATCCGCTCAAGAGAAATTCGGTGCTTTTCCCGGGGATGGATTGTTGGTGGCAGCGATTGCCGAGTTGAAAGTGGATTTTGAGCGGCTGAAAAAAGTTGCTTTTCTCAGGCAATCTCCCTACGTCCTGGGCGCCTTGTATGGACCCTTGATGGGAGGTTATGCAGGAGGGCCGGGGGGGACGGCCATTGCTCTTGTGGCCCATCATTTTCTTGGGCTTCTCGTCTTCTCTGCGGAACGTCACAATTCTTTCCCCATTCACATCCACCATGTTTGCAATACGTCCAGAGATATGCTCTGGCTGATCTCGATGGTCGGGCAAGCGTTGGCGAGAAATACCCATCTGATCATTGTCTCCAATGCCTTCATGGCTTCCGGGCCATGCACGGAGATGGTCATTGATGAACTCTGCGCCCAATCCATTACTTCCACGGTCTCCGGTTGGCATCTTAATCCTTCTGCCGTTGCAAAGAATCGTCAACCGATGAGGTGCAGTGGAATGGAACCCCGGATCCATGCAGAGGTGGGGCATCGAGTTGTACAAATCGGCCTCACCCGAAAGGAAGCGAATGAGATTGTTTTAAAGCTTGTAAAAGGTTACGAAGAAAAGATTTCAGAAGCTCCCATTGGAAAGATGTTTCAAGAGTGCTACCAGATGGACAAAATTCGTCCAACCGATGAATATGAAAGTCTATTTTCAAGGAAAAAGAAAGAATGGAAAGGGCTGGGTTTTGAGGTGATTTGAATGAAGATTGAGAAATTGGCGAGAAAAGGGATTCTAAAAATAGCCTCCTACGTTCCTGGGAAGTCGATTGAAGAGGTCCAAAAGGAGTTTGGTCCAAAGAGATGGATGAAGCTTGCCTCTAATGAGAATCTACTTGGCCCCTCTCCAAAGGCAAAAGCAGCCATCCGCAACGAACTCCCGAATATCCATCTCTACCCGGAAGGGCCCTGTACGATTTTGAGAAAGGCCATGGCCAAGAAATTCGCAATCCCTGAGGAGATGGTCGTTATTTCGAATGGCGCCGATAACTTAATACTCATGATTGCCAATGCCTTTGTCAATGAAGGGGATGAAGTGTTGATGGCCGATCCCACTTTCTCCGTCTATGTTAATGTGACTCAGATCATGGGAGGAATGCCGGTCAAGGTAAAGTTGAAGGGTTTTAAGCATGACCTCGAGGGGATGCTCAAGAAAGTCAACCGAAAGACAAAATTGGTTTTCATCTGCAATCCAAATAATCCGACGGGGACCACAGTCTCGCTGGAGTCGTTTAACGCTTTTCTCTCAAAGCTTCCGAAACATGTCATCATTATCCTGGATGAGGCTTACGGGGATTTTGTGGAAGAGGCATTTTCCCCAAATGGATTGGACTATCTCAACGCCAAAGACCCTATGATCATTCTACGGACCTTCTCAAAGGTTTACGGACTGGCCGGGTTGAGGATTGGCTATGCGTTGGGAAGAGAGGATCTCGTCCGTTGTCTTTATCAGGTGAGGGACCCTTTTCCTGTTCATCGTCTGGCGCAGGTGGCCGCCGTGGCTGCATTGAACGATGAAGACCATGTCATCCAGTCGATCCAGTTTATTTACGAAGGGAGAAGATATCTCTACAAGGAACTGGATAAGATAGGGCTTTTCTATGTTCCCAGCCAGGCGAATTTCATTTTTATTGATTTTAAGAAAAATTCGGAAGAGGTGTTTCAGGCCTTTTTAAGAGAAGGGATCATCGTCCGTCCGGGAAAGGTATGGGGATTTCCAACTTTCGCCCGAGTAACGATTGGCAGGAAAGAGGATAATCAGAAATTTATCAAAGCCCTCAAAAAAATAGTCAAATAAATGTTATTAAGGAATTGAGGAATGATGGGATCAAGAGATTTTAATTCCTGAATACCTTAATGACGGATTAATCTAATAACTCAACGAACCCAATAAACCCAATGAACCCGAGCAACCCGGTACTTTGTGAAGTCGACCTTATTGTCAAGAATATTAGCGAGCTCCTCACTCTTTCTCCCTCCTTTAAGGAGGAATCCGGATTGGGGGTGATTCGAAACGGAGCGATAACAGTTAAAGAGGGGAAAATTTTCTGGGTGGGTCAAACGGATCAAATGCCCAAAGAGTTCGTTTTAGGTCAATATGGGCAGGAAATGAATGCGACAGGAAAAGTGGTGATGCCTGGGCTCATTGACTCCCACACGCATCTCATTTTTGCCGGGTCAAGGGAGGGTGAATTCGAGCAACGAATTCAAGGCCTTTCCTATCTGGACATTGCGGGGAGAGGAGGGGGGATCCTTTCCACGGTGGATGCAACGAGAAAGGCTTCTTTTGAAGAACTTTTTTCCCTTGGGAAAAAGAGACTGGATCGGATGATTTCCAAAGGAGTGACGACAATAGAGGCCAAGAGCGGATATGGACTTTCCCTCCGGGACGAGATGAAGATTCTCAAAGTGATGAAGGCATTAAGAGAAATTCATCCCATGGAGATCGTTCCAACCTTCTTGGGAGCCCATACCCTTCCTAAAGAATTTAGAAACGAACGATCAAGATATATGGATTTGCTTGTCGAAGAAATGATTCCTGAGGTGGCCCGTGAAGGAGTCGCTGAATTTTGTGATGTCTTCTGTGAGGAGAAGGCTTTCACTCTTGAAGAGTCAAAAAAGATTCTCGAGACAGGAAAGCGATATGGCCTTAAACCAAAGATCCATGCAGATCAATTGAGTCCGGGGGGCGGGGCGGAGCTGGCTGCAGAGGTCGGTGCCTTTTCCGCGGACCACCTTGAATACGTGAGCCAAGAGGGGATTCAAAAAATGGCTGAGGAGGGAGTGACGGCCGTTTTACTGCCGGGGGCGAGTTTTTTCCTTTCAGTGAAAAAGTATCCCCCTGCGAGGGAGATGATCGAAAAAGGCGTACTGGTTTCTATCGCAACAGACTTAAATCCCGGTTCTTCGATGACCGAATCCCTTCCTCTTATGATGACCATGGGTTGTACGATGTTCAAAATGATTCCAAAAGAGGTGATTGAAGCGACGACCATTCATGCCGCAAAATCCATGGATCGAGAAAAAGAGATTGGCAGTCTGGATGTCGGGAAACAAGCGGATATCTTATTGCTCGACATTCCCGGCTATCGTTACCTCCCTTACCACTTCGGGGTGGACCACACCGAAGTGGTGATTAAGAAGGGGAAAATTGTTTATAAAAATAAATGATCAATGGAAAATTTACAATTAGCAATTATCAATGACTACTGACAACTAACTGTTGGCAACTGCACATTGACCATTTAAAATTGACCATTGCATATTGACTGCTGCGTACTGACTACCGGGAGTAACCATGCGTCTCTTAGAATGTGTCCCCAATATCAGTGAAGGCCGGGATCAGGACAAAATTACCTTGCTGGCCGAAGGGGTGAAAAAACACAGAGGGGTGAGACTCCTTGATTTCTCTTCGGACAAGGACCACCACAGAAGTGTATTCACTTTTATCGGTGAGCCCGAGGCGATCAAGGATGCTGTTTTCTCTCTGGCGATGCAAGCCA
This sequence comes from Syntrophaceae bacterium UBA2208, assembly GCA_002327885.1. Taxonomy (GTDB): domain Bacteria; phylum Desulfobacterota; class BSN033; order BSN033; family UBA1163; genus UBA1163. Next base: position 19,535 of record DCUS01000153.1, read on the forward strand.
TTGATCTCATTGATATGAGGGAGCATCAGGGAGGTCACCCACGTTTGGGGGCCGTGGATGTCGTTCCTTTCATCCCCATTCAGGGGGTGGAAATGGAAGAAGCCATTCAGATTGCCCATGCATTCGGGAAGGCATTGGGGAAGAGGGGAATCCCCATTTTTTTCTATGAAGAGGCATCAACCCAACCGGAGAGGAAAGATTTGCCATCCATTCGGAGAGGAGAATATGAGGGTCTGGAGGAAAAGCTGAAGGATCCCGAATGGAAACCTGATGAAGGGCCACATCATTTCAACCCAAGGTCCGGAGCAACCGTTGTGGGAGCTCGTTTTCCTTTGGTAGCCTATAATGTTAATCTCGAGACAAAAGACCTCGCCCTCGCCAGGGAGATTGCTAAAAAGGTTCGGTTCAAAGATGGAGGCTTCCCACATGTCAGGGCAATGGGAGTTGATCTGAAGGAAAAAGGAATCGTTCAGGTTTCGATGAACCTGACCAACTATCGGGCGACCAATATCCCGGAAGTGTATGAATTCATCCGGGGAGAAGCTTTAAAAAAAGGAGTGGAGATAGAAGGATCAGAGATTGTGGGATTGATACCCATGGGTGTTTTAGAAGGGATCGCCCAAAATTATTTGAAATACCCGCAGTTTTCAATTCGTCAGGTCATTGAACAACGAATTTTGGAATTTGAGTAATTCTTGTTTATCCTTTTTTTTAAAGTAATTTCGCTATGCGCTTTGCCCTTTGCGTTTAGCATTTAGGAGGGGGGCATATGGAACTCAAGCAATTCTTAGAAAAAGTAGCCGCGGATACCCCAACGCCCGGGGGAGGGAGCGCTTCCGCCTTGGCAGGAGCCCTTTCTGCTTCATTGGTGGCGATGGTGGCCGGGCTTTCTTCCAAAAAGGGTGGGGGAAAAAAGGGAAAGATGGAACAAATAAGGAAGAGAGCATCGGTCATTCAAAAGAGACTTTTGCGGGCAATTGATGAGGATGCAATATCTTTTGACGCTGTGATCAAAGCCTTCCGTCTTCCCAAAGGCTCAGAAAAAGAACGTCTCCACCGAGGGGAAAAGATTCAACAGGCCTATCAAAATGCCACCATTACCCCGCAGGTGGTATGTCAGCAGTCCATTCAGCT
>DCUS01000080.1 GCA_002327885.1 Syntrophaceae bacterium UBA2208
GGAATTTTCTTTCGTCTGATTGTCCCCACGGACCAACAACAACAACCGCAGCAATTGCAGGTGTGTTTGATGCCTTCCCTTGAATTATCCACCATGTGAACCAGACCCGCTTCCTCAGATTTTCGGATGACTTCCAGCGTTTCCTCTCTGTTGATCTCCCTGCCGATTCCCTTCTCAATTAAATATTCCGCCAGTTCATCATATTTAATACAATTCTCAAGGGGATGGTCACACCGTTTCTTTCCAATCAAATGGGCGGTTGCCCGACAGGGACAGTGGACCAGGGCAATCACGTTCGCCTTTTTAACAACCTCCTCCATCATTTCAAAAGGAAATACCGCATGGCTCTCCGGATCAAAAGATGGGGTGGCAGGCAGATAGCGGAAAGCTTTTGTTCGGGTGCCTCCATACGCCTCTTTCAGTTGTTCTTTTCCAGAATATTTAGCCACCAATTCAGCCATCTTTTTCGCATTTGGAGTATTCACCCCTCTCCAGAAAAAGGTCTGAGGAAAACCATATCCAAACTGCTGGAGGGCATACCCCTTGCTTCCGTCCTTCATCTTTTTTGAAAAGAGAAGTCCCCGCTGGGCTAAGCTCGATAAGACCGATTCCAATTCCTCCCTCGAAATCTTCAGGCGAGGGGCAATCGCAGAGATTGGAACAGGCTCGAAAGGAATTACTTTTGTCGGAATGGCTAAGGCTATTTCGGCCTCCAAAAGGGTGAAATTCTCCCTGAGAATTTCCAAGAGATCTTCTTTTTCCGGATAACCCATGCCTAACGATGACAAGTGTTTGGCTAATCTTGTATAAACTTGGTCATCCATGGTTTCCTCCTATTGATGCCTCCTCCCCGCAGGGGGCATAGCTCTATAAATGATAACGTTTCATTCCCAATTCATCATCGATTGAATAAGGTTACTTTCTTTCATAATAAAAAAGAGCAGGGATTTGATTTTCCCTGCTCTTTTTATATATCTGGGGGAACAGCAAATTGTCAATCTCGAAACAAGATTTCTTAATCTTGATTCAATTTCTTTAAATGCTTAACGAGGACAATTAACATGATAGGAATGATCGCTCCGACGACGACGACAGCTCCTCCCACTACATAAATTTTTGGGCCGATATCCTCAACCGTCCGGACAACCTGCATCACGGCAATCGATACCATGGCTGCCAGAATGCACATTAGAATAATAATGCTTACGATATTTGCGGCACTTAATTTGATGTTCATGGCCCCCTCCTTTGTTTAGAAGATGACAGAAAGATGTGTTTCAGTCAGGCTTATTCTCATGGATGATCTTTCTATCAGAATCCGGAACTTATGTCAATCTTACTTCTTCACGGGCACAGTCTCAGACCCGGAAAGAATCACTTTTTCCTCCGCCTTCCCCTCTTTCTTAAGGGCTGCTGTGGTGGCTGAACCGATGAAGCTGAAGAAGAGGATTGCTGCCGGAATCAGCTGGAGAAGAACGATGATGGCTCCGATAATTAAGAAGATCCAGAGAGCCGTCCCTGCTCCTTTGAATTCAATGGACCTCGCAAATGCCGGTGTTGAAAGTAGTGTCAATGCTGCTCCCATCACCCCAACTTTTAAAATTTGTCTTTTTCTTAACATGGCCTGTTCCCCCCTTTCTTTTTATTTGAAACTTTTGAATCGCCTCAAGCTTTATTTGTGCATACCTAATGCCAACTCCGGAGGAGGAACAAGAATGATTTGTAGTGATTCGATTATATTAGGGTTTTCTTATTTTATTATTTTTAAAATGATTTAACGTTAAACCTTAATGTATTTTAAAATTATACATATTGTTGGGTTATCAATGCGTCTTACTGTTATAATATATTGAAATACATATATTTTTTGAAATAAATAAAATATACATTAGGATGTTTTTAAAATTCAATTTGATTATTTACCCCGTATAATCCCGAAAACTCCGGTCTGGGGATGAAGGCAATTTCCATTCTAAAGATAAAGAAAAGCCCTGTTATTTAGGGCAGGTATATGCGGGGTTTACGAAAGGAGGGATCCATCCGCTATTCGAAGCATGCTTTGGGTAGGCTAAAGAGATCTAATCCATCATAAAGTCTTTCAACTTTTACGGAGAGGTCCTTGATCATTCTTAAAAGAGCTTCGGGAATAAGAAGAGTTGTATTCGCCACCACATCTTCGTAAAGATTGTGTTTTAAATATTGGGGTTCATTTTCACCGAACCATATCTTAGCCTCCCACGATTTCTGATTGAATGATTCAGTCTTGAAATCTTTCTGACTCAATGCGAATGGGGNNACGGATAAACTATGACCATCAATCTTGCTTTCGACATATTCTTGGAGAAGAGAGGGGGGGCGAGTCGGGTCCAGTTTCCATAAATCGGATGGTTCGGAGATCAATTGTAAATTCCTCCCTCCTCTTCCAACCCGACGCTTCAGGACGACTTTTTTTCTCCTTGCAAAGAATTGTTCTCCCCTGCCCATATCTTCAGGGTCAAAAATGATCGTCTCAGGCATGGGCGCGATGTCCTTGATTAATTGGTATTGATTCCATTTATCCTCAAGCCTCAATCCGGGGTGGAAGGTTTTTGGGAACGGCCCCATCCCGTCCATCCAGATCTTGAAGGGTTTCAGGCTTTCAATAAAGGGAAGGGAAAGAAGATAATCTTTGAAGGTCTTTCCATAGACCTTTTGAGAAGTCCGGTCAATTCGTCTGAAGATATCCGAGGGTTTCCCGAAATGAACCAGGTGGGTGAGGTGATACTCATGAGCCCCACCGGGGAGGCCCACATTCACCTCCACCAGGGAGAGTTTCAACTCGGAAGTAATAAGAAAATCAATTCCGAGATACATCCTTCCTCAACATATAAAAAAACAGGTCTTCAGACCTGTCCTTTTTTCGAGAGATTTTTATCTTGCTGAAAAGAAGCTCCTTCCCTTCCTGGGAAGGAGCCCGATCTATCATTTAACAGGATGCTTTGCACTTGCAGAGACCGGAGAATTTTTTGGCCACCTTCTTGATGGTCATATCATTCACCTCCTTTCAACACCCCTCTGGCATAACATTGGAAGAGGTCGGGTTGAAGTAAATCACTTTGGATTTTAGCCCGGTAGCGGCATCCCCCTCGACACTCTTCCATCACCGGGCATTCGCAGGCGAGGTCTTTCAGGGCGATGCGGGGAAGGCGCGCCCAACAGGTCCGAAGGCCTTCCTCAATTGATCCCACCGGTTCCTGACTAAAAAGGCCACACTTACAAACAGCCCCATTTGGAATTATAGCACAAAGATGGGCTCCGCAAGTAGAATTTTTTGCTGACCCATGAAATCCCCCGCCATAACCATAACTGAGAAAACGGCCTGCCTCGGCTGGGGTGACCCAAAACTCCTGATTGATTTTCAATCTTCCCTCCAGACAGGGGACATCCACATTCCATTCCTCAATATTTTTTGACTGGAGGAGGGAAGCCATCCGGTCGAACTCAGCCAAATTTTTACGATGAATCATCGTGGCTATGGAGACCCGAATGTCCGCCTCTTGAAGATGATCAATGGCCATCAGGGTTTTTTCAAAAGTCGCTTTCCCCCGGAGGGACTCATGGCCCTCTTTCATCCCATCGAGACTGATTTGAACCTCATGGACACGGAGTCTTTTAGCCACCTCTCGGTCCACCAATATGCCATTGGAAAGGAGAATCGTTCGAAAAGCATATTTTGGGAGGAGATCGTTAATTTCCCAGAAATGGGGGTGAAGCAAAGGCTCCCCTCCGGAGAGGAGAAGTCTTAATCCCTGGATCTCTTCAAATTCATCGAATACCCTTCGCATTTGTTTTTTAGAAAGATCCTGGCGGGAGGCTTCCGCGATATAACAGTGGCGGCACTGGAGATTGCATCGGTTGGTGATCTGAAGTTCAAGATAACGGAGCGAAGGGATCGGGGATGGATTCAAGGATATCTTTCTCCGGGAAGGAGTTTCCGAGAAGGCGATTAAATTTTCAGAGAGACAAAATCGAATGAATTCTTCATCCTCCTCTCGAACCGGAGGATGTCCGCCCCTAAAAATCCGAAGGAGAAATCGATAGGCATCCGTATTCAATTCATAAAGCTCATCTCCTTTGAGGTCATAGAGGTAGGGTTCTTCGAGGTTTTTTAAAACGGCGTGCGGGGCTAAGAAGATATGCTTATTCTCGGAGGGCATCAGAAATCTCTTCAGGGGTGATGCTCTTTTTCTCTAAGAGCTCTTTCAAGATTTTATAAGCTCCGTACTCCAGGTCCTTGTCGGATTCTTTATAGAACTCACAATGTGTGCAGATGGAACCAATGAAAGCCTCTTTATCTAATGTCATCGATGGGACTTTTTATAGATATTAATTCAAAGTGAGATATGAATCAAGGGATTTCAGGAAAGTTAAATTTAGTGAAAAGGTGTTGACGATGAAAAGAAATTAAATTTATAATAAAATGCAACGACGAGTGACATTAGGGGGTTTTCTATGTGGGATTATACGGAGAAGGTCAAAGACCACTTTCTAAATCCAAGAAATGTTGGGGAGATCGAAAGTCCGGATGGAGTGGGTGAGGTGGGATCCCTCGCCTGCGGGGATGCGTTGAGACTTACCTTCAAATTGGACGAACGGAAACGTATCAAGGATGTCAAGTTCAAGACTTTCGGTTGTGCAAGCGCGATTGCTTCCTCCTCGGCCCTGACGGAAATCATCAAGGGAATGACCCTTGAGGAGGCGGAGAAAGTGACCAATCAAGATATTGCCAGCTATCTGGGAGGACTTCCTGAAGAAAAGATGCATTGCTCCGTGATGGGAAAGGAAGCGCTCGAAGCAGCCATCGCCAATTATCGTGGACAAAAAGTGGTCAAAGAGGATTTTGAGATCGTCTGCAAATGTTTTGGTGTGACGGACCGAGAGATCATGAAGGCGATTCGGGAAAACGATCTCACGACCGTCGAGCAGGTGACCTATTATACCAAGGCAGGAGGCGGGTGTGAGCAGTGCCATCCCAAGATTGAAGCGATCATCGAAAAGGTGAGAAAAGAAATGGAGAAAGAAGCTCCTCCTCCCAAGCCAGAGAAAAAGAAGCTAACGAACATTCAAAAAATTAAATTGATTGAAGAGACATTAGGAAGAGAAATTATTCCAGCTTTAAAGGCGGACGGAGGGGACTTAGAGTTGATTGATGTGGAAGGGAATAAGGTGTTTGTGGCCTTGAGAGGGAAATGCTCTTTTTGTCCCAGTTCTGAATTTACTCTGAAAAAGTATGTGGAAACAAAATTGAGAGAATTTGTTAGCGACGATATTGAATTGGAGGAGGTTAGGCCGTGAAGACTGTCTACGTGGATAATAATGCGACGACAAAAGTGGCTCCTGAAGTCCTGGGGGAGATGTTGCCTTATTTTTCTGAACTTTACGGGAATCCCTCGAGCATGCATTTTTTCGGGGGGCAAGTCCAGAAGAAGGTGAACGAGGCCAGAGAAAAGGTGGCCGACTTATTGGGTGCAGATCCCTCCGAGATCGTCTTCACCAGTTGCGGGACCGAGAGTGATAATGCCGCGATATTGGGAACTCTCGATTCCTATCCTGAGAGACAACACCTCATCACCAGTCGGGTGGAACACCCTGCCGTGGGAAATGTCTCTACCTATTTGGGTCGAAAAGGCTACCGGGTTACCGAACTTTCCGTCGATCGAGAGGGGCGGTTAGATCTGGATGAGTTAAGGGAATCGTTCACCGACCAGACGGCTCTGGTTACCATCATGTATGCCAATAATGAAACAGGGGTGATTTTTCCCATTGAAGAAATCGGCGAGATCGTTAAAGCCAAGGGAATTCCTTTTCATACCGATGCCGTACAGACCGTGGGGAAGATTCCTATTAATATGAAGAAATTAAAGGTGGATATGCTTTCCGTCTCCGGCCATAAACTCCATGCGCCCAAAGGAATTGGCGTCCTCTATATTCGAAAAGGAACGAAATTCTCTCCCTTTATGATCGGGGGCCATCAGGAAAAGGGGAGGAGGGGAGGAACGGAGAACGTCCCTTATATCGTCGGTCTTGGAAAGGCCTGCGAGCTGGCCAAAAAACATCTTGATGAGGAAAACACAAGGGTCAAAGTCTTGAGGGATTATCTCGAGGTGAAGATTTTGGAGAAGATTCCAAATACCCTGATCAACGGAGATCAACTTAACCGACTTCCCAACACTGTAAGCGTTAGCTTTGAATATGTGGAGGGAGAATCGATTCTTCTTCTACTTTCTGATTTAGGTATCTGCGCCTCTTCAGGTTCTGCTTGCACCTCCGGTTCATTGGAACCCTCGCATGTCCTCAGGGCCATGGGGGTGCCGTTCACCGCTGCACATGGATCCATCCGTTTCAGCCTCTCCATCTATAATACGAAAGAGGAGATGGACTATATCATCGAACACCTTCCCCCGATCATCCAGAGGTTGAGAGATATTTCCCCGTTCTGGAAAGATTACCTCAAGTCCCAGGGGAACGGATAATCCAACGCAAAACAATGCGGTGACTTAAACATAGTTGTTCGATATCCCTGCTTAAGAGTTTAAAATTCTTTGTCGCCGCCTCAATTTGTTCCCTGTCATCCTTCCCACCACTTTTTGTTTCAGGAGTGCGGATTTAGGTCCGTCATGGATGGGAGGCGAGTGTGCTTTTTTATATAATTTTTATGCAGCGGTGAAGTAAACGAGCCTTTTGTATCGTAAGGAGAGGAAAGAAATGAAGCAGTTCCGGCGAGGATTCTAAGCGATTCTGTCGATTGCAGGTGGACCCTTTGCGGGCAATTACATTTGGACGGCAAGACGCCCTCCTTCCCCTCCTCTCTAATGGATCTCCTCATGATAACTTTGCAAGGAGCGAATACTGCCTTTCCCCTGCCGGTAAGCGGCGATGCCCTTGGCGGCTGCGATGGCTGCGGCCAAAGTGGTGATATAAGGAATCTTATATTTGATGGCCGCTTTCCGGATATAGGAGTCGTCATAGATGCTTAATTTGCCGCTGGGTGTATTGATCACCAACTGGATTTCCTTATTCTTAATCCCATCCACAATATTCGGGCGTCCCTCGTGCATCTTGAGAATATGTTCAGACTGAATGCCATGCTCCGCCAAGAATTTATGAGTTCCGTTGGTCGCTTTTATTTTAAAACCCAGCCTATCAAATTCCTTTGCCACATCAAGGACAGCCGGCCTCTCCCTCTCTGAAACAGTAATGAGAATCGTCCCCTCAGAAGGAAGCAATTGCTGGGCAGCCTCCTCCGCTTTAAAAAAAGCAAGCCCAAAAGAGCTGGCCATGCCTAATACCTCTCCGGTGGAGCGCATCTCGGGTCCCAAAATCGGGTCCACCTCAGGAAACATGTTAAATGGGAAGACCGATTCCTTAACGCCGTAGTGTTTGAATGATTTGGGTTTGAGGTTAAGGGAACTTAACTTTTTACCCATCATGACCTGGGTGGCCAGGCGTGCCATGGGAATATTACAGACCTTTGAGACAAGGGGAACAGTCCGGGAGGCTCGGGGGTTCGCTTCCAGGACATAAACTCGGTCTTTGGCAATGGCATACTGAATGTTCATCAAACCGACCACGTTCAGCTCTATGGCGATCTTCTTGGTGTATTCATAGATGGTGTCCAGATGCTTTGGAGGAATGCTGATCGGCGGGATGACACAGGCAGAATCCCCGGAATGAATCCCGGCTAATTCAATATGCTCCATCACTGCCGGAACAAACGCATCGCTTCCGTCAGAGATTGCATCGGCCTCCGTCTCAATGGCGTTTTCCAAGAATTTATCAATCAGGATAGGCCGTTCAGGCGTCACACCGACTGCCGCCGCCACGTACTGTATGAGCATTTCCTCATCGTGGACAACTTCCATGCCGCGTCCTCCAAGAACATAGGATGGCCTGACCATCAAAGGATAGCCGATTTTCTCAGCCACCTGAAGGGCTTCTTCAAGGTTACTGGCCATGCCGGATTCAGGCATCGGAATGCCCAGTTTGGCCATCATATTGCGGAAGCAGTCGCGGTCCTCTGCCAGATCAATGGTCTCCGGTGATGTTCCGATAATCTTCACCCCGGACCGGGCCAGTTCGTTTGCGATATTGAGCGGTGTCTGACCTCCAAACTGAACAATGACCCCCTCAGGTTTTTCTTTGTCATAGATGCTTAAAACATCTTCCACGGTAAGGGGTTCAAAATAAAGCTTATCCGAAGTGTCATAATCGGTTGAGACCGTCTCAGGATTGCAATTCACCATAATGGATTCATACCCTTCATCACGGAGCGCAAAAGCCGCATGAACACAGCAGTAATCAAATTCAATACCCTGTCCGATACGGTTCGGGCCTCCTCCCAGGACCATGATCTTTGGCTTTCCGCTAACCTTCACCTGATCCGGAGCATTGTAAGTAGAGAAATAGTAAGCGGCGTTCTTGACGCCACTTACCGGCACGGGTTCCCAGCCCTGAACCACCCCTAAAACAATTCGTCGTTGACGAATTTCATTTTCAGGGAGGTTGAGGAGCTGAGCCAGGTAACGGTCGGAAAAACCGTCTTTCTTCGCCGTCACGAATAAATCATCAGGAAGGGTCCGGCCTTTATATTTAAGTATTTTCTCCTCTAATTCCACCAGTTCCTTCATCTGTTCTATGAACCAGGGTTTGAGGTAGGTTTTTTTATGAAGGTCCTCCACGCCTGCCCCCTTGCGAAGAGCTTCGTACATGATAAATTGGCGTTCACTCGAGGGCTCATTAAGAAGATCCATGAGTTCATCAAGATCTCTTTTATGAAAATCTCTGGCAAAGCCCAGCCCAGAGCGGCCGATTTCAAGAGAACGGATAGCTTTCTGGAAGGCTTCTTTATAGGTTTTACCAATGCTCATGACTTCGCCCACGGCACGCATTTGAGTGCCGAGTTTATCTTCCGCATTTTTAAATTTTTCAAAGGCCCATCGAGAAAATTTGACCACCACATATTCCCCCGAAGGGGTATATTTCTCCAGTGTTCCTTCCCTCCAATAGGGAATCTCGTCCAATGTCATACCAGCTGCCAGCTTTGAGGAAATAAGGGCAATCGGGAAACCCGTCGCCTTGGAGGCAAGGGCGGAGGAACGTGAAGTTCTGGGGTTGATCTCGATGACGACCACCCGTCCGGTGGCCGGATCGTGGGCAAATTGTATGTTGGTGCCTCCGATCACCTGAATGGCCTCAACAATGTCATAGGAATATTTTTGAAGGCGTTTTTGTAATTCAGGGGAAATGGTGAGCATTGGAGCCGTACAATAGGAGTCACCGGTGTGGACCCCCATGGCATCGACATTCTCAATAAAACAGACCGTAATCATCTGGTTTTTAGAATCACGGACCACCTCAAGCTCCAATTCCTCCCATCCGAGGACCGATTCTTCTACCAGTATCTGACCGACCAGGCTGGCCGATATCCCACGGCTGGCCACTTTACGCAATTCCTCCACGTTATAAACCAATCCCCCTCCTGTCCCGCCTAATGTGTAAGCGGGACGGATGACCACGGGATAACCCAACCCGACGGCGATCTCTTCCGCCTCCTCCACACTCAAAGCAATTTTACTTTTTGGCATATCGATCCCAAGTTGTCTCATGGTTTCCTTAAAAGCCAACCGATCCTCTCCCCGTTCAATAGCATCGATATCCACTCCGATAATCTTTACGCCGTGTTGGTCCAGGATACCTGCATGAGCCAATTCGGAGGAGAGATTTAACCCTGTCTGACCGCCGAGATTGGGGAGGATGGCATCCGGTTTTTCCTTTTCAACAATTTCCCTCATTCGTTGCAGGTTGAGCGGTTCAATATAAGTGACATCCGCCATTCCTGGATCGGTCATGATCGTTGCCGGATTCGAATTGACCAGGACGATCTTATATCCCAGCTCGCGAAGAGCTTTACAGGCCTGGGTGCCGGAATAATCGAATTCACAAGCTTGGCCGATGACGATCGGTCCCGACCCAATGATCATCACTTTCTTTATGTCCTCGCGTCTTGGCATAATAGGTCTCCAATCACTCAGTATTTTTAAATCTCATGTGAAAATTAAGGTGAAGATAATGACGAATGATGTTCAAGCAATAGGCATAAAAAAAAGACCCCAATAAAAATCTGGGGCCTCTTTTTCCTTTTCGCTTAATGAGTTTTGATATTAGCTCACTACGACTACGTTGGTAGCCTGTGGACCCTTCGGACCTTCGGAGACCTCGAATTCGACTTCATCGCCTTCGTAAAGAGACTTAAATCCATCTCTCTTAATGGCAGAAAAGTGCACGAAGACATCATTTCCATCATCTCTGGAAATGAACCCAAAGCCCTTTTTCTCATTAAACCATTTTACTCGACCTTTGGCCACTACAACTCACCCCCTTTCTTCTTTTAAACTTAAGTAAGTTGTAATAGCCTTTGGTCCCTAAAAAAAAAGCCGCAAAAGTTTAAGAAGCACTTTTACGACCTTTTGTGATCCAAACAAATACTTCTTACAACCTACGCGTCCATCATGTCATTTTATTTATTAAATGTCAAGTAGTTTTTTTCTTTTTTTTCCACCTTTAGATCTTTAATGCATCCTCATCCTTTTGAGGCATGTATGCGCAAGTGTTTCTTCTATTCTTTCCATTTCAAACGTAACCGCATGCAGATTCCCGACCTCTCTCCCCGACCCACCGGACTGTCCTGGGTTAACGGAGACAGTTACTCCGATCCGATCCATATAGACGCCGGAGAGATCTGGCGACTCATGGATATGGCCATGAAGAGTTAAAAGAGGCTGACTCCTTTTTATAAAGTTTTTGATGGACCGACTGCCTGCTGATTTTCCTCCCTGGATGAGGTCCAGTGGAGTCCCAAAAGGAGGGGAATGCATGATATAGACGGTTCTTTTCGGAGAGAGAGGGATTGGAAGTCGATCTAAATCTTCTTCAATCGTTTCTCGTCCTCTGAGATAGAGAAAAGGATCGATAGGCGTCAGCTGGCCGGTTTGATCGGAGGATAGAATATAAGATGGATTCTTCTGAGAAGGCCAGGGGGCCTCCCGATCATCCATCTTCTCATAATCTTTGGGTCGAAAGGGGGTCGGGGGGACAAAAGGGTATCCGATGAGTTCATATCCATTTCGGAGCCGATAACTTCTCTGATTCAGATCAATAATTCCTTCTATGGATTCCTTAAAAATGTAAGGATAGCCCAGATCCCAGTTTCCAGGTATGAGAAAAATCTGTTGAACAGAAGTGGTCTTTAACGTCCTGTTTAGGAAGGGGGAAAGAAACCGGTCAATGAAGAATTTTTGATTTGGAACCATATCTTCATAACGCTTTGATGGGGGAAAAGAGGGGAGGAGGTCCCCTCCTATTATCATGGCCTCCGATGAAGAAGCCGTGGCAAGAGATGAGAGTTGATGAAAGAGATGAATTTCACCGTGAAGATCCGAGGTAAAAAGGAGTTTCATCCTACTCCCCGAAGTCCTCCGAAAGAATCCATTTATCTTTTTTCCTTAATAACTTGAAAGTAACTTTACAATAGGAGCATAGGACTAAGTCTCCTGACCCTTCGTTTCCATCAAGAGGAATATCTGCATCACAGATTGGGCATTCTATTTCGGTCATCGTTGCCATGAATCCCCTCCTTAGATTTTTATCCGCTTACGCAAAGAACCACAGGGTTTGCCCGTGGGGCTCCA
>DCUS01000207.1:0-223 GCA_002327885.1 Syntrophaceae bacterium UBA2208
TGACCCTCCCGGTATCGGTGAAAGAGAGTGGTGGCTTTCTGCAAGACCTCTTTTTGTTTAATTTCTTCTTTTTCCTTTTGAGAGATGGTAAGGTTTTTCGTCCTTTCCATCGCCAATTCTAAGGTGGATTTAATCTCTCCCATGAAGGACCTCTCCTCACTTAATGCATAGCGCAGAGCGCATCCATCCTTCGTCCCGCCTTGCGGGACTACGGAGGACAGGT
>DCUS01000207.1:263-443 GCA_002327885.1 Syntrophaceae bacterium UBA2208
TTGCCTGTGGACCCTTCGGACCATCTGAGATTTCGAATTCCACCTCATCGCCTTCGTAAAGGGTTTTGAATCCATCTTTTTTAATGGCTGAAAAGTGAACGAAGACATCACTCCCATCATCTCTGGAAATGAATCCATAGCCCTTCTTCTCGTTAAACCACTTGACACGACCTTTGGCCA
>DCUS01000207.1:564-10284 GCA_002327885.1 Syntrophaceae bacterium UBA2208
ACGTTGAAAGAGGTTGGGGGAAACGAAAAAATGGGGGGGAAACTTCGTGAGATAAAGAGAAGTTTATGAAAAGTTATAATTTATTGAAACTAATATAGAATTTATAAAATTTTCTTATTGACACAATAAACATATTGTATTAATTTGTAACATATTTTAAATTTGTCAGAGGGGTTTTTTTTGACACAGAAAAAGATTGCCCGGACGATTTACATTAAGGATGAACAGTTAGATGCTTTGAAGAGGTTATCTGAGAAGACCAAGGTCCCACAGTCTGTATATGTCAGGGAGGCCTTGGATATGTTATTGGAAAAATATTCTGAACAGTTGAAATTTGAATTTAAAGAATATTTCAAAGGATAAACTCTTTTAAAACATCCCCGAGGTGGAGTGAGAAGGTAACGTGGCCGATCGTTTCCGATTAAATTATTTAAAATCAACAGGATTAAAAGGATCAGGCTTTGATGAATCTTTTTCATCCCGCTTTGGCGGAAAAACGGCAAGCCCCACCCCTACTCCTCCAGAACACAATCTTCCAGAAACCTTTTCATCGGAAGCCATTCTAAGGCAAGCAAAAGCAGACCTGAAACATCCAGATCCGAAGGTTAGAATTTTAGCGATAAGATATTATTCAGAAAAATCTTATCCGTCCATTCCTGTGGCTCTACTACAGGAAATTTTGTCCGATCGAGACCCAGAGGTCAGAGTGGAGGCACTTCATTTCCTGATTAAATGTGGGAGCCCCCTGATCTCCCCTTTGTTTAAAAAACATCTTAGGGATAGCGACCCGAGGATCAGGATGGCCGCCCTCCGGGGCATGTTCCAATATCAGGAGAAAATGGATTTAAATATCCTCCTTCAATTCTTGAGCGATGAATCTGCCTGGGTGAGGCGAAAAGTAGCCACCCTATTGGGTTGGACTCAAATAGAGGGCGCCTTGCCCATCCTGATGGAGTTGTCAAGGGATCAGGATGCAGTGGTGCGAAGGGCAGCGCTCTTTTCTCTGACCATTCTTTATCCTGACGAGAGTGAGAGCCGGTTGATGGAGGCGATGGCCGATTTAGATCCGGGTCTTCGAAAATGGGCGAAGATGACCCTGGAGAAGATAGCAACGAGACCGTTAAAAAAAAGAGGGGCATCCATTAGGAACCGAGTTTGAAGAAAGAAAAAGGATCCATGACGACTCAATCGTACCCCCTGATTCAAAAGGCAAAAATTTTAGGAGAGATGGTTTATTCGCCAATGGCCTTTGCAAAGATGCTTGGGATTTCAAGATATGAACTCATCGAAAAGGAGGCGAAGGGGACCCTTCCACCAGCTAAAAGGGATTCTCATCATCAGCGCTATTATAAGCCAGGAGATATAGTCAAATATCGCAATTACCTGGGACTTCTTTCCCCCATCCCATCCATTCGAAAACAGCTTTTCCTCAACTTTAAAGGAGGGACGGGGAAAAGCACGGTCTCTGCCTCTTATGGTTTTCGTCTTGCCCAGATGGGAGTTCGGACACTTTTGATCGATTTGGATCCCCAAGGCCATCTGACCCAATGTCTGGGTCTCAACAATCAACAATTTACCAAAACCCTGTTCAATGCCCTGATCGAGAAGGAAGAGATCGGAAAGGTCATCGTCAAAACGGATCTTCCCACACTGGATATCATTCCCTCTAACCTAAACCTCTCTCCGGTCGAGCTCTCACTTTTTTCGATGAATTCAAGAGAGTTCCGATTGAGGAGAGTTCTCAGTTCTGTAGAGAAAAACTATGAACTGATTGTGATGGATGCCTCCCCCAGCATCGGCCTCTTAAATCTCAATGCCATCCTCGCCTCCAACGATCTCATCATTCCTGTCTTGGCCGATTTCCTTTCCTACCATGGACTCAAGATTCTGTTCGAAACCCTCTCGACCATTGAAGAGGATTTCTCTTTTGTCTTTGAGAACATCTTTATCTTTTTGAACCGTTATAACGAATCCCATCGAATCTGTAAACGTTCGAAGAAGGCGCTGGAAACTCACTATGAAAAATACCTCCTCAACACAGTGATCCGCCAGGACACAAAGATTGCGGAGGCAACGAGCCAAGGCACTCCCATTTTTTTATTCGCCCAATCGTCAAAGGGCGCCGTGGATATCCAGAGCCTCATCGATGAAATACTTGGACTGAAAGGAGTTAACCATGTCGGATGAATTCGCCAACAACGTTGCACAAAAATTTCCAAATACGCTGAATAAAGAGCCGATTGAAAGGCCTTGGGATGTTGCAGAACCCAGAACGATCTCCCCGTTGAAGAGACCTGCAGAAGAGTCAAAAAAGGATGATTTGACGGAGCGAATTGATACGCTCTATTCCGAGCTTCGTTCTTCTTTAACCGTGAGATCCGCTCTGGAGTTTGATTTGAAAAAGGCCAATCGAATTCTTGAAGAGGTGAACCGGGTCAAAGGAGAAGTGGAAAAGATTGTTGAAATGTTAAGAGTCATGGACGAATATATGAAAGAACGGATTAAATAGGTTGAAGGGTTGAGGAGGGACAGGATGAAGCCAAGAAGTCAAACAATGATGGCCGATGGATTCGATACGAATGTGGCAGAAAAGATGCCAAAGATCCGAAAGCTGGAGGAGCCCCTTCCTTCACATTTGGAAGAAGAATCCCTGTCGCCGAGAGAAGAGCGCCACAAACCCATACCGGAAATTAGACCTCTCGAGAGGGAAGTCGAAAGGAAAGAGACCATCGAGTTTCCTGAGAAAGGAGTGGAGACAGAACAGAGCTCGGATGTCCTGAACTTGATCGAAGACCTTCATGCTCAGCTTCTCGCTTCGGCTCAGACCAAGAGGGCCCTGGAAAAGGATTTGGCCTCCTACCGGAGGACCATCCATCAATTGTCCCAAGACAATCAAGAATTACATCGCCAAGTGGAGGTTCTGCAAAAAGAACATCAGGGGCTCAAGGAGTTTCAATCTGAATCTTACTACCTCCAGGAAGAGAATGCGGATGCCCTGGAGAAAATCAAGGAATTTCAAAAGGAATTAAGAAACATGAGGGAATCCTTGAACAAAGCCATCCAGGAAAAAGAGGACGCTTTAAACCAAATGCGGGAACTGGAATTCCAGATGGAGCAGAACGAGGTGGTTAAAATCAAGGGAAAGTTGAAGGAAAGGGAGGCCTCCCTTTTCTCAGAGGAGAACCGGGAGCTTCAATCCAGACTGGATGAGGCCCTGGCTTTGAATTTGGACCTTGAGAAAAAATACGAAACTCTCAAGAAATCTTTTCATGAAGTCAGGGAATCCCTTACCTTCTTGAGGGATTCCTGTAAAACGAATTACTATAATCTTTCGGAAAACCCTGAATAAAATCACATGAATAAAACATGAATAAAATGATTGACATCCTCCGGCAATTAAGTTATAAAATTTTCTTATAAACTAC
This sequence comes from Syntrophaceae bacterium UBA2208, assembly GCA_002327885.1. Classification (GTDB taxonomy): domain Bacteria; phylum Desulfobacterota; class BSN033; order BSN033; family UBA1163; genus UBA1163. The sequence continues at coordinate 3,990 of DCUS01000207.1, forward strand.
ATATTGATCCGCCATTTTAAATCCCCTCTCGTCGCCTGTTCTACTAAAGAAGGGATCATTTCAAAGGAGAAACTTTTTGAAAATTCGATTAATCGATCCGGTTTATGAGCACCCGTATATCAGCCACTCACAAAAAGTGATCAAGAACATCTGGTTCGCCCACCTTACGCTGACCACCCTGGCCGCACTCACCCCACCGGATATTGACGTGAAGATCACAGATGAGAATGTGGAGCCCATCGATTTTGAAGAGGAGGTGGATCTGGTGGGCGTGACGGGAATGATGATGCATGCCCCCAGGGCATATCAGATTGCAGAGGAGTTTCGTCAGAGGGGGATCCCGGTCGTTATGGGCGGGCCTCACGCCTCAAGCCTTCCTCTTGAAGCCAAGGAGCATGTGGATTCTGTGGTGATCGGTGAAGCGGAGAATCTCTGGGGAGGATTGATCGAAGATTTTAAGAATGGGCGCCTGAAACCTTACTACAAGGCGGAGGGTTTCTGCTCGATGGAAAAGCTCCCCTTTCCGAGGCTCGATCTTCTTCGCAAAGACGAATATATGACAGTCAACTGCGTCCAAACGACCCGGGGCTGTCCTCACCAGTGTGATTTTTGTCATGTCACCCATTTTTTTGGGAAGACCTATCGGTGTCGGCCGGTGGATGAAGTGATTGAAGAGGTGAAGCGGTTAAAAGGCGATTTTCTTGTCTTCATCGACGACAATATTGCTGGAAACCGCCGTTATGCCAAAGAGCTTTTCACCCGACTGAAGCCACTTAAGAAGAAATGGGCCAGTCAGGCCAGTATGACCCTGACCCGGGATCCCGAACTTCTGAAACTCGCTGCTGAGAGCGGATGTGTCTCTTTGTTCATTGGAGTCGAATCGCTCTCTGCAGAAAACCTGAAGGATGTCAATAAAGCCTTTAATCAAGTCAACCAGATTGAAGAGGCCATGAAGGCCGTTCACGACCACGACATCATGATCGTGGCAGGTCTAATTTTTGGATTGGACCATGATGATGAAGGGGTATTCGAAAGGACGCTTCATTTCTGTGAAAAGAATCGAATTGAACTCCCCAGTTTTTTCCTTCTCACCCCCCTGCCCGGGACACCGTTATTCGAGCGGATGGAGTCAGAAGGCAGGCTGCTGCATAAGGATTGGGCTCAATATAATGGAGCGACCGTCGTTTTCAAGCCAAGGTTGATGACCGAAGAGACGCTTCAGCGTGGATTTAATTGGGCATGCAAAGAGGCCTATTCCTGGGGTTCCATCTTTAAGAGGGTTTTCCATCCGCAACAGCGCTTCTTCACTCGGACCCTTTCGAATATTGCCTATCGCAGGATTGCCCAGCGGACACCCGAAGGGTATCTCCCCAGCCTTTCGCGAATTTTGCAGAAGATGAATGACACCATCCCTCTCCAGAATACTCGGGACTTGATTCAGCGGGTGGGAGAGAAAATTGCCGAGGGGAAACTTCTGATTGGTCAAAAAGCAACGGATACGCTTGATCTCTATTCTATTTATAATGAACGGCTTAAAACCCTTTTTGTCAGACTGGAAGGATCCATCGATCAGAGGGGAGCAAAGGAATTGATCAAGAGGCTCAAAGGGGTGTTAAATGTTGAAATCCAAAAAGTCATCCTTGACTTTAAGGATGTTAGAGCATTTTCCTCAGAGGCGATCGCCCTGCTCTCCAGAAAAGGCCTTCTCCAGACAGAAGAAGGAAAACTCTGGATCGCTGTAAACCCACCGGGTATCCATGGTTAGTTTCTGATCCGCCCCGATAGAGAAAAAAGAGAAGAATTCCTTATCTTGAAAATCTACGAGCGGCTCTCTGTCTTCTCCTTCTCGCTTCCTGCTGTTTACGTTTCTTTTTGACGGAAGGTTTCTCGTAGGATCTTCTTTTTTTCAATTCCTTCAAGATCCCATCCCTGGCGAGTTGGCGCTTCAAGGATTTGATCGCATTCTCAATTTGATTGTTTTGAACTTTAATCTCCAAAGACCTCTCCTGACCCTGCGGTAGATAAATTTACCTTTGGGACATCGGATTACCTGCTCCGATTTCTTCTGCCCTTAAACTCCCCCCCCTTTTTTTTCTGGGGTCTGGCCTCACTCACAATCAATGTCCGTTCCATAAAGGTTTTACCATTGATGAGGGAAATGGCCTTTTCCGCATCTGAATCTGAGGCCATCTCCACAAAAGCAAATCCTCTTGACCTTCCCGAATAAGGATCGGTAACAATTTTAACGGACTGAACGGTTCCTGCTTCAGAGAACAGCTTATTCAAATCATCTTCTGAAGCTCCAAAGGAGAGATTCCCCACATAAATTTTTAAATTCATTTTTTTTCTCCTCCGTAAATTAAAACCCCCAAGACTTTCTAAAGAGTCTCTGGAGGCTTCCAAAAACTTTTTACAAAGTTTAGTTAACTGTATTTATGAACTAAATTTCAGCATCTGTCAAGTTAAATTCTTAAATTCTTAAACATGGGTAATTTTGTATGTTTTTGATTTATTTAATCCTTTCCAATTATCAGCGGGATACATTTAAAAATATTACATAAATGTAATATAAGTTTGACATTTAAACTCAGTTTGTTTATATATAGGGCAAACTTTGTGAAAAATTTATCAGAGAGGAGGGGGAAAGATTGTATAAGATAACATATAAAAGAGAAATGGCGGAAAAAACGGTGTGCCATTTTAAGGTAGAGGCGCCCCGCATTGCCCGGAAGGCAAAACCGGGTCAGTTTGTTGTCTTAAAAGTTAATGAGACCGGGGAGAGAATCCCTCTGACCATGGGAGGGACCGATCCTTCAACAGGGTTGATTGACCTGATCTTCCAGGTCGTTGGAAAGTCCACCGCACTCCTGAGAACCCTCAATGTAGGCGATTCCATCCAGGATATTATCGGGCCATTGGGAAAGCCGACTCATGTTGAAAAACTTGGAACGATGATCTGTGTAGGAGGCGGAACAGGCGTGGCCGTGATGTACCCGATCACCAAAGCCTACAAAGACGCGGGGAATGACGTGATCGCCATCATTGGTGCTCGAACAAAAGATCTCCTGATCTTAGAAGAGGAGATGAAAGCAGCCAGCCACGATCTGAGGGTGACAACGGATGATGGGAGTTATGGTCACCACGGATTTGTGACAGACGTCCTCCGAAAAATTTTAGACGAAAGAAAGGATATAAAATTGATCGTGGGGATTGGTCCTGTACCCATGATGAAGTTTTTATGCAAATTGACAAAGGAATATGGAGTCAAGACGATGGTGAGTTTAAACCCCATTATGGTCGATGCAACAGGAATGTGCGGAGCCTGTCGGGTCACCGTCGGAGGCAAGACAAAATTTTGTTGTGTGGATGGCCCGGAATTTGATGGCCATGAAGTCGACTATGATGAACTCGTAAAGCGCCAAAGGGCCTATCTACCTGAGGAAAAACATTCTATGGAACAATTCACGACGACAGGAAAATAAGGGGGGTTGAAATGGCAGAGAAAGTAGAAAAAGAGAAAAAACCAAAAGTCCCAAGGCAAAAAATGCCTGAGCAGGAGCCTAAAGTTAGGGCAAGAAATTTTGATGAAGTCCCTTTTGGATATACACCCGAATTGGCCCAGTTGGAAGCGAGTCGGTGCCTTCAATGTAAGAAACCCAAATGTATTGAAGGATGCCCGGTGGAGATTGATATCCCAGCCTTTATTAAGTTTATTTCTGAAGGGGATTTTGCCGGATCGGCTCGGAAATTGAAGGAACGAAACAGTCTCCCAGCCGTTTGCGGACGTGTCTGTCCTCAAGAGGACCAGTGTGAAAAGGTTTGCATCGTTGGGAAGAAGGACCAACCCGTTGCCATTGGCAGATTGGAAAGATTTGCTGCGGATTGGGAGAGAACGAAAGGGGAGGTCACCATTCCTGAGAAGGCGTCACCGACCGGAAAGAAGGTGGCGGTTGTGGGGTCAGGACCTGCAGGTTTGACTCTGGCAGGGGATCTCATTCTTAAAGGACACGAGGTTACCATTTTTGAAGCCCTCCATAAGACCGGAGGCGTTCTGATCTATGGTATTCCAGAATTCCGTCTTCCCAAGGCGATTGTCCAGTCGGAGGTCAACTATTTAGAACGGTTGGGCGTGAAAGTTGAGTGTAATTGCGTCATCGGAAGAATTGAGACCGTTGATGAACTGCTTAAAGAATATGATGCTGTCTTTTTGGGTTTGGGCGCAGGTCTTCCCCAGTTTTTGAATGTTCCCGGAGAGAACTTCTGTGGCATCTATTCAGCCAACGAGTATCTCACGCGATCCAATTTGATGAAGGCGTACCTTTTCCCAAAATATGATACGCCGATCGCCCGAGGAAAGAACGTGGCAGTTTTCGGAGCCGGGAATGTGGCCATGGATTCAGCCAGAACGGCTCTCCGATTGGGAGCAGATACCGTTCGAATCATCTATCGCCGATCCAGGGATGAGATGCCGGCCCGTATCGAAGAGGTTCACCATGCAGAAGAAGAGGGCGTCCAATTCTATCTTCTGACCGCTCCGACAAAATTTTTAGGAAATGATAATGGTTGGGTTACCGGGGTCGAATGTCTCCGGATGGAGTTGGGAGAACCCGATGAGTCTGGCAGGCGCAGGCCGGTTCCCATCAAAGGATCGGAATTTAAATTAGAGTGCGATCTCGCAGTAGTGGCCATTGGCGCTGGGCCCAATCCGCTTCTTCCGACACAGACCCCGGGTCTGGAGCTGAATAAGAGAGGATACATTATCGCTGACCTCGAGACCGGAAAGACCACCAAACCGGGAGTTTGGGCAGGAGGAGATATCGTCACAGGATCAGCCACTGTTATTCTTGCGATGGGAGCAGGAAGAAAAGCAGGGAATTCGATTCACGAGTATTTGATGAATAAGTGACAGGGGATTTTCACACCCTGTCCTGATGAGGCATTCGCCAAAGCAGTTCAGAATTCAATGGAAGGGCAAAGCCATCTGGTTCTGCCCTTTTTTATTCTATTGCCATCAATGGGAGAAAAGGTTATCCTAAACGTTAGTTTTCGTACTTTCTCCAGCGAGAAAGATCTTTAGTCCAAAAACTGAAAAGGGTATTTTGATGCATCACGTTGGAATAATCGGAACGGGGTCTTACGTTCCGGAAAAAGTCCTTACCAATCATGATCTGGAAAAGATGGTGGAGACCAGTGATAAGTGGATTTTGGAGAGGACCGGCATCCGCGAGAGGAGAATCGCAGATGAAAATGAAACCAATGTTACCATGGGTCGCCATGCCCTTGAAAGGGCCATCAAGAAAGCCCGTATCGATCGGACTGACATTGAGATGCTCATAGTGGGCACCAATACGACTGACCCGACATGGCCCTCCGCGGCGGGCCACATCGCACAGCTTCTAAATCTTCGTAAAAATATTCCTTTTTTTGATCTGCAAGCAGGTTGTACCGGCTTCAATTATTCCCTGGCGATGGGAGAGCAGTTTGTCAAATCAGGGCAATATAAAACAGTCGCCGTGGTCGGATCGGATAAACTTTCAGCTATCACCGACTATGAGGATAGAAACACGTGCGTCCTTTTTGGGGATGGGGCAGGGGCGGTGGTGTTGCAGCGAGGGGATAAAGAAGGCATTATCCGATCCCATCTCGGGGGCGCCTACCAATCGCGCCTGGCCCTTGACCTTCGCAAAAAAGGAGAGAATGGTCATCGATTTATGTGGATGGACGGAAGAAAGGTCTATGCTTTTGCGAAAGGTGCGATGGCGGAAAGCTGCTTGCGGGTCCTTGACCCTGGCGGGATGGCCAGCAAAGAAGATCTCTGCGCATTGTTCAACCGGGTTGACGGAATCGTCCCCCATCAGGCCAACGTAAGAATCATCCATAGCGCCGCAGAGCACCTCGAATCCAAGGTTGGACTTCCTGATGGGGCAATCAAAAAAAAGATGATTATTACTATTGAAAAATATGGGAATAACTCGACCGCCTCCATCCCTCTCGCTCTCGATGAGGCTTTTCAAGAAGGGAGGCTCCGAAAAGGAAATCTTGTTATTCTCGTCGGGTTCGGAGCTGGCCTGACTTATGGCGCCAATCTGGTCAGGTTGTAGGGTGAGGATTTGACCTCTTTTTTTTCTTGACAAATGAAGGGAATTTTACAAATGTTTCTAAAGAAGCCATTTGTTACCGGCTTCATGAATTTGGCATGCTAATAAATTTAACCGGTAAGTCTTTGGTGACTCACCCTAAGGACATAAGGCTGTTCATCAATCGTTCCTCAACCCATCCCAGAAGAAGAATCCCC
>DCUS01000207.1:10356-10810 GCA_002327885.1 Syntrophaceae bacterium UBA2208
TCCGCCTTATCTGATGTGGAAGGAATTTGACAGAGAACTTGCCAACGATTTGTCCCTGTTTATCACCGGCAACCTCTATTCCAGAAAAGTTTTGACTCTGCCTGAAAGACAGATGGTTGCGTGTGCCATGCTGGCGGCGCTAAGGGCCACGGATGAATTGAAACTCCATGTGAATGCAGCTTTGAATGTCGGCTGTGATCCACGAAAAATGACCGAGATCTTTTTCCAGTTGGCTCCCTATGCGGGGATGCCTGCTGTGAATGAGGCCCTTCAGGTTTACCGGGACGTCCTAAAGGAAAGAGGGGAGTGGCCGATCATTGAACCATAGTCAACTTTGTCAGGATGGTTTTGCCTGAGCTCTCCACATTCTCTTTGTCATTTTGTTGAGGAAGGTGATGAACCAAACCCATATTTCAAAAATTGCGCAAGAACTGAATCTCAGCCAAAAACAGGT
>DCUS01000207.1:11004-13820 GCA_002327885.1 Syntrophaceae bacterium UBA2208
AAACGTCGGACCCGGGCGACTATCGCCAGAGAAAAAGGGCTGGAACCGTTAGCCCAGCGCCTTTTTGCACAGGATGATATGGATCCGATGGCCGAGGCATCTGCTTTCATCAACCCCGAAAAAGGGGTGGATTCTGCCGAGGACGTTCTTGCAGGAGCCCGTGACATCATCGCGGAATGGATCAATGAAGATCAAACCGCCCGGGCGAGGATGCGTGATTTTTATTCATCGAAGGCTGTTTTTAAGTCAAAGATTATCCCGGAGAAAGAGGCGGAAGGAATCAAGTACAGGGATTACTTTGAATGGGAAGAGCCCGTGAACACCGCGCCCTCCCACAGAATTCTTGCTATGAGGCGGGGGGAAAAAGAAGGATTCCTCATACTACGGGTCCTCCCCCCCGAAGACGAAGCGCTGGACATCCTCTATAGCCATTTTGTTAAAGGGGAAGGCCTTTCATCCCAGCAGGTCAAGATGTCCGTGCAGGATAGCTACAAAAGACTGCTCTCTCCTTCCATGGAGACTGAGATCCGCCTGGCGACAAAAAAGCGGGCGGATGAAGAAGCCATCAGGATCTTTGTGGAAAACCTCCGTCAACTTCTTCTTGCTCCGCCCCTTGGTGAAAAGAAAGTCCTGGCCATCGATCCTGGTTTTCGGACCGGCTGCAAGGTGGTCTGCCTCGACCGTCAAGGGAAAATGTTACATACCGAAACCATTTATCCTCTGCAATCTGAGAAAGGTGCAGCCGATGCCAGCTCAAAAATCCTTGAGATGTGCAAGCGATTCGGCATCGAGGCAATTGCCGTCGGAAACGGAACGGCTGGAAGGGAGACCGAGGCATTTATTCGAGGCCTCAATCTCGCAAAGAACATTCAGATGGTGATGGTCAATGAGAGCGGTGCGTCCGTTTATTCGGCATCCGAGGTGGCGCGGGAGGAGTTTCCTGATCAGGATGTGACCGTGCGGGGAGCCGTATCCATTGGCAGGAGGCTGATGGACCCTCTGGCAGAAATGGTGAAGATCGATCCGAAATCGATAGGTGTTGGTCAATACCAGCACGATGTGGATCAGGGAGCGTTAAAGGGGAGTCTCGATGATGTCGTGGTGAGCTGCGTTAACCGTGTTGGCGTGGAAATCAATACATCCAGTAAACAGCTTCTCACTTATGTCTCGGGGTTAGGCCCCCAGCTTGCAAAGGGGATTGTGGAGTACCGCAATGAACACGGTCCGTTTCGATCGAAAGAAGAGCTAAAGCAGGTATCCCGCTTGGGACCCAAAGCCTTTGAGCAGGCCGCAGGTTTTTTACGCATTAGAGATGGAGAAAACCCCCTGGATCGAAGTGCGGTCCATCCGGAGAGCTACCCCATTGTCGATTCCATGGCGAGGGATCTGGGCTGCTCGGTTCTGGATCTGATGGGCGAGGAGAATCTACGGAAGAAAATCGATCTGAGACAATACGTCTCGGAAAAGGTGGGCATCCCTACGTTAAATGATATCCTGTCGGAGCTTTCCAAGCCCGGGCGCGACCCTCGTGAGCAGTTCGAAACTTTCCGATTTGCAGATGGAGTTGAAAAAATAGAGGATGTAAAACCAGGCATGAAGCTTCCTGGAATCGTGACCAATATAACGGCATTTGGCGTCTTTGTCGACATTGGCGTTCATCAGGATGGACTGGTGCATATCAGTGAAGCTTCGAACCGTTTTGTGAAAAACCTTGCAGAGGTCGTGAAGGTTCATCAAAAGGTTTTGGTGACCGTGCTGGAGGTGGACCTCGAAAGGAGACGGATTTCTCTTTCCATGAAGAACAACCCTCCGCAACCTGATTTTGTTTTAAAGAAAGAGGAGAAAAAAAGGGAAGACAAGAAGGGGGAAAGGCCCCAGAGAAAGAAAATCACCTTTACCAATAACCCATTTGAGGCTGCTTTGAGCAAAAGGGATCAATAAAAGCAGATGAGTACTCTCTAAAAGGTTTCTGACGATTCTGATAAAACATGATGGCTGTGAAATTTAACGGTGGTCCGGTATCTAATACAAACGCATTAAATATTTTAACATCGCACGTTGTCATTGCGAGCCCAAGGGGCGCGGCAATCTCGTTTTTCATGGGATTGCTTCGTCGCTATGCTTCTCGCAAAGACAAATCATTTATTGCGTTTGTATTAGTCGTAGGGTTTTCCAGCAAGAACTTCTGGATTTTCTAATGTATTTTCGTAATGAGGCATTCCTCCCATTTTGCAATTTCCCTCAAAAATTCCACCATCCTGGACAACAAGGATAGGGGTAAAAAGGGTTCCATATAACTTCCCTCTGGGATGAATCTCCACTCGTTCCTTGGCAGTGACTTCTCCTTCAATCAAACCATTGAGGGTCAGGACATTCGCTTCCACTTTCCCTTTGATGAGGGCTGTTTCACCAATAATTAATGTCCCGCTATGGAAGATTTCCCCATCCATTTTACCATCGAGACGAAATATTCCTTCAGAGATGATTTTCCCATTAAATGCTGAGTTCTTCCCCCAAAAAACGTTAATTTCTTCTAAGTTTTGTTTCATCGTCGACCGAATGACTTTTGATTTTTCCTTTGCAAAGGAGAATTATCCTTTATTTAGACCCTGCATATCATGGTAATACAGCAATATTAGTGCCAAATTTTTCTAAACTCTCAAATTTCAAAAGTGATTAAAATTTATAAGATTTCACGATTTATTCCCAAAATATTTGTGTAAAATTTATGACCACAGGCAACCATTTCGTTCAATTTTTGTAACGCAAGGGTGATGGAAGAAAATAAATTTTAATAGTACGAATTGAAACGTTGT
>DCUS01000207.1:13893-14885 GCA_002327885.1 Syntrophaceae bacterium UBA2208
GGTGCTTTGCTGGTGGGAATATTCTATTTGATCACGAACATCTCCGGCCCAGCCCAGGAACAGAAAAAGAAACTAATTCAAGAAGAAAAGCAGGCTAACCCTGACCGTTAATCGCCTTCCGGATAGATTCTTCACGCTCCCGGTCTAATTTTTCATCCACGATTGCCTGATGACAAATCTTCCGCTCCCCATTATTCAAGGACCAAATATCATAAAAAAGACTTGACAAATATGTTTTGAGAAATTAGAATAATCAGTATAATCTGATAAATAAGAATATTTTAATAATACTGAAAATTATTGAGGAGGTGAAGAGATGGTCAAAAAGCCTGGAAAGGGATCTTGCTCCGGCCCCGCCCTGGGGGAAATGAGTTGCTGCCAGGTTGAAGCCCTGATCGGCGTCGATGAGCGGGGGCAGATGGTGCTTCCCAAAGAGGTGAGAGATAAAGCCGATATTCACACAGGCGATAAGTTAGCGCTCGTTAGCTGGAAAAAAGATGGGAAAGTATGTTGTTTCACTTTAATCAAGGCCGATGAGTTCGGAGACATGGTCAAAGGGTTGCTCGGCCCTATGATGAAGGAAGTCATGGGAAGTGATAAAACTTAATAACACGGAGGGTCATCGAAATGAAAAAGGAAGACATAAAAAAGACCGTCAGGATAGGCTATGGTCAGATCGCAAAACAGGGCAGTTCCTGTTGCACCCATACGAATTCATGCTGTGGGAGCGCTGATTTAGCACAGGACATTAGTAGAGGTATAGGATATTCCGAGGAAGAATTAAAAACTGTACCCGAGGGGGCAAACTTAGGTCTGGGATGCGGCAACCCGATCGCTCTGGCTTCTCTGAAGAAGGGAGAGATTGTCCTGGACCTTGGGTCGGGCGCAGGATTCGATTGTTTTCTCGCTGCGAACCAGGTAGGGAAAACGGGAAAAGTCATCGGGGTCGATATGACCGCGGAGATGCTTGACCGAGCTAGAGAGAACGCCCG
>DCUS01000207.1:14903-18305 GCA_002327885.1 Syntrophaceae bacterium UBA2208
GGATATCATTATCTCCAATTGTGTGATCAATCTTTCCCCAGATAAGAAAAGAGTATTCCAAGAAGCCTTCCGCACCCTCAGGCCTGGCGGAAGGCTGATGGTCTCTGATATTGTACTCCTGAAAGAGCTGCCCGATGAGGTCAAAAATTCCGTGGCCGCCTACGTTGGCTGTGTGGCAGGGGCGATTACTAAGAAGGAATATCTCGAAGCAATCCAGGCAGCGGGGTTTAAGGAGACCAAAGTCCTGGACGAGGCCATTTATCCAGTAGAATTCCTGGCCAATGACCCGACCACCCAAGAGGTTGTAAAGAATTTGAAGCTTTCTCAGGAGAAGGCAAAGGATTTTGCAAACTCGGTGGTGAGCATCAAGGTCTCAGCTATCAAACCGGCCGTCGCCTAACGACCAATCAAATAGTGATGTTCAAAGCATTCATAAAAAAAGCCGAACTTAACGGGTTGTTTTCCATGTATCCTAAACAGATGGAGGCATATCCATCCCTTCAGGGAAATAAGGGATATGAATACACCTTCAAAAACACAACCTTAGATCATTTCAAGCGTGTTAATTACGAGGTGGAATGCAGTAGTCTTTTATGACGCTATGTACGGGCAGGATAATTTTCAGGAGCTGTTTGTAGAATTAGTTCAGCAATCAGTTCGAAATCAGGCTTCAAGTTATATACCATGCTGTGAGATGGGTCATCCACTTCCGGGTCATGGAGGAATTTGAGATCTCGTCTATCTTGACTTTCTGCAAATACCTTTTTGCGAACATCACCAACATTGAGTACTGCTATTTTTGCACGCGCTGATACGTGCGTGAACTTTGCAGAGTAGATACTTCTAAGTTGAGCAATTTCACTCTCTCTATTAGGACAATTGAGGAATTCCATCCAATTTACAGATAGACTCTCCTCATTCATTCTCAAAAGGAAAGCAGTTGCCTGAATTTCTCCATCTTGACATTGCGAAGGTTTGCAGTACCGAGCAACGTGGTGCTCGTCAGGTATCTTTTGACCCTTCATTCTGAGATCCAATCAAATGTCCCATGCGAGGGTACCGTTTCTTGGAGAACGTCGACTGTTACTGTTCCTGAAACTGAGATCAAATCCCATACCCCATGGGAGACTATCGCTTCTTGGAGAACGTCGATTACTGGTGTTCCTGAAACTGTGATCCAATCCCATACCCCATAGGAGGCTACCGTTTCTTGGAGAATGTCAATTGTTGTTGTTCCTGAAACCCGAATTTGTCGTTCAGGATGCCTGTCATTCGGTTTTAATATAACATAGCGAATATCTCCATTTGATAAAAAATGGACGCTAAATACTCGGTTTTGGTCGGCCTTCCACGAAGCATAAATATTATATTCAGGTGTCAGAGAAATAGTTGGGCACTTTAAGTTGGTATATAGCCGGAAAAAACTATGAAAGTCCCGAAGGGAGTCAATAGCGATACTGGCCTCTTCTTCCTTGGCATCATTGAATAATACCAGAAGTCTGTTCGCCAGTTCCTTACAAGAAATAGAAGGGGAAGTTTTAATCCGGAAAATCAATTCCTGTATTTGATTCTCTTCATAGTTGAGCAAATCCACTTGTGTAAACGAAACCATCTCTCTTGAAAGAATACTCTCTTTACTTACTTCCCAGCTTTCTTCTTTTAAGAATGCTGATTCCCAAATCGTGATGTTTTCTTCGCTCCACGGAACAGAATACAACCAATAGCCTGACGATCCATACCCTGAGTAGCCCGATGTTAAATAACCGGTAGTATAGCCTAAGTAGGTAAGAAATTTGTTGTCATATACTGTGCTGACCCTGCCCGCTTTTCTCGTCACTCCATACCTTCCACGAATCTGTGGATTCGATTTATCCATCTTCTCGCTCCCAGTATACTTTTTGGACTTCAGAACTTGTTAAATCAGCGAACCCTCGAACTATCCATTCGCGTGCCAAATCAAACCATTCGCGTAAAGCCTTTTTGTTCTTTGATTCGTCTATCCCCCTCGCTGTCAATTCAAGCAATAACAATGGAATTTTGTCGTTGACTCGTGTTCCCTGTTTTAGGGTTACTATCAGATGACCCTTCGCTTCAGAAAGCGGAAATGTCGTCTGCCAAGTAATGTTTACTGGGGTTGGTAAGAAGCGTCCTATTTTGTCTTTCCAGACAAAATCCGTGAATACTTTTGAAAGATCGTCAAGTGTATTCCATCCTTGGCCCTTTGGGATATGATTGATATAGCTCAGTTCGTACCCGGTTGGCCTGAGTTCACCTAAATCAAATTCCTTGAAAAAATTTTCAATAGTATCCTGCGCTTTCTGAAAATTCTTAATGACATGGGAGTATCGAGGATAACCATTTTCCCTGCATCGCCAATTGAAATAAAATCGATCAAACTGGAACTGTATTAATTGATCATCTGCCTTGTTGACAAACCATACCCTCTGCGTGGGTAGCCCTGTTACATTATCAATTAAGATTTGACCCTTAGTCCCTGCTATTGGCATGGCATGCTGGATAATCGGATATTCTCGTCGAAATTTATCCCAAAGGAGCCCGATATGGGGAATGCGAATATTTTCTGGAGTCTGGAATAACATCCCACAAACAACTTCGTTTATAGGGGGATTTTTATAGCTCGGAAGGGTCGTTGTCAAATGTGAATTTGGAGTTAGATACTCCATACAAAGGCCTTTCTCTATTGTTACTTTCCAAAAGAAATGTACACGTTTTATTAAGAAATGTCAATCACTCTTTTTAGGAAGTACTCCTTGATGGGGAGATAGGGAGATGGATTGCAAAGGCCCCCATTTTTATACAAGAGGGAATGGATTCAATAAAATGGATTCAAGTTTTGACTTGTCAGATAAATTGAGGCATAAGTAATTTTAATGTAAGTTTTTGACCAGGTTTTTTTCAGGAGTTCCCACAAGAGAACCGGGAGGATTCAAGGCAAGATGGCAAACGAGTCAGAGAAAATCATTTACTCCATGATCAGGGTCAGTAAGTATTACGAGAAGAGAGCTGTCTTGAAGGATATCTCCCTTTCTTATTTTTATGGAGCCAAGATCGGCGTGATCGGCTTGAATGGTTCTGGGAAGAGTTCATTGCTGCGCATCCTCGCCGGCGAAGATAAAGAATTCAATGGTCAGACGATCCTAACCCCCGGGACCAGCATTGGGTTTCTCGAACAGGAACCGAAGCTCGACGATGCCAAAACAGTGCGTGAGGTTGTGGAAGAGGGGGTTCGGGAGACGGTTGAGTTGCTGAGCGAATTCAACCGGATCAGTGAAAGGTTTTCGGAGCCCCTTTCGGAGGAGGAAATGAATCGTCTTATCGGGCGGCAGGGGGCAGTACAGGAGAGACTTGATGCCCTCGATGCCTGGGATCTCGATTCACGCC
>DCUS01000207.1:18381-18562 GCA_002327885.1 Syntrophaceae bacterium UBA2208
GTCGCCTGGCTTGAACAGCATCTGAAGCGTTACCTCGGAACAGTCATTGCCGTCACCCATGACCGCTACTTCCTTGACAATGTGGCCGGATGGATTCTGGAACTTGACCGGGGAGAAGGCATTCCATGGAAAGGGAATTATTCTTCATGGCTTGAGCAGAAGGAGAACCGGCTCAAGCTGG
>DCUS01000199.1:0-754 GCA_002327885.1 Syntrophaceae bacterium UBA2208
CAGCCCACCTGCCTGTATTTTCAAAATCCATATTGAGGAGCGCCGTGACAAAGTCTTTATTATTTCCGATCACCATCGCATCTTTAATAAAAGGGGTGAACTTTAATCGGCCCTCAATATACGTCGGGGAAAACTTTTCACCGGTCTTTAAGGTCTGCATGTCTCTCACCCGGTCAATGATATAAAGCTCTCCTTCCTCGTCCATATATCCGCCATCGCCGGTAAAGAAATAGCCTTCCTTAAAACTTTTTTCGGTTTCTTCAGGCCGTTTATAATATCCCTGAACCACTCCCACACCACCGAGGAGTATCTCTCCATCTTCGGTAATCTTTACCTCCACCCCCGGGAAAGGCTGTCCTGATCCTTCTGAACGGTAATAATCCTTTTCAAGCTGGAGGACATCGAGGCCGGAGACCTCGGTGGAACCATAACCCTGCGCAATCGGAACGCCGATGGCGCGAAGAAGTCGGAAATTATCCGGACTCAGAGCGGCTCCGGCTGTAATGGGCGTTCTGGTCCTGGTCATACCGATTTTGTCCTGCAAATGTCTGAATACAGCCCAATACCCGAAGAAAAAGAGGAAATGCCAAAGCCAACTTACTTTTTTCCGTTCTTCCTGGCCTTGAGCAATCTTATAACCCACAGGTAGAAACAGATTGTAAAGAGATTTTTTCCAGAAAGGCGTATCAATCATTTTGGCCTGGATTTCCGAACAGGTCATCTCCCACTGTCTTGCGCCAAGGAGGATAACCCC
>DCUS01000199.1:886-10132 GCA_002327885.1 Syntrophaceae bacterium UBA2208
AGTCCTGTTGTCCCTGAAGTATAAAGGAGGACAGCCACATCATCCGTTTTTGTCTGATCGATCCTTTCATCAAAAAAATTGAGATGAGTTTTTTCATAATCCTTTCCCAACTCCATCATATCATCGAAGCCGATGAGCCAGGGGTCGTCATAATTCCACATTCCCTTTGCGCCCCAGTAGATTACCTTTTCCACCTTAGGAATCTGTTCTTTGATAGAGAGGATCTTATCCACCTGCTCTTGATCATCCACCATCACAATTTTTGCATCAGAATGGTCAATGATATATTGAAGCTCAGAAGGAATTGAATCGGTATATAAACCTACGGAGGCTCCCCCCAGACTTTGGGCGGCGGTCTGTCCCCAGAACCACTCAGGAGCATTCTCACCGCAAATCGCAATCTTGTCCCCCGGTCCGAAACCAAGACCGGCCAAACCTCCGGCAAGCCATTTGGCTCGCTCATAAAAGTCTTTCCAGGTGAGTTCTCGCCAGTATCCATAATCTTTGTACCGGTAGGCGACCTTTTTATCTCCCCATTTATAGTAATTGCGTTTCAATTGCTTTGGGAAGGTATCCTCTTGTGAGGAGGGTTGGAACTTAGCCCAAGTCTCTTCTGTAATTGTCTTAGCCACTCTTCTCTCTCCTATAATTTTGGAATGGCAAATTCCGCCTTGAATTGTTGGTAGACTGTTCCTAAGCTTGGATAATCGGGGAGGGAAGTAATGAGATTACCATCGATGAAAAATTTCTTTGTGTCCGCTCCGAGTTCATTCCAAAGTTCTTCTCGTATCCTTAGGACACCTTTCATTCCCTCTGCACCGCCCAGCCCGCGTGTTGCTATTTGGCCAGTGAATCCTCCATAAAGAAGAGGGTCTGCATAGGACCAGGTTGCCTCTCCACCGGCTGGAACCAACATGCTCGGCATAGAACCCGCCAGCACGATCATCTTTTCCTTTGTCCCATCGTCTATCTTTGCCTCAAAATAGAGATTATCTACTTTTGCTACCACATTATTTGGATTAAAAAGCTTGAAATTAATTTTGTACACTATAACATCCGTTGCCTGATAAGGTGGCTTAGCCGCTGTGGCATTAAGCCTCTCCACGGTGTCAAGCGACACTTTAACTGGTGCCATTTTGTCCGGGGCTGGTTTCATTCCAGCGCATCCAAAAACACCCAATCCTAAAACCACCACCATCAATAAGATAAGAGCTCTTTTCATAAAATCCTCCTTTTCTTTGTTTGTCATCATACAAACAGAAGCGACTCATCTAACTTTATTCTGAGTCACCCACCCCCACGAGAAAAAACATCTTGTTTATAGGCCTCGCACAAAGAGCACCCCTGAGGTCCATGGCATGAAAACCCACCGGGATTTTCTTTGGTGACGACCTGATGTCTGTAGTAATAACCGCAATTTGTCTTTCCATCTTTGAAAACGATGATCGGGACCCACTTTTTCACCGTGTCACAAAACAATGTTGTCGCTGTCAGTTTCCAATCCGTCATTCTTTCACCTTTTTAGGTATGGATTTCGTTTCGATAATCGTGGGAAAAATGAACGAGAGGAATGAATGAAGAGGTAAAGATCCCCTGCGCTCAATCGGATAAAATGTCGCGTGACGATGAAGACCTCCCCTGTCTTACCCGTCAAAATTTTTATGGCAAAATAAGGAATGAATTAATCTGATGAGAAAAACAACGTCCCAAGTTACAAAACTAATTAGCAAAACTTTGTTTTTTTGTCAAGGAAAAAATAATCCAGTTTACGTTATCTGGAATATAAAATGAAATTTCATTTAAATTTCAATAAATTACCTATTTTTAAAATAGATAATCTGTTTTGTCATGGCACAATGCCTTTTATGCGAATCGCCTCTTCAGGACAGACATCTTCACACTTGCGGCAGCCAAAACACACCTCTTCATTGACTACTGCGATTGAGGCATGATTAAGTTTTAAACAAAGCACAGGGCAAATCTCGACACACGCCCCACAAGCACTGCAGTGATCAAGGATTTCTATAGTAGGCTTCATGGCCTTTGAACTTTGAAAACAGTCTATAGGTTAAGGTTAGGAAGCCCGTCTGGTACAGTGAACAATGACCGATGGACAATGAACAATTAACAATGGACAAAAGAGATAACACCATGTTCATCGTTTATAGTTTAACGTTCATCGTCACTAAACGTCTACATCAGATTTTTTGATCCTTTCCAGAGCTTCCATGCTGGTGAAGGTTTTTCCTTTAATAGTTCATCATAGGTTCCTCTTTGAGTCAGTTCCCTCATAATTTCGTTTGTGCCCGTATAGATTTTAGCGACCCGAACATCCCGAAGGAATCTTTCAATAGGATAGTAATCCGTATAACCGATGCCTCCCAAGATTTGGAGGGCTTGATCAATAATATTCCAGGCGGCCTCGGTCGAAAAGAATTTCGCCATGGCCACTTCCCTGTTCGGCCTTTTCTCTTCTTTGTCAATAACTCTGGCTGCCCGCAAGCAGAGAAGGCGACCTGCGTCAAGGGCGGCCGCCATTTCTGCGATCTTGAAGTTGATTCCCTGAAACTCTCTGATTTTCTGCTCAAATTGTTCTCGTGCGTCAGAGTATCGTATTGCAATCTTCAGACATTCGCGTGCCGAACCCAATGCGGTGGCTGCCTCCATGAGGCGTTCTGTTTGAAGAAGATACATGAGAACCTCAAACCCCTGGCCCTCCTGTCCTACCCTGTTTTCTTCGGGAACAGCCACGTCTTTGAAGAGGAGATGGGAAGCTCCCATGCCTCGCCATCCCAGGAGGTTGAACTGTTCCACCACCTGGACGCCATGTTTTCTTTCAGCGACAAAAGCGGTAATCCCTTTGTGAGGAGCTACGTCAGGATTTGTCCTGGCAAAGGTGAGAAACCAGTCCGCACCGATCCCTCCTTTCTGGAAACGCTTCTCTCCAGAGATGATATAATGATCCCCTTCTTTTTTTGCAGACGTTTGCAAGCGAGCGATATCAGAACCTTTGAGGGGTTCGGTAATTCCCTCCGCGCAGATCAGGTCAGCTTTCATCGTGGGAAGGATATATTTCTTCCAGATCTCAGGGCGGCCGAATTTATAAATGGCACGGCAAAGATAGGTTGACATTCCCATGGCACAGCCCAGAGGAAATGCCAAAGCGCCCAATTCTTCCTCCGCAAGGATGGCGCAAACCGTGTTGAGACCTCTTCCCCCTACCTTCTTGGGCAGCGGGATGCCCAGATAATTGTTCTGTCCAAGGGCTCTGACAAAATCCTTTGGAAACTCTTTTTCATCTTCCTTGTCCATCCTGAGGATGAAAGAAAGATCCAACCTCTCTAAAAAATCCCTGAACTCATTTCGAAAAGAAATCTCTTCCTGCGAAAGCATTGCATCGATAGACATCATCCACCTCCATGGGCGCTGATTTTTTTTAGCGGAATGAACAGAAAAAAATTGTTCTGTTTCTGGGTTTTGATACACCAAAGAAATTTTTTTATCAAGCTTTTTATTCAACTCGTACATAAAGACCCTCTTATTGATACGATTTGACTTAAGGATTTTAGTTGTGATATATAGACGATGATTTTGAAAAATTTATTAATAGGGGGGAAAGGAGGAGATTCCATGAAGAAGACGAGACGTGAATTCTTGAGGACCTTGGGGGCGACTGCTGTTGGAGCAGGAGCGATCATGTCAGGTGTGGGTGTCGTGCACTCTCAAGCTAAGCCCATTATTGTTGGTGCGCCGGTTCCACGAGCAAGCGCCTATGGACAAAATGGAGAGAGAGGCATGATTTTAGCGGCGGAGGAAATCAACGCTGCAGGTGGGGTGAAAGTAGGAAATACCATGAGACCGCTCAAGCTTGAAATCATAGACACCCGTGATGAAGAGCCCGGCGTTCCGACCAGTGAGGTGCTTCTGGCTATTGAGAAACTGATTCTCCAGAAGAAATCTGATGTGATCGTGGGTGGTCCCTGTATGTCGGAGTGCGGCCTGGCAGCCATCGATCTCTATGCCAAATATAAGATTGTGGACATCGTTTCCATCGGTTGTTATACCCCTGGGTGGGATAAGAAGGTTGGGTCAGATTTGAATAAATATAAATATTCTTTCAGGGAAAGTGGCAGTGTGGCATGGTATATTAAAGAGGGAGTTGACTTGCTCCATGACGTCAAAGGAAAATTCGGGTTTAATAAAATGTTTATCTCCATTGATGATAGCGCGATGTGCCGGGGGGCTGCTGAGATTGTAAAGAACCTGGCGGTGAAGGATGGGTGGGAGATCGTAGGCTTCGACAAGCACCCTATCGCTTCAACAGATTACTCCGTAGCTCTGGGAGATTGTAAGAAATCGGGCGCTCAAGTTTTATTTATTTGGGCCTATTCTCCTGAGACTTCCATTATGTTAAGGCAGTGGGCGGACATGGAGATACCCGCTCTACCCATTGGATTCATCGGCGCTGCCGAAGATCCGGGTTTCTGGGAAGCTACCAAAGGGAAAGGCGCCTATACGATAGTGACTCTTTCGGAGGCGGGCTGCACTCCATCAAATGTTACTCCATGGACAACGAAGTACTATAATGCATTTCAGAAAAGGTGGAAGGTTCCACCCCGAAGCACAGGATGTGTGAGCGCCTATGAGGGGGTTTATGTATTGAAGGATGCGATTGAGCGTGCCGGGTCAACCGAAACCGATGCACTGATTGCCGCCCTCGAGAAAACAAACCTGCCCGCTGTCCGTGGAACGATCCGGTTCAATGAAAATCACCAAATCGTATATGGCTATGATCCAAAGACAAGTGTGTTAGGGAATTGGGTACAGTGGCAAGATGGCAAAAGAGTGACCATTCATCCACAGGCAGCATCAATGGGTTCGATCAAGATGCCGCCCTGGCTAAAAAAATAGCATAGAGCAGAGCGCAAAGCGCAAAACCGGAAATCTAACCATTATTCACTCTATGCTCTATGCGCTTAGCGCTCTGCGTTTTTTTGATTATGGATATTCTCATCTACGGGACTGTCAATAGTATTATCTTTGCCCTTGTTGCTGTTGGGTTTACCCTTGTTTACGGGGTGAGCCGGCTTCCCAATTTTGCACACGGGGCCTTATATGTTTTGGTTGGCTTTCTCACCTGGAGTTTGGTGAACGATTTCAAATTATTTTATCCTTTGTCTATTCTTATCTCATTAGGTATCTCAGCATTTTTGGGAGCGCTGATATACCGTCTTGTCCTGATACGGCTAAGAGGAATGGCCACCTCTGAGATTATCGCCTCTTTCGCAGTCGGATTGATTATACTGGAAGGTTTGAGATTACAAGGGATTGGTGGATTTAAAGGATTCATCGGACCTTTCTATGTTCTTCCTTCTTTTATTGATGCCAAGATAAGAATCGCAGAAGTGCTCATCGATGCTCAACGCCTGATTGTAATTTTTGGGGGATTGGCGGTCGTGGTTTCCATATGGCTTTTCACCCATTATACCAAAACGGGTCTCTCTCTTCGGGCGATCGCTCAAGATGAACAGGCCGCAATGATGCTCGGGATCGATTCGGATCGAGCCGCTGTGATTTCTCTCTCCATTGGATCAGCGTTAGCGGGTTTGGCAGCCGTTATCATCCTCCCTCTTGGGAATGTGACAGCGGAGGCAGGATATAGAATTTTAATTCATGCCCTTGCCGTTTGTATCATTGGAGGACTTGGCAGTTGGGCAGGGGCGGTCCTGGCTTCCTTTGTGCTGGGTTTTGCGATGATTATCAGTACTGCCTTGTTCGGTTCGGTATGGGAATCGGTTGTATTGGTGGGTGCCATTATCTTGATATTGATTTTTAAGCCTTCGGGCCTTTTAGGAAAGCAGAAGGAACTGGAAGAAAGAGTTTAAATTAGAGAATTCGTAAAGGGCAAGGCGCAAGGGGTGAGGGGAAAACCCTTTACGCCTCGCGCCTTACGCCTAACGAAAGGTAATGAGTGGTGGAGAGGCGCAGAGAAAGGTTAGACAGGGGCATCAAAATCCGGACCGAGGGGTTATATGCTCTGACTTCTTGGAGGGAGATGTTTTATCTCCTTGTGCCGAGAGTCGTTCTCATCTTTGGTCTGCTTCTATCCCCTTTCTTTTTAGAGATGTACTGGCAGAGGGTTCTATGTCAGGCAGGCATCTATGCCCTGCTTGCCCTGGGTTTCGACTTCCTGGCTGAATATGTCGGCCTGGTTTCCTTAGGCGGGGCTTTCTTTATTGGTTCGGGTGCATACATCTCAGGACTCTTAAATGCAAAGTTGGGTTGGGCCCCCCTTTTCACCATACCCATTGCAACGGTTGCTGGTGCTGGCATTAGCACATTGGTTCTTCTCCCCTGTCTTCGTCTAAGGGGCATTTACTTTGCCATTACCAGCTTCATGTTTCCATTGCTGACCGTTAATATTATTATTGCCCTTAATATTTTCGGCGGGACTGAAGGCATCACTGCTTTGGCTACCTTTCCCAACATCTGGGTTGACCAGTACCTCATATTAGGGGCAGTGATCATTGCTCTTTTTGCTTTGAGAAGATTAGTAACGGAAGATATTGGATTGATTTTGCAGTCCATCAAGGATAACGATCAGGCCGTCAAGGCGTCCGGCATCAGCATCACTTCCTATAAAACCAAAGCCGTTTTCATCGCAGCCTTGTTGGGGTGTTTTGGTGGCGCTTATCTCAGTCATTTATATGGGTGGGTCGGGATTTCACAGTTTGCCCTGGATTATTCTATCCTCCCCATCGCGGCCACGGTAATGGGTGGAATGGGTACCCTGGTAGGCCCTGTGATAGGAGCTTTCATCTTAACCCCTCTCTCTGAAGCGTTGAGGGGCTTCGGCCAGATGAGGGTTGTGGTTTATTGCCTGATTTTAATCGGCTTCATCGTCTATAAGCCTGAAGGATTGATGAACGTCCTTCAACGAAAATACCATCAATTTGAACACTGGGAAGAAGTCTAAGATGGTCGAGGACATCTTTCTTAGAGTCAATGGAATCACCAAATCATTTGGCGGCGTGATGGCTGTCAAAAAGATGAGCTTTGAAATATCGAGAGGGGAGATCCTCGGTGTGATCGGCCCCAATGGCTCCGGGAAGACCACTCTGGTCAACCTGATCACGGGTTTTGTAAAGCCTGATTCAGGAGAAGTTTTTTTCAAGAATAAAAAGATCACAGGCTTTCAGCCCCATAAAATTGCCGACCTTGGTGTGACTCGAACATTTCAAGTCATGAGGCCCTATCATAGTCTTCCCGCATTTAAAAATCTCATTGTGCCTTTGAATTCACCAAGGATTCGCCGGACCCGGGGAGGCAAACTCGGGGACAAGGATGGAGTGGCGATTGATATTTTAGAAGAGATTGGCTTTGAACGGGATGCCTATGTTCCATATAAAATTGCCTCTTCTCTTCCCCTTGGATATTTGAAACGTCTTGAACTTGCCAGATGCCTGGCCTTAAAGCCTGAGGTGGTTATTTGCGATGAAATATTTTCCGGACTCAGCATGAGTGAAATTTCGACGATGGTGCCCTTGATTGAAAAGCTTCAGATGGAGGGGATGACGATCATGATGATTGAACACCGGTTGAGGGAACTTTTCCGATTGGTCAATCGGGTGATGGTCATGAATTTTGGAGAGAAGCTTGCTGAAGGATCTCCTGAAGAAGTCATGGGGAACAAAGAGGTGAGGGAAGCTTATCTCGGAACGGAGGCTGTGCCATGTTAGAGATCAAAAACCTTATGGTATTTTATGAAAATGCCATCGCCATCAATAATATCAACATAAAATGTGAAGGTGGAAAAGTGACGGGTATTTTCGGCGCCAACAGCGCAGGGAAATCGACGCTAATGTATACGATCTCCGGAATTATACTGGATGTAAAAAAGAAGGAAGAAATGAAAGGAGGAGAAAGGATCACGGTCCTTGGCAATATCGCGTTTGAGGGAACAGATATCACTCACATGAAGCCGAGCGATAGGGCAAAAAAAGGAATCATCCTTTGTCCCGAAAGACGAAGGATCTTTGCCGAAAGCAGCACCCTGGAGAATCTTAAAATAGGAGGCTATTTGGCCACAAAGGCCCAGGCCAAAAAGACCCTGGAATATGTTTATACTATTTTCCCGCCCTTAAAAAATCTGAAGCGGAGAGAGGGGGGATTCCTCAGCGGCGGGGAACAACAGATGTTAGCCATCGGAAGAGCCCTGATGGCACAGCCGAAACTTCTTCTCCTCGATGAACCATTACTCGGACTCAGTCCGATGATGGAGGCCATGCTTGCCCGATCCGTTCATGATATTAATCTTCAGACAGGGATTACCATCCTGATCTCGGAGCAGTATGCCCGTCCCATTTTACCGATCATCCATCATGGGTATGTTCTTGAAAATGGAGGAGCCGTTCTGGAAGGAAGTTCTCAGGAATTAATGGAGAACCCCGATGTGAAATCCGCCTATTTCGGATTGTAAGCTTCTATACTTCTACTTGAATAAAATAGAAACTACTTAAATCAACGTTTTCACCCACGGTCAGCTTTCCCCAGTTCAAAATGGATTCCTGGGTTATTCTTAAGGGGTCTTTTCTCCTCTCCGGCAGAACCCCAAGTAGGTGAAATTCTTCTTCGTCATCAACTGAATAGAATTCATAAGCGATCATCGTTTTTCAGCCCTGTTCTCTTCCCCTGTTCTCTTCCAAAGATAAGGATAACCTTTTCAATCGTGTTTGCCACCTTGAAGGCAAATTTTTTCCCAATTTTTTTTCTGAGCCAATAATAAAAGGATAGATTCTTGTTAATTAATAAACTTCTCATCCCGATCTCCAATTCTTCAGTTATTGCTGTATCTGCATTACTAATGCCAAATTCTCTCTGTTAGCGTAACAAGTTATTATAACAAGTGATTTCTCTCAATCCTCTATTTTAATTCTAACCTAAAATGGAAAATATTTCCTTAAAAGTTCCAAATGATTTCCATTAAAAGGCGGAAAGTATTTCTACGTCTCCCATTAATTTTTTTATAGCAGAAAATATGTTTGAGGTTAATTACCTGATTCAGGTTCAGGGGAAAAGACGGCATTGTGGCGGGAGATCCCTCAGTCTGAGTCGCGGTAGTTGCTCTTGCGGAGCACTTCCTCGGCAGCGTGAAGTGTTCCCAGGCCCTCATTGAGGATCCGCGTTCCCGACGGAGTCATCTCCGTGGGTTCCTGGGCGAATTTATCCGGAAGGAGGAAAGCCAAA
>DCUS01000222.1:0-1283 GCA_002327885.1 Syntrophaceae bacterium UBA2208
ATGGATACGTAGCAAATGATCCAATTAAGTTCATTGATCCATTGGGGTTGTGGAGGGCTCCTGGTCATAGGGACCTTACTGTTGCTGCAATGACTGCTTCAAATGCCTTTACCGCAGCGGATATAGAAATTGCAGTTTATGCTAACATAGATGTAGACCGCTGGAGTAATCAAATTAATAATCCGGATCATTATATGCCAGGAACTCAGGCTGCAGCAGAAGACGTTATCAATACTTACCTCAATGCCGCAATTTCTCTAGAGATGGCAGGATATCATGATGAGGCGATGGATCTCTTGGGGCGAGGGCTCCACACAGTTCAGGATAGGTATGCTCATTTTGAACAAAATGCAGGGTGGTTTGCTCACATCACGGGGGGGGCATGTGATAATCCAAGAAAACGCCCTCGAGAATTTGCAGGTGCCCGGGCTGCCTCCGATGGTTATATAAATCGTTTCTTGCAAGCGACAAGGATGAGGTAAATTCAAAATGATGAGAAAAGTTCTCTTCCAATATTTTTCTGCTTTAATTTTTTCAGTGATTGGGGTCCTATTATTTGCTGGCATCTATAGACTATTGGAAATGATCGGATTAGATATAGAATTTTGGGGAGACAAAGCGAATATTTTATTTAGTTTGGTTTTTGGGCTTTCGTTAGGGGGTAGTTTTGGTGTGGTTCTGATCGAGAAATATTTTTATAAAGAACATGGTTGGAACATTCTTCCAATAGTTTTCGCTATCATTCTGAGTATTTTGGGGATCTATTTTGGGATGATAATGATGGATAAAATAGGAGGAAGATCTTTATTATTTATGCCTTTTTTTACGGCATTAATGTGCGTCCTAGGCTATAATTTTGGGATTCTTTTCAAATAGACGAATCTGTATGTTTAGAGTCTGAACCATTTGTTTGTGCTCTGGATCAGGAAATTTCTCAAGTGAGCTGAACCTTTTCTATAGGCATGCATCACCACTTTGACCCAATCACTCTTTGAAAACTAAATCAAAAGTTTGATAGGGTAATCCATTTAGGCACTGATGGTTAAGGGCTATGAGCGAGTTTTTTGAGCCACATTTTAAAATTTCCCTCAATCCTCATCTCCTTCCTGGAAATCATTACCAAACAATACAAAACAATAAAATTGACATTGATGGGGTAATCAGTTATTTTTAAAGCATAATTTTAGCTAAGAATATTTGAAATTCCCCCCGAAAGGGTGAGGAGAGAGGCCGAAGCAAATTATGGATTCCCCTTTAACGAGCGAGATATTTTTTAATATTTC
>DCUS01000222.1:1344-3335 GCA_002327885.1 Syntrophaceae bacterium UBA2208
TGGAAACTCATCAGACCGGTTACGGCTATGTCCCCTTATCCAATATGTATGAATCCCTGATTTTCTTTTCCTGGACGATTGTTTTGATCTACCTGATTCTCGAATGGAAATACCAGCAGAAAATCATCGGGGTTTTTATTACTCCCCTCGCTTTCCTGGCGATCGCCCTCACTTCCATCTTCCCAGGCATTAATGCCAAGATCACCCCCCTGATGCCGGCTTTACAGAGCAACTGGCTGACCATCCATGTCACGACTTGCTTTTTCGGATATGCGGCTTTTGCCGTATCTTTCGGGGTCAGCATTCTATACCTAATTCGAGGCAGAAAAACCGGCCCAAAAGAGGAAGAATCGAAATGGCTGCCCTCGAGCGCTATTCTGGATGAAATCAATTATAAATCCATTGTGATCGGGTTTCCGATGTTAACTCTGGGAATCATCACAGGGGCGGCCTGGGCGAATTATGCCTGGGGAACTTACTGGAGTTGGGATCCCAAAGAAACCTGGTCTCTGATCACCTGGTTTGTCTATGCGGCTTTTTTACATGCCCGGTTTACAAGGGATTGGAGAGGAAAGAAGGCGGCCATTCTATCAATCGTTGGGTTTGTGGCAGTCTTATTTACCTATTTTGGCGTCAATTATATTATTTCCGGGCTGCATAGTTATGCTTAACAGTTTGAAAATTAAAATCAATAGTCCAAGGGTAACGGTAAGGATGTCCGTATCGTTAAAAGGTAACGATGTACGTCTTAGAAATTTTTACCCCTAACCCTTCGACGATATACGAAACGGGCCTCTTAGCCATTAACCCTAACCATTTCCCTGCCCCATTATAACCGATAAAGTTCCTCATCGTACATATGAACCCAGTTTTTCTTTAACACCTTCATCGCCTCATCCATATTATCCACACCCACAATGAGAACCGTCTTTTCCCCTGTTCCGAGGCAGGTATAAAGATAATTCACATTGATGGAGACTTGTTTGAGGGGTTTTAAGACCGCATTCAATCCTCCCGGATGATTAGGCGTCTCTACCGCTAACACATCGGTAATCTTTATTGAATAACCATGGCTTTTTAACACATTGGCTGCCTTATCCGGATCGCTTGGGACAAATCGGATAGCGCTGATATCTGCGGTATCCGCAACACTCAGCGCAATGATGTTGATCCCGTTTTCACCCAAATATTCGCTTACCTCAGAGAGTTTTCCGGGAACGTTTTCAAGACTGACAGAAATTTGTTTGACAGGCATTGATTCTACCTCCTCATTCTTAAACGATGGACGATGTANNAAGAACCATGAACCATAATATCATTCCAAATAATTGTATCCCAATAATAGAGCGGCTTTATTGGATTTAAAAATGGTCGGATTTTTCTGGCCGAAGGTTTCTTTCAACGCTTGAGTCATTGTATCTAATGAAACCACGCCGGTCTTTTTAATAAATGCGCCCAACATGATGATATTCGAAACCTTATTGCCGGGTAACTGTTTGGCTATGTCGTTGACAGGAATTTCATAAATTTCTAAATCCCCGCGGATCGGCCTTGACTCAATCATGCTTGAATTTAAAAAGATCCTCCCACCGGACTGGATCTGATTCTGATAGCGAAATAAGGAAGGGTTATTCATCAGAACCGCATACTCAGGCTCCGAGGCCACTGGCGAAGCAATCTCCTCTGTGGAGATAACAACGGTACAATTTGCTGTGCCTCCCCTCACCTCAGCGCCATAAGAAGGCAGGCAGGTGACATGCTTCTCCTCATACATCCCCGCAGTCGCCAGGAGATAGCCCATCATGATCACCCCCTGACCGCCGAACCCAGAAAAAATCGTTTTAATGAGCATCTTTTTTATCTCCGGTAATATCTTTTAAAACTCCAAGAGGAAAATGGACAGTCATCACCTCGTCGATCCATTTACAGGCTTCAACACTTTCCATCTTCCAGTTGGTGGGACAAGGAGATAAGACCTCGACGAGTGAAAA
>DCUS01000222.1:3344-8499 GCA_002327885.1 Syntrophaceae bacterium UBA2208
GCAGGGCTATTGACGGCTGTCCTTTCAATATAGGCGCTGCCCTTCGCCACGGCGAGCATTTCGCTGAGGTTGATCGGGAACCCATCCCTTTTTTCCATCCTCCCTCCCGGTGAAGTGGTGGTCCTCTGACCCAATATCGTTGTCGGCGCCATCTGGCCGCCTGTCATCCCGTAGACGCCATTGTTAACAAAAATCGTGGTGAAATTCTCCCCTCGAGCCGCTGCATGAATGGTTTCGGCAGTCCCGATGGCCGCAATATCTCCATCCCCCTGGTAGGTAAAAACGACCTTGTCCGGTTGCGCCCTCTTCATTCCCGTAGCGAGAGCCGCAGCTCTTCCGTGCGACGCTTCTCCCATATCAATATCAAAATAGAAGTACGCCAATACCGCACACCCTGCCGGAGGAATGCCAATAATCTTCTCTTGAAGGTCCATCTCGTCGATGACCTCTCCAATAATTCGATGGAGGAGGCTATGGCCGCATCCCGGACAATAGTGAAAAGGGGTTTTCTTCAGAGATTTTGGTCTTGAAAATACCTTTTTCATTATGGTTATCCTAATTTCTTTTGATAATAGTAACTGGAGATGACTCTCGATATTTCTAACGGTGTGAGAATAATGCCTCCCGGTCTCCCGTAAAAATGGACCTCTCCGTTTCCTTCGAGCGCTAATTTCACATCCTCAAGCATCTGTCCCATGTTCATTTCAAAGACAAAGAAGTGTCTCACTTTTTTCGTAAATTCCTTGATCGCCTTATAGGGAAAAGGCCAGAGGGAGATGGGCCGGATGAGCCCCACCTTCTGCCCTTCATCTCTCATTCTCTTGATCGCTCCCTTTGCAATTCTGGCTGCAATCCCAAAAGCCACAACCAATAATTTGGCATCATCGGCAAAATAGGTTTCCCATCTTATTTCTTCTCTGGTAATCCTTTCATATTTCCTCATCAGTTTCCAATTATGTTCCTCTTCCTCAAAAGGGTCTAAAATGAGTGACCGAATAAATCGGCTTGGCCTCCCTTTAGCGCCCGTCAGGGTCCAATCTTTATGAGGCAATTTTTTTATCTGGACCTCAGGGGGAAATTCAACAGGTTCCATCATCTGCCCAAGCATCCCATCGCCAAGGATCACAACAGGAATCCTGTATTTATCAGCGAGATCGAATGCTTTATAGGTTAAATCGGAAAGTTCCTGGCATGAGTTCGGCCCAAGGACGATATTGCGGTAATCCCCATGGCCTCCCCCTCTGGTGGCCTGAAAATAATCAGATTGGGAAGGAGCGATATTCCCCAGACCCGGCCCCCCACGGCTCATATTGACGATGACGGCTGGTAACTCTAAAGCAGAGAGGAAAGAAATGCCTTCTTGTTTAAGGCTAATTCCAGGGCCTGAAGAGGAAGTCATCACTCTCCCTCCGGCCATGCTGGCGCCGATGACCATATGGATTGAGGCCACCTCGCTTTCTGCCTGGATGAAAACCCCTCCTTCTGTTTTAGAAAGCCTCTCGGACATATATTCAGGAATTTCATTTTGAGGGGTGATGGGATATCCGAAATAGAAACGGCATCCTGCTCGCACGGCTGCCTCAGCGACGACATGATTTCCTCGCATTAAAACCTTAGCCACGATACACCTCGATAGCAATTTCCGGACAGATGATGGCGCAGAGACCGCATCCCGTGCATTTTCTGCCCTCTTTCTTAAGGTGCTTTTCGATAAAAATAGCGGGATAATAGCCTTTTTGATTCATCCGATCAGAAGATTCGATCAATCGCTGTGGGCATACAGAAGTGCATAATTTGCAATCCTTACATAACTCCGAATCAATTTCGATCATCCCTGTTGCCAAAATTTCCTCCAAAAGTTTCCCAAAATGAATATCTTGACCGCTTAAATATTTTATTATAAAGTTTAATAATATTAAAATCAATGCTTTCAGAGGTTGTCATGGAGCCTTCATTAAAGCGTCTGGATAAGGAACAAAAACGGCTGATTATGATCGGGGGAAAAGGGGGGGTCGGAAAAACCACCTGCGCCTCTGCAATTGCTCTCCATTTCGCTCTCCAGGGGAAAAAGACATTAATCATATCAAGCGATCCCACCCCTTCCCTTTCAGACATTTTTGAGATGGAGATCGGCGATCAGGAGACCCCCATAAAGAATACGGAGGGCTTGTATGGAATCGAAATCAGTTCAGATGTGGTTTTAAAAAAATGGAAGGAGCGATTTGGTCCGGAAATCTACGAAGTTGTTTCCTCTTTTACCTCCCTCGATTATGATTTTGTTGATTATATTGGCGGGGCGCCCGGAATCGAAGAAGAATACATGCTCAGTTATATTTTAGAGATGGTTGAAAGTTCCCAGTATGATTTGGTCGTCTGGGATACAGCTCCTGCCGGTCATACCCTGAGGCTTTTACATCTTCCCCAGCTCTTTCTAAAACACCTTGAGGCTGCAACAAAATTCTATATGAATCTATACAGTTACTTTGAAAAGTTAAAGGAAAGTGTTAAGCTAAGAAAAGGCAAGCGGTCTTTATTGGAAATCATCAGCGGATGGGAAGATTTAGCGGAAAAGGTGGTCAATTTTATCAGGGATCCTCAAAAATCAGACTTCATTATCGTGACCATACCCGAAGCCCTCGGGGTCAAGCAGACGGAGAGGATCATTAAAGACTTTGATGAGTATGGACTCAGGGTCAACCATTTGATTGTGAATTATGTGATCAAGGAGGCGGACTGCAATTTTCATAAAATAAGAAAGGAAATGCAGCAGAATTACATTCAGGTATTGAAAAATCAATATTCTCATCGGATTGGATTGATTGAACTTCCCCTCATGCCCCAGGAAGTGAAGGGAGTGGAGCGAATCAATAAAATCTCAGAAATTCTTTTTAAGGAGGTATAGAAATGAGCGTGCTTTCAAATCGAGCAAAAAGCTTAAAACCCTCCCCGACCCTTGCCATTAATGCCAAAGCCAAATCAATGCAGGCGCAGGGGATTCACGTCATCAGCTTTGGCGCCGGGGAGCCGGATTTCGATACCCCTGAGAATATCAAACAGGCCGCCAAGAAAGCGATTGATGATGGCTTCACCAAATATACTCCCGTGGGAGGCATTGACGATTTAAAAGACGCGATTATTAAAAAATTCCAGAGGGATAATCAATTAACCTACAAGCGGTCTGAGATTATCGTTTCCTGCGGGGGCAAGCATTCCTTCTACAATCTGGCACAGGCTATTTTTGATCAAGGAGACGAAGTTATTGTTCCGGCTCCTTATTGGGTTTCCTACCCTCCCATGGTGTCATTGGCAAATGCCACGCCGGTTATCGCCGAAACGACAGAGGAGAATGCATTCAAGATCACCCCCGAAGGATTGCAAAAAGCTCTCACACCAAAAACAAAAGCCCTGATTCTTAATAGCCCTTCCAATCCCACAGGAAGCGCTTATACAAGAGAAGAATTGGAAGCCATTGGAGGAATGGCCGTCTCAAAAAACTTCTTTGTTATCTCGGATGAGATCTATGAAAAGATTGTGTATGACGATTTCAAATTCATAAGCATCGCCTCCTTAAGCGATGAGATGAAAAAAAGAACGATCATTGTCCACGGTGTTGCGAAGACCTATGCCATGACAGGATGGAGAATCGGCTATACCGCAGGCCCTGAGGAGATTATCTCGGCCATGAATAATATCCAGAGTCAAAGCACCTCGAACCCTACCTCCATTGCCCAGAAAGCATCCGTAGAGGCCCTCATCGGACCGCAGGGTGAAGTCGATAAAATGGTTTCTGCCTTTGCGCAAAGAAGAAATTATATCGTGGATCGTTTAAATAAAATTCCGGGGGTCTCCTGCTATAGGCCGGTCGGATCCTTCTATGTCTTTCCAAATTTCTCTTCCTATTACGGAAAGTCCTTTCAAGGAAAGAAGATTGAAAACTCCACCCACCTGGCTGACTTTTTCTTAGAGGTGGCCAGAGTGGCCGTTGTCCCCGGGGTTGAATTCGGAGCTGATCCCTTTGAGAGGATCTCCTATGCCACCTCGATGGGAGATATTAAGGAAGGACTTGCCAGGATAGAAGAATCCCTGAAAAAGCTGGGTTAATTCCCTTTCAGACAACCATATAATAGAGATCGACCAGTATATTCCCTATTCGAGGAATATCCCCTTGATTGAATGGAGCGGGGAGCGGGTATTGATTTTCTGCCCCTGATTCAAATGTAAATGGGATGGTCATTTCATCGCTTTCATTCCCTGCCGAATCAAAAATAGAGATCTTTACCGAAATCTGTGTCCACTCAGGTAAATATGGAGCTTTAGAACTAAAGGTATTCCATTGAAGGAATCCTATCAAATGCTTCCGATGTTGGGGCTTTATCGTGATCCAATCCGTCGGATAATCACCGTAACCCGCCTGGTTTACTTTTATAGAAATTCTGTCCATATCCCCATCCGGATCCTCCGCCTCGACATAGATTTTCCATGCGCATCCGTAAGGTCCCTTCGCTGCAGCAAAAACGCGGGTAATGGTTGGGGCGCCGATTTTTGGAATCTTTGAAATTTTATCCATGAATGATCCTTTGATTAAAATAATCATTCAGGATGCTCCGATGGTCAAAGGCAATCTCCTCGGGGAGGTTCGATTCATTGAAGATTCCGATTTCCAATGCATCATCCCTGGCATTCGGTTTGCCTTGGGCTCTTGCGATAAAAACCGTTGAAATACTGTGATGCCTTGGATCTCTTCTGGGATCCGAGTAGGTGTGAAACTGTTTGATTAATTTTATTTTCAGGTTTGTCTCTTCTTCCGCTTCCCTCACAGCCGCCTCTTCCAGAGATTCTCCATAATCAACAAATCCTCCGGGAATGGCCCAGCCGTAAGGCGGGTTCTTGCGCTTGATCAGAACAATTCCCTTCGATCCGAATTCGATGATAATGTCAACGGTTGGGATAGGGTTTTGATAAACCTCAATCTTATTCTTACATTTCGGACAAGCAATCATTTTGCGTGACATTTTATTCATTTGTTTATGCGCTATGCTCCATGCCCTATGCGCGCTGCGTTGTTCTTGAGGAGATATTTTCTAACCATGTCGAGCGCGATAATGGCCGCCCTTTCCCGAACCATCCAGAGTTCACCGCCCAGGGAATATTCCTG
>DCUS01000112.1:0-7320 GCA_002327885.1 Syntrophaceae bacterium UBA2208
GCCCCCGTCGGGACGGGTCCTTTTAAATTCGTAGAATGGGCTCGAGGGGATCATATCACTCTGGTCAAATTTGATGAATACCGTAAAAAAGGAATTCCCTATCTTGACAAGGTGACGTTCAAATTTATTGGAGACCCGAGCGCACAGATTGCCAGCCTCAAGGCGGGCGATATCGACGCGATCGCCTATGACGTGAGTCCGGAGAACGCACTCCTTCTTGAAAAGGACCCAAGATTTAAAGTCCTTAATGGATTCACCACCACCGAAGTCATCCTCTCCACCAATCATACAAGAAAGCCCTTCAACGATGTCCGCGTGC
Organism: Syntrophaceae bacterium UBA2208; assembly: GCA_002327885.1. Lineage (GTDB taxonomy): Bacteria > Desulfobacterota > BSN033 > BSN033 > UBA1163 > UBA1163. Next base: position 320 of record DCUS01000112.1, read on the forward strand.
GAAGAGCGATGGCCTATGCCATTGATCGAAACGCTCTGATTAAGGGAGCGATGTCAGGTTACGGTGTTCCCATTGGAAGTCATATGGACCCGGGCAACCCTTATTATATTGACCTCACCTCCCTGACTCCCTATAACCCCGAGAAGGCAAAACAGCTCCTTGCCGAAGCGGGATACCCGAATGGGTTTGAAGCGGTCATCAAGCTGCCCGAACGATTTGCCTATGCGAAACGGACAGGGGAAATCATCGCAGATATGCTCTCCCAGGTAGGAATCAAATTAAAGATCGAGTTGACGGAATGGGGGCAGTGGATCGACCGGGTTTTTAAAAATGCTGACTTTGATCTCACCGTCATCGGTCATGCGGAGCCTTTTGATATTAACATCTATGCCAATCCAAAATACTACTTCCGTTATGATAATCCGAAATTTCAAGAGACCTTGAAGAAAGCGGAGATGGAGGCGAATCCCAAAATTCAGAGAGAACTTTATATCGCTCTCCAGAAGATCATTGCAGAGGATGCGGTGAACGGATTTCTATTTGTGTTGCCCAGCCTTCCCACCATGAAAAAAGAGGTGATGAATTGGTGGAAGGATTATCCGATGACGGCGGTCGATGTGACCGAGGTGTGGATACAGAAGTGAAGGATTGTAGATTTTAGATTGCGGATTTGGAAAATCAAGATCTAAAATCGAAGCTCAAATGATGAGATGGGCCTGGGGATTTTCCTATAGAAACTTCAGGCCTTTTCTTTCAGTCTTCCAGAGATGGGAATTTTTCTACTCAAACGATTTTTTATTCTCCTGCTGACGCTCATCCTTGTCTCCATCGCCATCTTTGCTGTCCTCTTGGTGATTCCGAGTGATCCGGCCCAGATCATCCTGGGCATCCACGCGACTCCGGAAACCCTTCAAACGTTAAGACACCAGTTGGGCTTGGATCGACCGGTCATCCTCCAGTATTTCGACTATATGAAGAGTCTTGCGATGGGAGATTTAGGGCGCTCCATTACTTATGATATTCCCATTAGCTCTTTGATTTTCTCCCGGCTTCAGGTGACCATTCCCTTGGCCATTTTCTCAATGATCTTTGCGATTGTCCTGTCCATCCCCATGGGGATCTATTCCTCATTACATCGGAATCGAGTTGGCGATTATGGCATTATGGTTTTTTCACAAATCGGCCTGGCCGTCCCCGCTTTCTGGGCAGGCATCCTTCTGATTCTCCTCTTTGCTGTGAACCTACATTGGTTCCCTGCAGGAGGATTCCAGCCTTGGCAGGTGGATCCTTTTCGAACGCTGAGGTCTCTTTTTCTCCCAGCCCTCTCCTTAGGGTTCGTGAGAGCAGCCGTGCTCACCCGGATGACACGGTCTTCCATGCTTGAGGTTCTCGGAGAAGATTATATTCGAACGGCCCAAAGCAAGGGTTTGCCGAAAAGATGGGTGGTCTATAAGCATGCCTTGCGAAATGCCATCATCCCTGTGGTGACGATCATCGGACTCCAGGCGGGCGATCTTCTCGCCGGGGCGATCATCATTGAAATGGTGTTTCATCTTCCCGGGGTGGGACGATTGGTCTTCGAAGCCATTGGTCAGAGAGACCTTCCTGTCATCCAGGGGGTGGTTCTTCTGATCGCCATGATGATTGTCGTCATCAATTTCTTGACGGACGTCGCCTATCGATATCTTGATCCAAGGATTCGTTATGAGTGAGGGGAAAAGTTTTCACCTGTTCCGAAACGTTAACTTTATTATCGGGTTCTTGATCACCTTGATCATACTCCTCACTGCTCTCCTCAGCCTGGGCTATACTCCCTATGATCCGAATCGTATGAATCTTTCCCATCGATTTCAGGCGCCCAGTTCGGCTCACTGGTTGGGAACCGACCAGTATGGAAGGGATATTCTCAGTCGGGTGATGAAGGGAGCAATCAATTCGATCATCGTGGGAATGGTGGCCGTTTCAATCGGAATGAGTTTTGGCATTCTCCTCGGTTCTTTGGCTGCTTTTTATAAAAAGTGGGTGGATGAATCGATCATGAGAATCTCAGATGTGCTCTACGGATTTCCGGCTGTCCTCAGCGCCATTCTCATCACTTCTATCCTTGGCCCAGGAGTGATAAACAGCATGATCGCCATCGGAATATTCAATATTCCTATTTTTGCAAGATTGACCCGAGCCACTTCCCTTTCCATATGGGAACGAGATTATGTGACTTCCGCCAAAGCGATTGGGAGGAGCAATGCAGGAATTATCTGGAGACATGTTCTCCCCAATATCCTTTCCTCTCTGATCGTTCAGGGAACGGTTCAGTTTGCCATTGCCATCTTAGCCGAGGCGGGCCTGAGCTATTTGGGTTTGGGCACTCAACCTCCTCATGCGAGTTGGGGGAGGATGCTCCAGGAAGCCCAAACCTTTATGGGAACTTCTGCGTGGCTGGCTATTTTTCCCGGATGTGCCATCGCTCTCGCTGTATTGGGATTCAACCTTCTCGGAGATGGACTAAGAGATATGCTTGACCCAAAACTCTCCCGTATTCAACGATTGGGGTAAAAGAATGCGGAATAATTCCCTTCTTTCCCCTTTTCGCAAAAGGGGATGAAGGGGGGATTTGGTCGTTAAAGAATTGAGGAGTCAAATATGAAATTTGATCGTATACTAAAAGAAATTAAGAAAGAGGAGTTGATTAAACTCACGCAGGATCTCATTCGAATTCCAAGTGTCCGGCGGCAGGGACAGGGAGAGCAGGAGGTCGCCCTTTATCTCGCCCGCTTCTTGGAAGGGATCGGACTTGATGTGGTCATCGAGGATGTGGAACCCGGTTCTCCCAATGTCATTGCTGTGCTTCAGGGAGAAAGCGAAGGTCCGTGCCTGATGTTTGAGTGTCACACGGATGTTGTCACCGAAGGCGATCCCTCCGAATGGAAACATGGTCCCTTTGAAGGGAAGTTGGTGGGGAATCGAATCTACGGGAGAGGGGCCTGTGACACCAAAGGGAATTTAGCCGCCGCGGTGGTGGCCGTTCAGGCCATCAGTCAATCAGGCATTCCCTTTAAGGGAAAAATTCTTTTGGGAATTCTGGTTGATGAAGAAGGGATGATGAGCGGGGTGAAGCATTTTATTCGCCAGGGTTGGGCCAATGGCATCCATGCCGCGATGATCTGTGAGCCGGGCGACAATCAACTCTGTATTACGCAGAAAGGAGCCCTCCGGGCGGAATTGATCACCAGCGGAAAGATGAGCCATGGAGCCATGCCTCTGGCTGGGCTCAATCCCATTCCTCCCATGATATCGATCCTTGAAAAAATAAAGCAATTGGAGGAGGAGGAGATCGAAAGGCTGGGGAAGAATGATTTTTTGGGATATCCGAGCATCACCCCCACTGTGCTTCAAGCCCCTGTGAAAGGGGAACCGCAACTCAATGTGGTCCCTTACCAGTGCAGGGCGCTGCTCGATATTCGAACCGTTCCGGGTCAATCTCATGAAGCCCTGAAGAAGCAATTGGAGGATATTGTCCAGGAGGAGGAAGGGTCGGTGAATGCCAGTCTCCATTCGGGTCCTTTCAAAGAGATAAGGGAGACACTTGAAAAAGGCCTCTCTAAAGGGATGTCCTTTCAGTCGAAACTTGATGTGTTTGAGGATCGGCCCTGGACCAAGACCTCTCGGGAGGAGAAGATTGTTCAGGCTGTTTCGAAAACAATTCAATCTGTGACCGGAGAGGAACCGGTTTATGGGGGCGTTCCAGGGGCGACGGATGGGACCTTCCTATCCGCCTGGGCGGGAATTCCAATCGTCACCCTGGGCGCGGGGAAATGGATGATCCCCCATCAGAAAGATGAATGGGTTTCCGTCGAAGAACTTGAACTCACTACAAAAATTTATGCCGGGAGCGCTCTCGAGTTTTTGAATTTTGGAACTTGAGGTTTATTATGTTGAGGCTGGGAAAAGGATTTGCCCCCTTTTTAACGAGGGGAAAATTTTTCTGTCTGAGAGCCTAATCTTCGACGCCTTCTTCTGACTTCGAACCCCTTTCTTCTTCCATCGCTTTTTCCACCATCTGATCGACATCCTCCCCCATGTCCTCTCCAAGCTCTTTGCCCATCTTCTTCATCCATCTGGCCATGGTCTTTGGATCCTTCTCATCCAAATCCCCCCATTTTGACGGGTCAGCCAGACTCTCCATTCTACTTTCTTCCGAACGGATCACCCTCACTTTCGAGAGGACGCGAGACATCTTTTTGCTCTTGCATCGCTTGCATTGAGGGATAGATGTTTCATCGGTTTTAATCAATAGAAATTCAGAGATCTTCCCGCAATTCCCACAACGATATTCATAGATTGGCATATTTTCCCTCCCCTCATTCCCTTCCTGCGGTGGGCGACCCTCCCCCTTTTAGTGAGGGAAGATTTTGGGATTTTTTTCTAATGGTGAAATAGAAATACAGGAAATTGATGATGCCGGTGAGCGTCAGGCAAAGGAACATCGTCATATAATTGGTTAACTGAAGGATGATGCCCATAATGACTGAACCCATGCCCGAACCGAGATCAGCGATCGCGGTAAATGTGCCCATGGCTGGGCCAGGAGACGATCTTGCATGATCCAGGGCATAAGCCACCAGCGTGGGATAGAGAAAGGCATTCCCAATCCCCCAGATCACTGCCACCAGTATAAACATGGGAAGCGTTTTAGAAAAGGCAAGGATGAACATTGAAAGGATGTAAGCGATGAGGCAGGGGAAAATGATCTTTTCCCGGTTGTAAACATCCAGAATTCTCCCACCCAAAGCACGGCCGACCACATGGATGACCGCCAACGCGCCAAAGAAAAGCCCGGGATTTGAAACTCCGTGACTTAGGGCATAAAGTGGAAAGAATGCCGTCACTGCCCCCCAAACGATGTTGACCATAAAAGCCATCATGGCGGGGGGGAGGGCCTCGCGACTTAAAAAGGGCTGTTTCTTTGAGGATGGATTTTCAAATGAAGACCCCTGTAACTTGCTCAATCGGGTAGTGATGATTAAGGAGCTTATGGATAATGCCGTGCAGACCAGAAAGAGGATATTGAAATGGAATTGATTGATAAGAAGCATCCCAAAGTAAGGGGCGAGAACAAAAGCAAAATTGATAGCCAGATAATAGTAACTGAGACTCTGTCCACGGTGAGCCTCCGGGCTGATATTGGCGATCAATGTGAAAGCAGCGGTTGAAAAGAATGCGAGGCCAGTCCCATGCAAAATCCGAACGATAAAAAGGGGCCAAAAAGGCGGTGCGAAGAGATAGGCAATAGAGGAGAAGGTATACAAGATGGTTCCATAGATCATGAACTTTCTTTCAGCAATTCTTAAAAGGGCTCTTCCAATAAAAGGCCTCAGGATTAGAGAAGAGACGCTGAAGACTCCGATGAGAAGACCGATCTCCGCCTCGGGAGATCCTCTGCTCGAAAGATAGATGGGGAATGTAGGGATGAGGAGACAAAAAACCGAAGAGAAAGCAAATTGTGCAAAAAAACTGAGAATGAAATCCCGGGTGAGTATTTTCTTGATGGCCATATCGCGTTCCAGTTAGAAAATAAAAATTGTTGGTCCAAGGGTGAGGGTCGAAAAGCCCATTTGGTTTATACCTTATGAAGAATTATTTTAAATTTATAGACCCCCTTTTGTAAAGGGATGGGGAGTTTCTCCCTAACGATTCCAGATTCAGATTGACAAGGGTTCAATTTCTATTAATAATCCCTTATAAATTAGAATGAATTAGGAGGAGGCTCTATCATGGCAAATCCAGAGAAAGTGATTTTAAAAATTGTTTCGGTGAAAGGGACCTGCGCAGCCGGTCATTACGAAGGGCAGGAGTTTGATCTGAGTCAGGACTTCCTCTTAGGACTCTCCGGAGATCCCCGGGCCATCTGTCCTTCGGCATTTCATGCCATCTTTCCCTCATGGCGGGTGCTTCGCCATGGTGGGGAATACCCTTGGGAAGAGGATCGAGACAGGACAACCATTGCCTGCCCCGATCCATTCAATCCTGTGGTGATGGAACTCCGAAGGGTAAAAGGATAATATTAAAAATTAACATTGACACGTTAACTCAACAATAAACTGGTCCGGAAGGATAAGGAGGATTTATGAAGATAGAATACAAAACTCTTCTGCTGGACGTTCGCGATCATGTCGCCCATATCACTCTCAACCGTCCCGATGCCGCCAACTCCATCAACGAAGAAATGTGTATGGACCTGATGCAGGTTTCATTACGTTGTGACGAAGACCCCGAAATTAGGGCGGTGCTGATCTCCGGGGCTGGGAAGATATTCTCCGGGGGCGGAGATTTAAAAGCCTTTTCTGCCCAAGACAACCAATTACCGTATTATATCAAGGAGATCACCACCTATCTCCATGCTGCCATGTCGCGGTTAACACGGATGGATGCGCCTGTGGTGTCGGCAGTGCATGGGGCGGTGGCAGGAGCAGGGATGAGCATTGCCATTGCCTGTGATATTGTCATCGCAGCCGAGACGACCCGGTTCACGGTGGCGTACACCCGGGCTGGGCTTGTGCCCGATGGTTCTTCAACCTATTTTCTTCCCAGAATCGTTGGTCTCAAGCGTGCATTGGATCTGACGCTCACCAATCGAATTTTCTCTGCTCAGGAGGCGTTGCAATGGGGACTGGTCACCCGCGTCGTCCCGGATAATGAATTGCTTGCCCAGGCAAGGGCCGTTGCCGTTCAGCTTGCAAACGGTCCAACACGGGCCTTTGGGGTATCGAAGCGATTATTACACAGCGGATGGTCCGAAACATTGGAAACTCAGATGGAAAATGAAAGTCAAGCGATTGCCGATATTGCCCGTACCGGAGACGCTCGTGAAGGGATTACGGCTTTTCTCGAGAAACGTTTACCGAAGTACAAAGGAACATAACGCTAAGCGCATAGCGCAAAGTGCATAGCGTGATAATCCTTTACGCTTCGCCACTTACGGAAAAATCCCTTGAACTTCTTTT
>DCUS01000112.1:7327-13562 GCA_002327885.1 Syntrophaceae bacterium UBA2208
ACGCTGGTCATCGAACTCGTCGCAGGAAGGATCATGGCTCCTTATGTCGGAGTCTCTCTGTACACGTGGACAAGCATCATCGGAGTGGTCCTCGCTGGCATCAGTATTGGAGCGTATCTCGGAGGTAGAATTGCCGACCGATATCCTCGATCCTCCACACTCGGCTGGCTCCTCTTCTTTTCCGGCTTGGGGGCATTTTCCATCTCCCCTCTGACCAATTTGATTGGGGGGACGCAATTTCACACGAGTTTGATGACACGAATTCTAATGGTCACCACCGTCATCTTTTTTATCCCTTCCTGTCTGCTCGGAATGATCTCGCCGGTGGTGGTCAAATTGACCCTTAACAATCTCGAGAAGACTGGAAATGTTGTTGGAAAGATCTACGCCTTTTCCACCCTCGGCTCCATTCTCGGAACCTTTGCTACGGGATTCTTTCTCATCTCATGGATGGGAACCCGTTATATCCTGTTGACCATGGGGATCATTCTGATCGTTTCTGCGCTCATCTTCGGGGATTTCTTCAGGAAAAAAAGAACCCTTGCCCTCTTTTTCCTCCTCCTCTTTCTTTCTGCTCTTCTGCCTGTCGCGGGAGGTCACGTCTATTCGATGATCCACCCCAAGGAGTTTTCTCTTTCCGCCTCTCCGATTGAATCCATTAAGAAAATATTCGGCTATGCCTTCAAATTCCCTCTCGAAGAGGAGGCCTATTTTTTTAAGGAGAGCGATTATTATACGATCAAATTAAAGAAGAGCATTAAGGGAGACAACGACAACACTTTAGAATCTCTGGTCCTCGACCATCTGGTTCACTCTTATACGAACTTAGAAGAACCTTTTTATATCGAGTATGAATATATCCGGATGTATGAGGAGATGGTGAGATGGCAGGCGAAAAAAAGGGCGTCTCTTAAAGTGCTCTTTGTGGGTGGGGGAGGATATACGTTCCCCCGTTTTATTGAGGCGAAATATCCCGGGGCAGAGATCCATGTGGTTGAGATCGATCCGGAGATTACACGAGTGGCGAGAAAATATCTTGGTATTTCAGACAACACCAAAATTCGTTCCTTCAACGAGGATGGCCGGTGGTTTGTGATGAATTGTAAGGAAAAGGGGACTTATGATTTTATCTTTGGGGATGCCTTCAATGACCTCTCGATTCCTTATCACCTCACCACCAAAGAATTTGCTATTCAATTGAAGAGCCTTCTCAAGCCGGATGGATTGCTCCTGGCCAATGTGATTGACAGTTTTAAAAAAGGAGCCTTCATGCCCTCCTATATCCGAACTTTAGAGGAGGTGTTTGGAAAAGGGAATGTTCAACTCCTGACCCTCAGTTCGGATTACGACAATATCGGGATTAGCACTTGCGTCGTCATGGCGAGCGCACAGAAATTTGATATGGATGATTTTGTCAGAACAGTGAAAGGAAAGGGAGACGAAATGACTTCCCACGTAATGCCTCAAGGAAAGTTGCAGGAATTTTTGAAAGAACGTTACTCCGTGATCCTCACCGATGATTATGTCCCCGTGGACAATTTGATCGCTCCCATCTTCGAAGAGCGCTTTGGCTATCGGCAATGAGGCGGGCTGCTCGGTTTGACAGGGGTTGGGTTCCCGAATAAAATGAGGAAATAAGGTTTTAGAAGGATGAGGAAATGGATGAGAAAAAAGACTTTGTGATGGTGACCTTATCGGGTCCGGACCAGCCAGGCATCACCGCTTCTTTCAGCAAGATTTTGGTGGACAATCAGGTGGAGATTGTGGATATCGAACAGGCTTCCCTGCAGGATTTTCTTGGTCTTTCCTTCCTTTTGGATATGAGCGGAGCGAAGCAATCCAAGGACGGTGTTCTGAAAGATCTCCTCTTTGAGGCCAGCCGACTTCGTCTGACGCTCAACTTCAGACTTTTTTCCGAGAGAGAGATGAAGGCCAGAAATAGCAAGAACCTTTTCATCCTGACTTATTTTGGGGAAACCCGTGCCCTCGCGGAGATTTCAAATATCCTGGCCGAGGAAAACGCCAATATTGAAATGATCAGCAATCTCACCCGTCACTGTGCCATGTGTGTCGAGTTGACCATTGATGTCAAAGAAGTAAAGAATCTCAGCCGATTGAAGTCAAGGGTGATCGCTAAGAGCCATGAACTTAATATTGATCTCGCCCTCCAGAAAATGGAGTCCTACCGTAAAAATAAGCGGCTTGTCTTTTTTGATATGGATAGCACCCTGGTGGACATGGAGATCATTGATGAGATGGCCCAAAGGGCAGGGGTCTTCAAGGAGGTTTCAAGAATTACGGAAAAGACGATGAGGGGGGACATCGATTTCGAAGAATCTCTGACCCAACGTGTGGCGCTCCTCAAAGGATTAAAAGTAGAGGAACTGGAGAAGATTCGGAAGGAGATGAAACTTTCCGAGGGGGCTGAGGATTTAGTGGACACCCTCAAGCGACTGGGCTTTAAACTGGGCCTGGTGAGCGGGGGATTTGATTATTTTTCTGACTACCTGAAGGAAAAATTGGGTCTGGATTTTTCCTATGCGAATCAATTAGAGATCAAGAACGGAGCCTTGACCGGCAAAGTCACAGGAAAGATTGTCGATAATACATATAAGGCGAAGATCGTCAATATGGTCTCCGATGAGCAGGGCGTCCTTTTGGATCAGACCGTTGCCATTGGCGATGGGGCCAATGATGTTTTAATGCTGGGCCAGGCGGGCTTGGGCATTGCTTATAATGCCAAGGAAAAACTCGAACGAGCGGCCAATATGAGCCTGGGCCGAGCCCGCCTTAAGAATATCCTCTATATCTTAGGCATCTCCGAAGACGAAATGGGTTCCTGGAGTGTTTGCGACCGTCCTGTTTGATTCTCCCCGATATAACCCTATCTTTACCTCCCGAGATGGTAGAAAAATTGAGGAGCTAATGAAAGAAGAAGGTAGAACGAGGAGCGAACTGTTAAGAGAGGCCTTCTGGAGATATGCTGAGGAACAGGAATGGGAAAAGATCTACCGTTATGGAGAGATAAAAGCTAGGAAAAAGGGAATTACTGGAGATCAAGTTGGAGATATAATCGATGCCCGCCGAAAGTAAATCAAAATATATTCCTTTCCAATCTTGTTCATATAACAAAGAAATATCAAACGGAGAAAATATGGCTGCTAAAGTAAAACCCAGGGTTCTGGAAAAGAATAAAGCCGAAAGCAACCCAAGGTGCGGGCTATGCGGGAAAACAAAGAAACTAACGAAAACAGAATGTTGTGATCAATGGATCTGTGATGACGAAGATAAATACGTCATTTTTTCCTATGCAAGAAATAGTTGTTCAAGCAAGGCTCTGGATTTGTACCGGGATACCGGAACAAACCAGCACCGTTACGCAGCGCTGGGAATCCGCAAAGAGACCGTTGTTCATTCCGACCGCAGTCGTTTCCCATTCCTGGGCAGTAAAAAGAAAAAAAATTATTCTAATCGTGAGCTGTGGATCGGTGAGGCGCGGCGGATACCGGTGAACAAACCAGAGAAGGTATACAATGCTCTTGATGGGATCTATGGAAGATCCATGAGAAAAATGGCTTCTGACAGGGGAGTTGATCCGGATTCAATCCCTCACCTTGCGTCTCCTTCAGAGGTCACGCCTGCCCGGGCGCTTCGGGAACTCCTGAAAAAGACCAGCTTAGTTCAGAGCATCATGGCCAGTGTCTATCTTGGGCCGGCGGCGTGGGTTCTGGTGGTCCCGCTTCAGAAGGTGGGACGGCACATAGAAGATATCGTTGTGCTGACAGGCGAGATATCCCGGGTCATCGACAGACATGCTGGTAGGGAGGCATTGGGTCGAGTGCCCAATGAGGATGAAAATCGATGAGGAATAAAAAACAGCGATAGCGGCCGTATCTGAACGAACTGAATGCTCAATCTTCACTCAGGGGAATCAATGTTAGAGAGAGTCAAGTCCAAATGATTAGGTTATTCATAATACTTTTTTGTGTACTACTTTTTATATTCCTTGTTGCAAGGGTTATTGGTTTTATAGGTGAACGCATTGGGGACCTTCCGATCTGGAAGACTCAAGCCTGGACCACTCTGAGAATACCCGTCATTGTCATCAGCGTCATTTTAACAATAACCATTTTGGTGATCATCTTTTCCAGAATTGCTAATAAGCAATCGAAAGCTGAAAAGGAGTTCGCCCAGTCTCAGGGATGGATCTATACCGAAAGCAACAACGATCCGCAGGGACTCACCAAGGCCCTCAAGGACAATCTTGAGAAAGTGTGCCCGAATAAGTATTTTGATGTGGGGGACAACATGACGGTCGAGTCCGGGAGGCGCAATGTTTTTCTATTCCGCTGCTATTTCAAAGATCGGGAGTGGGATCATAAGCGACGTCATGGATTCGCGTGCCTGATCGAGTCCGACCGGTTTGGGTCAATGGGCTCGCCAGTGGATATCATTGGATTAGGCTCCTTCGACCCGTTCGGAGTCTCGAATCAAGTCGATATGGGCGACTCCGAGTTTGCCCGGAATTTTATCGTTACATCGAAAGACTCCGCCCTGGCAAGAAGGGTGGTCAGCGAATCGTTACAGGCTATCCTCCTCGAGGGCAGGATGAAGATTCACGATTATTACGAGATCATCATAGGACCGGGCGGGGCCGTCATCATCACCTGGGCCTACAAAACATCCGAGGAATATCTTGCCCTCGTGGACCTCGCACGCCGGATTGAGTCGGCCTTTGAGTGACTCCCGTGGCTTCGGGAGGAGATGGCGGCAGGGTTAACGGGAAAGTGAAAGGCTCCAATGTTCGCAATGCGGAGAAGACTCAGACTAACAAGGGAAGGAAGAGGCAAAGGATGATTACTGAAATGGAACTTGACAAAGAACTGGTCATTCTGAAAGTTATTTGGTTCGTAATGTTTGACCCACATCAACACAATCACCTAAAATTGTCTACGTGAACTGGCCAACGATTAGTCTTCGTGAAGGGCCTGGGATGGAATTCAAATCTTTGTGTGACGTTAAAAAAGGGACTCCTCTTGCTGTCATAGAGGAGAAAGGGCAATGGATTCGAGCGGGGTTAGAAGATGGTAGGGAGGGATGGGTAGGAAGGGCCACAACTTCAGGAAACCCATAATTTTGGAATCAAAACGGACTTCTTTACCGATCATGCAGGCAACTCAGGTCAGTTTGGTTGGGGTGGCATCGACTTCATTCCCATTACCAATCAGATGGCTGTCTGTTACTGGTTCAGGCTTGTGGTGGGGATGTTCGAGGAAGAATTATTTCCATTCATAGAAGAGACCGATTGAGGCAGACTCACAGCAATAGATATAGATAGTGGGGTCAATTCTTCATTATTGACATATCATCGAAAAATATGTTAACTGTCTATTATGGCAAGGCCACTTCGAGTACAATATCCTAATGCGGTATACCACATCACCTGTCGAGGGAATGAGCAGAGGCCTATCTTCCGGGACGACAGGGACAGGAGCATTTTCCTCAAGAAACTCATTGAATCGATGGATATCTATGGTGTAAAACTTTACGGTTATGTTCTGATGAGCAATCATTTTCACCTTTTACTTGAGACCCCTCTTGGAAACCTCGGTGAATTCATGCGGCGTTTCAACATCAGTTATACAGGGTACTTTAATTACCGCCACAAGCGTTCAGGACATCTTTATCAAGGGAGGTACAAGAGCATTCTGGTAGATAAAGATAATTATCTCTCGATTTTATCCCGGTACATTCATCTCAATCCGATCCGGACGCGTCTTATTGAGAAGGCTTCTCCGAGGGAAAAGACTAACTATCTGAGGCGCTATCGTTGGAGTAGTCTACCCGGATATCTGGACAAAAGAAAGAAGGAATCCTTTATTGAATACGCTGTTGTGCTGGGTGGATATGGAGGGGATGCAGAACGGGGCAGGCGAGGGTATCTAAGAGCACTCTATGAGGATATAGAAGGGGCATTAGAGATGAGAGGGAAGATTATCGGGCAGAGCATTCTTGGGGGAGAGGAATTCGTTACTTGGGTCGATAAGACATTTCTTAAGGCAAAGGGAGATCGGGAGAGTTCTTCTATTCGTACCATCAAGAAACATTTGGGGAGAAAGGAGATACTTAAGGTGATCGAGGAGGTAACCGGGAAAACCTTAGAGGGTATGATTGAAGAAAAAGGGATTCTTCGTCAGATGGGAATGGAACTGCTTTGTCGAACAGGAGGCTTAAA
>DCUS01000127.1:0-2118 GCA_002327885.1 Syntrophaceae bacterium UBA2208
TAAATAATATATTTAATACACGCTATCGTTCGGATGACTCTTCATGGATATCAAGCGAAACTATTACGAAGACATCGAGCTTTTCAAAAGCAATACCATACTCGTTTGGTCTATCCTCTTTCTCATCTTTTTAGGAATCCTACCTTTTCTCATTCAAAGATATCACCTTTTGGGGATGTCCCTCTATACCGTTAATCTCATCACCATCCATGCCATTGTGGCTATCGGCCTGAATATCCTTGTCGGATACACGGGTCAGATATCGATGGGGCATGCGGGGTTCTTTGCTCTGGGAGCCTTTACAACTGTTATTCTCGTCTTGAGATGGAGTTTTCCTCTCTGGATTGCTCTTCCCGTTGCAGGATTCGTCTCATCCGCCTTTGGATTCATTTTGGGACTACCCGCCCTTCGTCTGAAGGGCCCCTATCTCGCTATCGCCACCCTTGGTTTCGGAATGACCATCACGACGATTATCAAACATATGGAATTTTTTGGGGGAAGGATGGGGCTTCAAGCCCCAAAACTCTATCTTTTTGGAACCCCCATGAAGAGTATTCATTATTATTATGTGATTATGATCATAGCTGTTCTGATGACCATCGGCGCAGTAAAATTGATCAAGACAAGGGTGGGACGAGCCTTCATCGCTATTCGGGATAGTGATATCGCTGCGGAGGCCATGGGAGTCAACCTCACCTATTATAAAACTCTCGCTTTCGCGGTAAGCGGCTTTTATACAGGAGTGGCAGGCGGACTCTATGCGTTTATTCTCGGATTTATCAACCCTGAGAGTTTTCATCTGATCATGTCGATCACTTTCCTGGCCATGGTCGTCATTGGAGGCCTGGGATCCGTCATGGGTTCCATCGCCGGAGCCGCCCTGATGACCTTTCTTGACATTAAACTTCAAGTGATTCAGGACATTCCAGCGATCGGACCGGCATTGGTTACCTTTTCACAGAAATATATGAGTATTGGTGGGATCTCAAACATCGCTGTCATTGTTTATGGATTGATCATGATATTAATCGTTCTCTTCGAGCCCTTGGGAATATTCGGATTCTGGATTCGAAACAAACGCTACTGGAAAACATGGCCCTTTTGAAACTAATGGAATATTGAAATAGTGGAACAATGGGAAAAACATATAACATTGCGACAAAAGAAAATTTAGACCCAATATTCCATCATTCCATTCTTCCAGTATTCCAATTGAGGTTTTTAGGGGAAGAATTATGTTTGGTCAGTTGATTGTGAGTGGTTTGGCAGTGGGGGCGTGTTATGCCCTGCTAGCTATCGCCATGGTGATTATCTACAAATCCTCTGAGGTTCTTAACTTCGCTCAGGGGGAAATGGCCATGGTGAGCACATTCGTTGCTTTTACAATGCTCGATGCTTACCACGTCCCTTTTCCATGGGCTATTCTCCTCACCTTTATATTTGCTATCCTCTTAGGTATTTTCTTTGAAATTGTCTTTTTGAGACAAGCAAAAGATCCAACCGTCATCGGGCTCATTATCATCACCCTTGGTTTTGAAATGGTTCTAATGGGATTTGCCGGATGGAAATGGGGACCGGATCAAAGGTCATTGCCCTTTCCTGTCTCCAATATAGAAACCTACAATTTTTATGGTCTCATCATCAGCAAAATTAATTTCTGGACCATTGTGATCACTCTCGTTCTAATGTTTATTCTTTTCCTGTTCTTCCGCTACACTAAATTGGGAATTGCGATGAGGGCCACTCAACAGAACCAATTAGCGGCTCGAGTCATGGGCATCCGTACAAAATGGATCCTCTCTTTCACCTGGGCTCTTAGTTCCATCGTTGGAGCAGTAGCTGGAATGCTCATTGCCGCCCTGGGCGTGCTCGATCCCCCCATGATGATGGATCCTCTTTTGAAGGGCTTTGCTTCTGGAGTCTTAGGAGGAATGACCAGCTTGCCCGGTACCGCAGTCGGGGGTGCCATGTTAGGGATCATTGAAAACCTATTCGGGGGATACGTCTCTTTAGCCTTTAAATCCGTCGTGGCATTTATCATCATCATATTGATGCTGTGCATCAAGCCGAGCGGACTCTTAGCGAAACACTATGTGAAAAAAGTTTAAAACCCACTCA
>DCUS01000127.1:2134-16068 GCA_002327885.1 Syntrophaceae bacterium UBA2208
GCTCAAAAGGTTCGCGGTGTGACCGATACCGAGATCCTCATTGGGCAGACAGGCCCACAAACAGGACCGGCAGCGCTATGGGGAGCAGTGGCCCGGGGGTCAGGCCTTTTCTTCAAAGGGTTGAACGATGAGGGTGGAATCCATGGTAGAAAGATCAAATATTTTCTGCGCGATGATTCTTACCAACCTGCCAAAGCCAAGGCATTCGCTTCTGAATTTGTTGAACAGACCGGCATTTTCGGCGTCGTCGGTTGCGTTGGAGTTGGGTCGGGCATGGCCATGCGCGATTATTTCACGGAGAATAAGGTTGTGATGGTTAGCTTTGGTGTTAGCGGCGTAACCAACTGGATTAAACCCTTCAACAAATACATCTTTCCAATGTTTCCCCTTTACATTGATGAAGCCTATGCCCTGACCGACTATTTTTTCAAAAAAATGAATATCACCAAAGTCGCCATGTTTTACCAGAATGATGATTACGGGAAGGGGGGCGTGGAAGGTGTGGAGCGGTATGTGAAAGAAAAAAATCTGAAGTTGACAACCACGGTTTCCGCCGAAGTGACGGATCGGGACCTGAGTTCTCATGCTTTAAAGTTGAAAAATTCTGGAGCCGAAGCAGTGATCATGTGGGCCATGCCCACTCATGGAGCTTTGCTCCTGGCTGAGTGCGCCAAGATTGGCTATAAGCCTCAATGGGGGACCAGCAGTACCCTCTCCGATGCTGCGGCCATGCTACAGGTAACCAAAGGACTTTGGGCTGGGATGATCCACTCCTTTTTCGGCGAACTCCCGGACTCGAACCATCCTCTAATGGTAAAATATCGCGCCTGGCATCAAAAGTACGAATCGAATGAGCGCTGGGGAATTTTCTATTGGGCTGGAATAGCATTTGCTGAACCCTTTGCAGAAGGACTGAGACGGGCGGGTAGAAATGTAACAACCGAGAGTTTTATCAATGCCATGGAAACCCTGAGGGACTGGCGGGGGACCGGAGCCCCCACTACTTTTACACCCACGGACCACCAGGGTGGGAAACATGTTTACTTCGTCCAGGTCCAGCCGGACGGAAATTTCAAGAAACTGACAGACTGGATACAGATCACGAAATAATAATCAGTGTAAATTGCAAATTTAGCAATGACCGACGAATTGGATAATTGGTGCTGGTGACCTGTGACTGGGTTTTCGACTTCCCTACACAGTTCACCAGCCCATATATTGGGCCTGTTATACACAGCGATATTAATCACAGCAAGGGGTGTCGTTCCTGCGAAAGCAGGAATCCAGAAAAACACTGGATTCCGGGTCAAGCCCGGAATGACAAAGCGTGTAAGACTTACGTCGTCATATATAATTTTGCAATGTTAATGGGTTATTTCTATTTATGGATCCTATACTTAAAATCGAAAACCTGACGATCTCTTTTGGTGGCATTAGGGCGCTGAACAAGGTAAGCTTTGAAGTAAAGAAAGGGGCCGTTTATTCCATCATTGGACCCAATGGCGCTGGAAAGACCACCATCTTCAATTGCATCAGCGGGATTTATCAACCCAACTCCGGAAAGATCTTCTTCAAAGGGGAGGATATCACTTATTCGAAACCTTATCAGGTTGCCAAAAAGGGGATTGCCAGGACATTTCAAAACATTGAACTCTTCTCTCACATGAGCACCATGGATAACCTTATGCTGGGTCGTCACCTCCACATGAAAACAGGAGTCTGGAGAGGTGCGACTTTTATTTACAAGGGATCAAAAGCAGCCAAAGAAGAGATTAAGAATCGAGAGAAGGTCGAAGAAGTCATCGATTTTCTTGAGCTGCAGGCCGCAAGAAATCAGTTTGTTATAAACCTACCCTATGGGACCCGAAAACTGGTAGAACTGGGGCGCGCCTTAGCCTTGGATCCTGAAGTCATCCTTCTTGATGAACCTTCGGCTGGAATGAATATGGAGGAAAAAGGTGACCTAATATTTTCGATTCAGGATATTCGGGATGACCTTGGAATCACCGTTCTCCTTGTGGAACATGACATGAACTTGATCATGGATATTTCTGACCGAATCCTGGCCTTAAATTTCGGGGAGAGGATCGCAGAGGGATTACCCGAAGAGATTCAAAAGCATCCGGAAGTTCTTAAGGCCTATCTGGGTGAGGAGGAAAAAATAGAATCTCCTCTCCCATCAGAGACTGTGTCGTAATGGGGAGAATGCTTTGTTTGTCATTCTGAACGAAGTGAAGAATCTAATGATTTCAACTGAATCTATTATATAGATTCTTCGGCTTTCGCCTCAGAATGACATTACGACACAGTCTCGCAGAGGGAAGAAGCATTGCTTAAAGTCAAAAACATCGAAACCCTCTACGGACTGATCATGGCGATCCGGGGAGTCTCCCTGGAAGTCCAGGAGGGGCAGATCGCTGCCATCCTCGGAGCCAATGGTGCAGGGAAGACTACGATCCTGAAGACCATCATGGGACTTCTGGAGGATCAACCGGATAAAGGAACGATTGAGTTTCTCGGAAAGAGGATCGATAGAAAGGACGCAGAGGAAATCGTTCACCTGGGAATCTCCTATGTGCCGGAGGGGAGGGAAGTTTTCCCCGAGTTAAGCGTTGACGAAAACTTGAAGATGGGCGCTTATATCAGGAGGGATAAGAAAGGGGTGAAAGAAGATTATGACCGGGTGATCACCCACTTTCCCATTCTCAGCCAGAGGAAAAATCAATGGGCTGGCACCTTAAGCGGGGGAGAACAGCAAATGCTTGCCATGGGCAGGGCATTGATGACCAGACCCAAACTTCTGATGATGGATGAACCTTCCCTGGGGCTGTCTCCCATCCTTGTTCAGGAAATCTTCAGAATCATCAAAACGATCCATTCGGAAGGGACAACCATCCTTCTGGTTGAACAAAATGCGAAGATGGCTTTGAAGATCTCAAATTACGCATTTGTGCTCGAGAATGGGAGGATCGTCGCCGCCAATTCCCCCGATATTCTTATGGAAGATGAAGATGTTAAGGAGTTCTACCTGGGTATTCGATCAGAAGAATCGATGAAAGGGTACCAGAGATGGAAAAAGAAGAAAAGATGGCGTTAAGAACATGGAATGTTGGAAGGATGGAATATTGGAATAATGGGCAAAAAGATTAGAATCAAGATTCTTCATCTTCCTTGTGTTTGCCCACCATTCCATCATTCCAGTATTCCATTATTCCAAAACGATGTTTAGCCACCCTTATACATCTTCTCAATAATATCCTTATAAGTTTCGTTGATGAACTTTCGCTTCACCTTCATGGTGGGCGTCACCTCACCATCCTCCTCATAAAGCCTTTTGGGAATAATGGTAAATTTCTTAACCTGCTCCACCTGGGCGAGAGTCTTGTTCACCCGATCCACTTCTTTCTGAATCAGTTGTTTGATTTCCGGAGCCTGAGTGAGACTGGCATAAGTTCCGAATTGAATTTTATTATCCTGGGCATACTTGATCATGTTCTCTTCGTCAATGGCAATCAGGGCTGAAATAAATTTTCGACGATCGCCAATGACGATGGCATCATTGATATAAGGGCTGAATTTGAGCTGATTCTCAATGTTCTGAGGGGCAATATTTTTACCGCCCGCAGTAATGATCAAATCTTTCTTCCGGTCGGTGATCTTTAAAAATCCCTGTTCATCTAACTCCCCGACATCTCCTGAATGAAGCCAACCCTCTTTAAGTGTCTCGGCCGTAGCTTCCGGGTTCTTAAAATAACCCTTGAACACCCCTGGACTCTTTACCAATATCTCCCCATCAGGAGCGATCTTCACCTCGCACCTTGGTAGGGGCTGTCCCACCCTGCCGATTCTAAGTTGTCCTTTTCGGCTGACGGTGGTAACGCCTGTACCTTCCGTCTGACCATACCCTTCAATGAGTGGAAGGCCAATGGCATTGAAGAACTTCAATACATCAGGTGAAATGGGTGCCGCTCCGGAGTAGGCGACCCGGACACGATCAAACCCCAATCGTTCCTTCAGTTTCCGGAAAACAGCCCCATAAGCTGCTAAATAAGCCAGTTTTAAGTATGGAGGAATTGGTTTAAAATTCAGTTTTAACCCGGCATATTTCATTCCAATTCCCAAGCAGCCCTTGAAGACCATGCGCTTAAACCAGGTGGCATCCGACATCCGAATCATGATCCCGGATGCATATTTTTCCCAGATTCGCGGAACACCGCATACCACGGTGGGCGAAACTTCTCTCATGTTATCCATCACCGTATCGGGACTCTCAATGAAATTCACGACGGTCCCGTAACGGATGTTAACCATCACGGTGAAGAGTTGCTCGAAGATATGACAGAGAGGGAGATAGGACAGGCTTTCATCCCCATCATAAACTGGATTCGCATCAACCATTGCTTCACTCATATAGAGGAGATTGCTGTGAGTGAGCATGGCTCCTTTCGGAGGGCCTGTCGTTCCGGAGGTATAGATGAGAACAGCCAGGTCATCGGGTTTGACTTCCCTCAACCGTTGTTCATAGAGACCCGGATTTTTTGTATCGAACTCTCTCCCCAATTTTAACAGGTCATCAAAACTCATCAGCATGGGGTCTTTGTAACGTTTCAGCCCCTCCATTTCAATGACGATAACCTTCTCCAGATGGGGGTTGTCTTTTCTGAATTTTAGAGTCTTATCGAACTGCTCCTCATTCTCTGCAATATAGAATCTCGATCCGGAGTTCTGGACAATATATCCGCACTGTTCTGCCGAATTGGTTGTATAAACGCCTGCCGTAACTCCTCCTGCAGACATGATCCCAAAATCAGCATAGACCCACTCGGGCCGGTTCTCACTAATGATAGAAACACATTCCCCTTTTTTAAAGCCGAGGCTGATGAGACCCATGGCCACCTGTTTCACCTTTTTTCCATATTGATCCCAGGTGACATCATGCCAGATCCCATAATCTTTATGCCGTATGGCTATTTGATTGGGATGTTCATTGATATTTTTTCTGAAATAAGTCAGAAGGATCTCGTTACTCATCGCTTGTTCTCCTTGAATCGAGGATCTTCGCCGTTGATTACTCTCGACCGGCATAGCCGTTTTAAATTCGAAGCACGAAATCCGAAACTCGAAACAATCTCAAATGACCAAATTTTAAATGTTCCAAACAAGAGAGTTTAGAGGTTTCGAATTTTGAAAATTCGAATTTATTTCGGATTTTCAAATAATTTTTTTGTCATTCTGCGCACGATTGGATTCATAAGCACCTAAAGAATCTGGAAAAAAGATTCCTCAAACTCGGGCTTCCCTTCATACTTCTTCATGAAAAAGCCAGCGGCCATGTCCATATTTTCAAAGAAAGTCGGGCTCACGTCAATGCCTGCCTGGTGAAGGGCATTCAGGGCTCCTTTCAGATCAGGAGGGCATCCCTTTACAGCAATCATCTCATTGATATCGGTATTGTCCTTGTTAGACTGAATCATACATTTGCCTATTAAAATTGTCTTTTTCTTCCCGGGGCTGGGTTTCATCCTTTTTCCGGTCAGGATTTCAACTTCATTCCAAGGTTCTCCCCTCCGGGCGTTAGCAATGGCCATGAGGATCACCGTTGTGAAACCTGAGCAATAGGTACAAATCGTATCGTCATATTGACGATAGGTCAGGCCTTTGATCCCCAGTTTCTCCAAGGGCTTGGGAAGGTTACCATCCTCTGTGTAAGGAAAGGCATGCTCATGGCGATAGGCAACCGCCTCAATCTTTTCTCCCACCACCTCCACATCTGATAAATCAATGGGCCTCTTAAAATCTTGAGCTGCATGAACCAGATAGGGAACCTGTGATGGATCGTATCCGAGAACCTTTGCTCCCACCTTATCGACGGAAAAGATGTCAGAGGATGCAATCAGAATATTGCTCCTCCTGAGCCTCCCTTCAAAAAAAGGGCCCCGCTCCGTGGTGTAAATCCCATCGAGAAGGGTAAAAGAAGGGGGGAGTTTGTTCGCTAATCTTGCCACCATATAACTCAGATTCTTTACCGGATCAGCGCTGTGACATTTCTTCCTCGAATTGACATCGATGAGACCCTTTAAATTTTTTATCCCAAGGCTGACGACGGTCTGGGCATGGGTCTTGAGGACAGGAAGGTTGATCACGAAGTCACTCTGGAGAATATCTTCATTGAAATTGAGCACGACGCCAGCGCCAAGGTCGACTCTCTTAAAAGGTCTTTCAAAAATATTCAAGGTCTTTATGCCGTAACGTTTCTTTAGGAGATTATAACCGAGGTTCTCAAAGGCATGAGCAGGAGTCTCCGTATCCTTCGGATCAAAAGTGACTATTCCTTCCGCAATGGTGATATGATCAATTCCTCTTTCCTTGAGGAGGATCACCACATCCTCGACTACCCGGGAGGTGGTCACGACTCCCCATTTTGGAAAAGGAGTGGTGCGTGTCCAAAAGACGATGTTGGGCTTAATAAAAACATTTGCTTTGCTGGGCAGGTGGTCAAGCCCATGCGATAAATCAATTGCCTTGCGAACCGATTCCAAAGGCTTCTCATAACGTATGATAGCAACGGTTTGTTTTTCCACGTCAAATCCCTCACTCTATTCTTGATTCTTAAAAATTAATAGCTCAAAGAGCGAAATGTGTCAATTAAAATGTTCCCGGAAAAAAACAACGACAAGAAACATCTTGACAGGTACTATCATGTATGGTTACTTTTCAAAATTATAAAACCCGCCTAAAGAGCTCAATTGAAGAACACTAAAATCAGATCTGTATTCAAAATAGATTCAAGAAAGGAAGAGTCATGGAGGAGGTTTTAATTGCCAGTGCAGCAAGACTTCCCATCGGAAGATTTGGTGGGGCTTTAAAAGAGGTGAGCGATTGGGACCTGGGGACGATCGTCATAGCAGAGGCCTTGAAAAGAGCAGGCCTTCAGGGCGATGAAATCGACGAGGTCATCATGGCCCATGGGTTCAGGACGGGTGATCTTCCTGCGAATTCCTCAAGGGCGGTGGCGCTTAAGGCTGGCATCCCAATTGAAAAACCGCAGTTCACCATCAATAAGGCATGCGGGGGAAGCCTCAGAGCTATTAGTTTAGCCGCCCAGATCATAAAGACCGGTGAGAGCGATATCATCGTCGCTGGAGGAATGGAAAGTATGAGTCGGGCTGCTTACATCCTGCCCAAAGTGAGATGGGGCAGCCGGCTTGGCCATGCCCGGCTCATCGATCAATTGGTCCTCTTAGATCCTATTTCGGGTTATTCATTGGGAGAGACCGGAGAAAATGTAGCTGAACTTTATAAAATTTCACGTCGTGACCAAGATGGGTTTGCTTTGCTAAGTCAGAAGAAAGCTGAACGTGCGATCAAGTCGAATAAATTTAAGGAAGAGATCATCGCCGTGCAAATTCCAAAAATTGGCCGATCCCCTGTTATCTTTGATACAGATGAACATCCGAGGTTTGGCACAACGCTGGAGGAACTATCAAAATTAAACCCTGCGTTTAAACAAAATGGCACCATCACCGCTGGAAATGCAAGCGGTCTGAATGATGGGGCTTCGGCGGTGGTTGTCATGTCTCGGAAGAAAGCCAAAGCAATGGGGATCTGTCCGCTTGTATCGATACGATCCTATGCCTCCGTTGGAGTGGACCCTGAAATAATGGGGATCGGCCCTATTCCGGCAACCCAAAAGGCTTTAGAAAAGGCCGGCCTGGAGCTTACGGATATCGATTTAATAGAATTAAATGAAGCCTTTGCATCTCAGTCCCTCGCTGTGATAAGAGAACTGGGGATGGACATGGAAAAGGTAAATGTGAATGGTGGAGCGATCGCCCTTGGCCATCCCATCTCTGCAACAGGCTGCATTCTTCTAACGAAAATCATTTATGAAATGAAGAAAAGGAGCGCTCAATTTGGATTGGTGACCATGTGTATTGCAGGAGGTCAAGGCATTGCGATGATCGTCGAAAATGAAGAATAGTCCCTTCTTCTGGAAGCCGATGAATCAGGATGCCCAAAAATTCCTGATGCTCACCTGTAGAGTTTTGATCATCGAGAACAGCAATTCTCTCAGGTCGGATTCCATGTTGACACAAAAACATACTTGTCCTATGCTTAATCCCGCATGAGAATATTTCCTCTTCGTGGGAATAGAATGAGTTCGTGATGATGGACGAAATCATCTCAAAAGGATATCAGCCTGGGGTCATCGGTCGAATGGCTGAACTCCATGCAACCTATTATCACAAGAACTGGGGATTTGGACTTTTCTTTGAGGCCAAAGTCGCCACGGATCTATCAGAATTTCTTAGTCGATACGATGAGTCTCGGGATGGCTTTTGGACCCTCTCTTTGAAGAATCAGATCGAAGGGGGTATTGCGATTGATGGCATCAAGGCAACGACCGACGGAGCACACCTTCGATGGTTCATCCTCTCGGCGAAGGCGAAGGGTTGCGGTTTTGGCAATCGGCTGATGAACGAGGCGGTCTCCTTCTGCAAAGAAAGAGCTTTCAGCCGGGTCTATCTCTGGACCTTTGAAGGACTTCATCCAGCTCGCCATCTCTACGAGAAGTTTGGTTTCAAGCTTGTCAAACAAGCGGACGGGTCGCAATGGGGGAAACGGGTGATCGAACAGAAATTCGAACTCCAGAGGTTCCAGCTCAGCTTATGAGATCCGTCTTATTATCCCCTCCGGTTGACACCCCCATTCACATATCCTATGCTTAATGCATCCATTTTGACGTGAGCGGAGGTCCTCTATGGCAGACAAGTGTGAACATCCATCAAAGAAAACCCTGGAGAAGAAAAAAATTGCTGAGGAACAATTACCCTGCGCTTATGCCGCAACCGTGACGACCACTACCTATGAAATACTTTTTGAGTGCAAGGAGTGTGGAGAGAAGTGGACCGAAACCAAAGAGGAAACGAAATTTGATTAACCTTTCTTTCCCTCATTCAGGGGGAAACTTTATTTTCTAACCAAAAGCCCCTTCAAAAATCTCGGATCAACCTCCCCCTCAGGAGGTATCTTTCCAAACTCCTCTTCCAAGAGGTCCAGGCAGAAATCATTGAAAGCAAAAAGATATTGATTTTTGTTTGGATCATTCTCGACCGAATGAAACCACTCTTTTAATCCATCTCTGACTTCCATCTTGATCACCCCTTTCCCTTGAGCATCCCTTTCAAAAACTTGAAATAGAAAATCTTTTACCTGGGCCTGCTCAATGGTTTCAAATTGAAGAACCCCTTTGAGAACCTGATTTGCAAATGAGGTGAGATATATTTTAGAGAGGGTGATCTCCTCCCACCTTTCTGGATAGCACCCGCTCAGATCCATTTCCTTCAACTTAGGAGGATTGACTTTTAATTCTTTTCCAAAAAAACTAACCACCGTATCAATGGATTCTAAAAAGCTCTCCATCTCTCTTAAATCCTGAATGTCCTTGAAGTCTTCGTAAATCCCATCTTGATAAAGGGCAGGTCGTTTTTTTAAAATCCCTTCGAATTTTTCGAAATGGGGAGGATCTAAAAAAACGAGATTCTCCCGATCGCCTGAAAACCAAGGACCCTTCAAAATGGCTTCTGCCTTTCTTTTTAGAACAAGGGTCGTGCTCACGCCACATTGAAACAGTCTTTGTATGGGAAGGGACCGAAGTATCTCCAATGCCTTGGACTCCTCTTCCCGGGTTAAATATTGAAGGCCCAGGTTCAGAGTGTGGTAGACTTTTTTTATGATCCTCTCCATGCCGATGATATTGGAAAGGTCAATGGCTTCTGCCACAATGGCTTTATTGCAGAGAGCGGTTATTTCCTGTCTCAATCGATCCTGCTCATGAGAATTATCAATCTTTGAAAGCATGGAGGAGAGAAAGGGGCCTTCGTTTTGGAAGATCAAGTAAAAAGTTGGACTTTCTTTCTTGATTTCTTCCAGGTCACTGACCCGGGGAGTCCACTTCCCTGTGGCCAGAGAATCTGGATTAACAAAATGGTAAATTTTTAAAGACTCCTCAAAATCAGGGAATCCATAGTCATTCAAACGGCTATTTCGTAAACGGTATCCTGTCTCTTCCAGTTCTGATCCGAATTCATAGACGAGAGACTCCATCAATTTTCGATAACCCTCGCCATCGATGGGGTAAAGGATTCTTAAAAAAGGTTCAAAAACCTCTCTGGCCCTCCATCCTCTAAAATCAACGAAGTAAAATTGGTCCAACGTAAAAAAGGGAATCCGTTCCATCTCTTCCAGGTGTTCGCCATCCAGGATTGTGACATGAACGAATTTCTTCATCAGGAGGGAAATGAATTCAGGATCTGTGGCGTGGATAAATTGGGTGACTTTCTTCTCCCCGGATTCGAGTAGAATCTCCATCCAGTGAAGAACCTTGTCCAGATCCAGTTGATCCCTTTTCCAGAAGTCGAGGTCGAGGAGATATTGAAATTGCTCCGGCGTGGTGAGGGAGATCAATTCAAGGCAATCCTTTTCTCCGATCTCCTTGACGGTTAAAAATACCTCCAGCTCTGGCAGCTGTTGAAGCAACGGCTCCGGATGGTCTGCAAGGGATAGATAATGAACTCGCTCTTTCCCGCGAGCCCGTAAAACAGTATCCAGTTGATTCTTGATAGGCAGGGAGTTAAAGACCCTTTGGGCTTCCTTAGGATCTTCGGGTAAAACCAGAAGAGTGGGATCAGCCATTTAAGAACCCCCACATGTATCAAGGGAAGGGGTAAATTCCTTCCTCCCTCCCTCTCCCCTTGCCTGCCGGCAGGCAGGGGGAGGAGGGAAGAAGGGTTTTTATTAATAAGCCGGCGGCATCGGTGGGCCAGCAACCGGTTCTTTCTTGGGTTTCTCAGCGATGACAGCCTCTGTGGTGATCAACAGAGAAGCCACACTGGCAGCATTTTGCAGGGCAAATCTCACTACCTTGGTCGGATCGATGACGCCGACCTCGATCATATCCGCATACTCTTCCTTATCCGCATCGAATCCAAAAGCCCCTTTCTCCTGCTTCACTTTCTCCACAACCACAGAGCCCTCCTGACCAGCATTTTGAACAATCTGACGGATGGGCTCTTCAAGAGCCTTAATAATAATATCGACCCCTACCTGGCGATCGCCTTCCAGTTTGATCTTCTTCAGGACGGGTAAACATCGCAAATAAGCCACCCCTCCGCCGGGAACAATCCCCTCTTCCACGGCAGCTCGGGTGGCATGGAGCGCATCTTCCACCCGCGCTTTTTTTTCTTTCATCTCCGTCTCGGTGGCTGCTCCCACCTTAATGACAGCAACCCCTCCGACAAGTTTTGCCAATCGCTCCTGAAGTTTCTCTTTGTCGTAATCAGAAGTCGTCTCTTCAATCTGTACACGAATCTGTTTGATCCGACCTTCGATCGCAGAGGAGCTCCCTGCTCCCTCAACAATCGTGGTGTTGTCTTTATCAATGACCACTTTCTTTGCTTTACCCAGATCCTCCAGTTTCATATTTTCGAGTTTAATCCCGATATCTTCCATGATCGCCTTACCGCCGGTCAGGATAGCAATATCTTCAAGCATTGCCTTCCTTCTATCCCCAAAACCCGGGGCCTTGACTGCCGCACATTTGATTGTTCCCCGAAGTTTATTGACCACCAAAGTGGCTAAAGCCTCTCCTTCGACATCCTCGGAAATGATGAGCAATGGGCTCCCTGCCCTGGCGATCTGTTCCAGAATCGGAAGGAGTTCCTTCATGTTAGAGAGCTTCTTTTCATATAGGAGAATAAAGGGGTCATCGAGCACCACCTCCATTTTCTCTGGATCGGTAACGAAATAAGGGGAGATATAACCTCGATCGAATTGCATCCCTTCAACGACATCGAGGGCAGTCTCTATCGATTTGGCTTCCTCGACCGTGATCACACCCTCTTTTCCTACCTTATTCATCGCCTCGGCGATGATATCGCCAATGGTCCGATCGTTATTGGCAGAGATCGTTCCCACCTGTGAAATCTCTTTCTGTTCCTTGACCGGCTTGGAGAGTTTTTTTAACTCTTTGACGACCTCTTCCACCGCGTGATCAATTCCCCGCTTCACATCCATCGGGTTGACTCCGGCGGCCACCACTTTGTATCCCTCGCGATAGATAGCTTGTGCTAAAAGCGTTGCGGTGGTGGTTCCATCTCCGGCAGTATCCGAGGTTTTGCTGGCCACCTCTTTTACCATCTTGGCGCCCATATTCTGAAAATGATCTTCGAGCTCAATCTCTTTGGCAACGGTGACACCATCCTTGGTAACAACCGGGGAGCCAAAGGACTTCTCCAGAACCACATTCCTTCCCTTGGGTCCCAACGTCACTTTAACGACGTCGGCCAAAATATTTACCCCTTCAAGAATCGCATTCCTTGCTTCCTGGTCAAACTTCAACTCTTTTGCCATGAACACTTCCTCCTTTCTGATGATCCATTATTCAATAACAGCGAGGATATCATCCTCTTTCATGATGAGATAATCTTCTCCATCAATCTTAACCTCGGTCCCTCCATATCTGGCATAGAGAATCCAATCGCCTTTTTTGACCTCGATGGGAACCTTTTTTCCCTCCTTGTTAACCTTTCCTGTCCCGACGGCAATCACTTTTCCCTCAAATGGCTTTTCCTTAGCCGTATCAGGGATGATGATCCCTCCTTTTGTTTTCTCCTCTTCCTCCAATTGCTGAACAATGATTCGATCATGAAGCGGCCTCACCTTCATAAAGATAAACCTCCCTTCTTATAAAATTCAACTAAATAGATAATCATTGAACCTTCGGTTGTCAACCCTTCGACCCATACCTTTGGCCTGAGCTCGTCTTTCCCTTTGCTATTCGGAACAGAGGTTTAGCGAGTCAAAGGATCAGGTTTTATCCATTTAATCAAATGGTTAAACAGGGCGTGGCAAAATGTCCTTGACTTTTTGTATGGAATCCCTTTATGAAAAGCTATGGATTTTCAATACTCTTTCGTCACAACAGGAATTGGATCTTTTCCTCATCAGAACGAGAAAGAAGTCTTTCATCTTATCCGAAAAAACTTCCCCGATATCCCATTCTGGCCCCAATTCCCAAAACGGTCTTTTCTGGAAGGGATGGTCATTCAATATTCTGAGGGATTCCCATCCTTAAAATGGAACGAAAAGGAACAAAAGGTTTGGGTGGACACCTCCCGTGGATTTGAAAAAGAAATTGAGGAATTTTACCAACGTCTGGAAGAGGGCGACCTCGAACCCTTTAAAATCACAGAAGATTTTGCAATAGGGCTTCGGATTTTAAAAAACTACTCTTCGGAGGATCAGCAAAAAGGGATAAAATATATCAAGGGCCAGATTACAGGACCTATTAGTTTTGGCCTCGCTTTAACGGATCAGGAACGGAAATCCATTCTTTACGATCCCACTTTAAGGGATATTCTCGTCAAACACCTTTCATTGAAAGCCCGGTGGATGGAAAAGAAGTTTAACGATCTTTTTCCCAAGACTCCAACCATCATCTTTTTTGACGAACCCTCCCTCTCCTCGTTTGGTTCTGCCTTTTCAAGCTTGAATCGGGAGGACGTAATTCATTCTTTAAATGAGTGTTTCAATGCTGTGAAAGGATTAAAGGGAATCCATTGTTGTGGAAATACCGACTGGAGTGTCCTGCTCTCGACAAACCTCGATATTCTCAGCTTTGATGCATATGGTTATCTGGAGACGCTTTCTCTTTATCCAAAGGAGTTAAGAACTTTCTTGGAACGAGGGGGTATTTTGGCGTGGGGCATTGTTCCAACGAATGAGGATGTGCTAAAAGAGGAGGCTCAGAGCCTGGTCAGGCGTTTCAAAGAAGGGGTTAAAAATCTTTCTAAAAAAGAAATTGATCAAACCCTCCTTCAGAAGGCGATCATCACCCCCAGTTGCGGGACTGCTTCTCTTCCTATTCCTTTAGC
>DCUS01000158.1 GCA_002327885.1 Syntrophaceae bacterium UBA2208
TCTTTATTCATTTATCCTCCCTATCACTTCCATGTCGTGGATGGATTGGTCACCAATTTTCATCTTCCTAAATCAACTCTGATTATGCTGGTATCGGCCTTTGCAGGAAAAGACTTATTGATGAAAGCTTATCATGAGGCAATTGATAGAAAATATCGTTTTTATAGCTATGGCGACGCCATGCTCATCCTATGACCGTAAGTCGTAAATCGTGAAGGGGAAAGGGTTATTCCCTTACGCCTTACGACACACTCTTGACCAAAAAAAAATGGCTTTTCGTTTTAAGATCATTAAAAAAGATCAACTCTCCCGGGCAAGATTGGGGAGGGTTGAAACCAACCATGGCTCATTTAACACCCCCGCTTTTCTTCCGGTGGGAACTCAGGGGACCGTCAAATCACTCACCCCCGAAGAATTATTGGAAATAGGGGTTGAGGCCATCTTGGGTAACACATACCATCTCTTTCTCAGGCCAGGTCACGAAACAATCGGGAGATTAGGAGGTCTACACCGTTTCATCCATTGGGAAAGGCCCATTTTAACGGACAGCGGTGGTTTCCAGATCTTCAGCCTTGGAAACCTTCGAAAAATCTCAGAGGAAGGGGTCATGTTTCAATCCCACCTGAATGGCTCTTCTCATTTTCTCACGCCGGAAAAGGTGCTGGAAATTCAGAGGATCCTCGGTTCAGATATCGCAATGGTTTTAGACGAGTGCATCCCCTACCCTTCCTCTTATCAATATGTTAAGGCCTCGACAGAGCGAACGAGCCACTGGGCAAAAAGATGTTTACAGATGAAGCGTGAAACCGACCCTGCCCTCTTTGCAATTGTCCAGGGAGGGGTGTATCGAGAATTAAGGGAAAAGAGCGCCCAAACATTGGTGGAGATGAATTTCCAAGGATATGCGATCGGGGGCCTCAGCGTAGGAGAATCAAAATCAATCATGCTCGATGTCCTTGAATGGACAACCCCCCTCTTGCCGGAGAATACTCCCCGTTATTTAATGGGGGTCGGAGCGCCGGAAGATATTGTGAATGCCGTCATGCTTGGGGTGGATTTTTTTGATTGTGTTCTTCCAACAAGGAATGCCCGAAATGGAACTCTTTTTACTTCTGCGGGGAAGATTTCAATAAAACAAGCCCAATATGCTGAAGACGGAAGGCCTTTGGATGAGACATGCACATGCTACACTTGCCGCCATTATTCGAGGGCTTACCTTCGTCACCTTTATCTGTCTAAAGAAATTTTGTCCTCAAGGTTGAATACTATCCATAATTTGTTTTATTATATAAATCTTTTAAGAAAGATCAGAGAGGCCATCCGAGGGGGGTGCCTTCTCGGATTTTATCAATCCCACACTTCCCAATGATGGATTGGAAACAGAATGTTCCTCTCATTTTCAAACCATCGAAAGTTGGGAGAAAATTTAAAAGGAGGATTTTATGGGAATGGGACTGGCTTATGCGATGGGAACGTCACCGGGAGGGGGTGGAGGTTCAGGATCTCAATTCTTAAGTTTTCTGCCTATTATTTTAATCTTTGTCATTTTTTACTTTCTTCTCATTCGGCCTCAGCAGAAGCAGAAGAAAGAACACCAGAGTCTGTTGTCAAATCTCAGGGTGGGGGATAATGTATTAACCACCGGGGGGATTTATGGTCGAATTACTGGGATCAAAGATGACAAAATCACCGTAGAGATTTCGGATAAAGTAAGGGTGAAGGTCAACCGGGGCCACATTGCAGGAGTGGCCAAACAGGATGTCTTTAAGTCAGACTAAAAATTAGAGTTTAGAGTTATGAATTATGAGTTTAGAGTTAGAATTTTTTTATATTCTTATTTCATAACTCTCAATTCTTAACTCTTAATTTTAGCTTATTAGCCCCCTTGCTCTAAACAGTGTTTTAGGGCTATAATCCACGAGGAGGTAAAACATGAGGAAATATGAAACCATTTTCATTTTGGACCCTGATCTTGAAGAAGAACAGACCCAACCGGTCATTGAAAAAGTCAAAGGAATTATCACACAGGCCCAAGGAGAAATCCTAAAGGTTGAAGATTGGGGGAAACGAAAACTCGCCTACGAAGTCAAAAAGAAACCCAAAGGCCATTATTTCTTGATCCACTTTCTGGGATCTCCTGCTTTGCTTTCTGAATTGGAGAGAAATTTTCGAGTCATGGACGCCGTCGTTAAGTTCCAATCCGTACGGTTGGACGACCGGCAAGCATCCTCCTCTGAAGCCCCGATCATGGAAGAAACCTCTGAGGGGGAATCCGAATCAACGGAGAGGGCATGACCTTCTTAAACCATGTGATCCTTACAGGAAAAGTGATCACTCCGCCTCGGCGTCATTATCGACCGGATGGATCCCCCGTCATCCAATTTCCTATCGAATTAGATGACTCAGAGGATCGAACGGCACAGCCCTTACACCGTAAGGGTAAAGGGGGAGAAGTTCGAAATCGGATCAATATCGTAGCGATTGGGAAATTGGCCGATTTCAAACTTGATCTCCTTCAAAGTGGCCAACCTTTAATGGTCATCGGAAGGCTCAGTCAACGTCGCTGGCAAACACCTGAAGGAAGAAACCGGACCCTCACAGAGGTGATTGCCACAGACCTACGGACAATCGAAGAGAAAAATTCGACATTAAAGCTAAAGGAACAAGGAGAATAGAATGCGAAAACCGATGGAAAAAACAACCCCTGATAAGAGGAAAAAACCTTTCATGAGACGAAAGGTTTGTCGGTTCTGTACGGACAAAAAATTGGATATCGATTATAAAAATCCGAAAATCCTTCGATACTTTATTACAGAACGTGGAAAGATCATTCCACGCAGGATCTCCGGAAACTGCGCAAAACATCAAAGGCAAGTAACCGTTGCTATTAAAAAGGCCCGTAATATTGCCATTCTTCCCTTTACAACAGCCGTCCGTTAACTCAAGAAGTTTGNNAAGCCTCTAACCTTTACAAATATCGGAGGTGATCCAATGCAAGTCATTTTGTTAGAGAATGTCCCTTCCTTGGGAAAAGCCGGAGACTTGGTGAAGGTGTCTGACGGGTATGGCAGAAATTATCTCATCCCTCAGAAGAAGGCCCTTCTCGCCACAGAAAAAAGTCTCAAGGTCATCGAGCATCAAAAACGCCAAGTCCAGCAAAGGATGGAAAAGACAAAAAAGAATGCAGAAAAAATGGCCCAGCAGATTGAAAACCTCTCCTGCACTTTTATAAAAACGGTTGGAGAAAGTGGAAAACTTTTTGGCTCTGTGACCTCAATGGATGTTGAAAATTATCTCAAGGAAAATGGAATTGAGGTGGATCGTAAAAGGATTTCCCTCGAGGAACCTATTAAGAATTTGGGAATGTTTACCGTACCCATCAAACTCCATCCAGAGGTGGCGGCCCATCTAAAGGTTTGGGTGGTTCAGGAGTAATGTTTCATGAATGAAACAAGCCTCCCCTCCCACAAGCTTCCCCCTCAGAATCTCGAGGCGGAACAATCTGTCCTGGGAGGCATCCTCATCGAAAATTATTCTATTAATAAAGTGATGGAGGTTCTCAAACCCGATGACTTCTATCGAGAGGCCCACCGAAAGATATATAAAGCTCTGATCGATCTCTCCGAAAAGGATGAACCCGCAGATTTGATTACCTTGACTAACGAATTGAGAAATAATGACCATCTCGATGCCGTCGGAGGGGCCTCTTATGTCGCCTCCCTCATTGATTCGGTTCCCACGGCAGCCAACATTGAATATTATGCGAAAATCGTCAAGGAGAAGTCGATCCTGCGGAAGCTCATCCAGACCTCCACCGAAATCATCACCCAGAGCTATGAGGACCGGGGAGATGTGGAAGTTTTCCTTGATGAGGCTGAACGAGCCATCTTTGAAATCTCCGAAAACAGGGTAAGGCCTTCTTTTTACCCAATTCGGGATATTGTCAAGGAAAGTTTTAAAATCCTTGAAAGGCTCTATGAGAAGAAGGAACTCGTCACTGGCATTCCTTCAGGGTTTAAAGACCTGGATCGGATGACCGCGGGTTTCCAGCCATCAGACCTGATCATTGTTGCCGGAAGACCCAGTATGGGAAAAACGGCCTTCTGCCTCAACCTTGCACAGTACGCGGCAATCCAAAAAAAGGTCCCAATCGCCATCTTCTCGCTGGAGATGTCAAAGGAACAACTGGGTATCCGCATGCTCTGTTCCGAAGCCCATGTGGAAGGAACCAAACTCAGAAGCGGCTTTCTGAGCGAAAGCGACTGGCCGAGGTTGACCATTGCTGCGGGAAATCTTTCAGATGCGTCCATCTATATCGATGATACCGCTGCTCTCACCATTCTCGAATTGAGAGCAAAGGCCCGGCGACTAAAAATAGAACACGGGGGCCTGGGGATGGTGATTGTTGACTACCTCCAACTGATGAAAGGGAGAACAAGAGCGGAAAGTCGTCAGCAGGAGATCTCAGAAATTTCCCGCTCGTTAAAAGCTCTTGCAAAAGAATTGAATATCCCTGTGATTGCCGTCTCTCAGCTCAGCCGGAAGACCGAAGAACGAACAGGAAATAGGCCTCAATTGTCAGATCTCCGGGAATCCGGTGCGATCGAGCAAGATGCTGATTTGATCCTTTTCATCTATCGTGATGAAGTTTATAACAGGTCAGAAGACAACCCTAATAAAGGCAAGGCGGAAATTATCATTGGAAAACAGCGGAATGGGCCGACGGGGAAAGTTGATCTGGCCTTTCTTGACAAGTTTACGACCTTTAAAGAGCTCTATAAAGGGGAAATGGAAGGTGCCTAAGAAGTCTGATCCTTTTAACTTTTAAGTTTAAAACGAAAAACTCTGACCTAATATCTTGAGCCATGAATCTACCCAATACCCTGACTTTAACAAGAGTCCTTTTGATTCCCCTTTTTGTCATCTTTATTATCAATAATAATTTTGGATGGGCACTGATTACTTTTGTGATTGCAGGGATTACAGATGGCATTGACGGCCTCCTTGCCCGGATTACGCATCAACGAACCGAATTAGGGGCTTACCTCGATCCCATTGCTGATAAACTCCTTCTTTTCTCTGCGTTCATCACTCTCGCCATTGTCGAGATTATCCCGAGCTGGTTGGTGGTTATTGTCGTCACCCGTGATATCATCATTCTGGTGGGTTTTCTGGTCATGTTGCTCACCAGTTATCATCCGAAGATCAATCCGAGCTTATTGAGTAAGATGACCACTGCATTCCAAATTGTGACCGTCGTTCTGGTTCTTCTGTCAGGTTATTACCCAGCCTTTAAGCTGCTTTCTATGATTACCATTTATGGAACGGGTATCATGACTATCCTATCAGGGTTCCATTACATTTATATCGGGACTCGAATTCTAAATGAAAAAAAGTAATCATCCATCGCCGAAAGGAGAACGGAATATGGCCAAGATCGTAGAGGTTACCGCGAGAGAGATTCTTGATTCCAGAGGAAACCCCACTGTGGAGGTGGAAATCCTTCTGGAGAGGGGTGTCAGGGGGAGAGCTTCCGTTCCTTCCGGAGCCTCTACTGGAAGGCATGAAGCCCTGGAGTTAAGGGATAAGGATCCAAAACGCTACCTGGGCAAAGGGGTGCAAAAAGCGGTTCAACACATCCAGCGGATGATGGCCATCAAGCTCTTGGGAATGGATGTTCTCGATCAAAATGCCATCGATCGAGCCATGCTTCAATGGGATGGAACTCCTAATAAAACCCGATTGGGCGCCAATGCCATTTTAGGTGTCTCCTTGGCCTGTGCCAGAGCGGCAGCCAATCATCAGGGTATTTCTCTCTATCGTCATCTTGGAGGTTCCTCGGCGATCCAACTTCCTCTCCCCATGATGAACATACTAAATGGTGGAGCCCATGCGGATAATAATTTGGACCTGCAAGAATGCATGATCCTTCCTGTGGGAGCAAAAAGCTTTAAAGAGGCGCTCAGAATGGGAGCGGAGGTGTTTCACCATCTTAAAACGATTCTGAAAGGAAAAGGTTATAAAACCTCTGTTGGGGATGAGGGAGGATTTGCACCCGACCTTCGCTCCAATGAGGAGGCCTTTTCTCTCATTTTGGAGGCCATCCGAAAATCCGGCTATCAACCCCGAAGAGAGGTAGCGCTTGCCATCGACGCCGCGGCGACTGAGTTCTACAGAAATGGAGCTTATTATCTCAAAGCTGAAAAAAAGTCGAAAAGGACCTCTGCTGAAATGATTGCCTTTTATGAGGACTTGATCAAGAAGTTTCCGATCGTCTCCATTGAAGACGGCCTGGCCGAAGATGACTGGGAGGGATGGAAAGCGATAACGGATCGTTTAGGGAAGAGGATTCAATTGGTTGGAGATGATCTTTTCGTCACCAATCCGGACCGCCTTGCGAGGGGGATTCGAGAAAAAGTAGGGAATGCCATTCTTATCAAACTCAACCAGATTGGGACATTGACCGAGACCCTCGATGTGATCAAAATGGCTAAAAAAGCTGGCTATAAGACCGTCATTTCCCATCGTTCCGGTGAAACAGAGGATACAACGATTGCCGATTTAGCGGTAGGCATCAATGCCGGCCAGATAAAGACCGGCGCTCCTTCCCGAACAGATCGGGTGGCCAAATACAATCAACTTCTTCGGATTGAAGAAAACCTCGGAAGAAGAGCCATCTATACCCCCCCACTTCGATGGAAGTCGAGAAGGTGAAGTCTTTCATCACCGATCACCCTTCCTAATTCATTAACTTTTTGATAAAATTATTCTTTTAAATAGGGATGTTCAACACCTCTGTGCCTTGATGGGTAAAGGTTTGATGAATCAAAGCGCCAAAATTAATGCAACAACAGGATTAACTATTTCTTTGCTTATCATAGGGCTGAGCGGACTCACGGCTCAGATCGTCCTCCTCAGAGAACTGCTCATCTCCTTCCTCGGAAACGAACTGACCCTCGGTGTTATCCTTGCTAACTGGCTGATCCTTGTGGCTATCGGCTCTTTCTTGATTGGGAAATCTGTTGAAACGGTAGATAAAAAATTAGATATTTTTGTAGTCTTCGAGCTTGTCTTTTCCGTAGCCTTCCCTATTGGCATCTATCTCTGCCGAATATTTAAAAATATTCTTCTCACGACCCCCGGAGAGGCTCTCGGATTTGCCCCTGTATGGTATTCGTCGTTTATCATCCTTCTCCCTGTATCCCTTCCTTACGGAGCACTTTTCACTTATGGATGTAAACTCTATTCGCAATATTCGAACGAAGAGGCTTCTTCAGTCGGGAAGGTCTATCTTTTTGAAACCATTGGATCCATCATCGGAGGTTTGCTCCTGTCCTTCTTTCTGATTCAATATTTCAATTCTTTCACAATTGCTTTTTTGATCTCTTTGTTGAATTCGCTCATACCCATATTTCTCCTCTGGCGAAAGCCAAATTCTCCGGAGAGAGCCCTTCAAAAGGTTCTCATGATATTATCGATCCTTTTTACCTTCCTCTTTGCCTATGCCCTCTTGCCTCAAACCTCAAGCGCAATTCACCAAGCATCCATCCAATCTCAATGGAAAAATCTAAATGTCATCCATAACGAAAACTCCATCTACGGAAATATTACTGTGATAAAAAGAGGAGAGCAATTCACTTTTTATAACGACGGCATTCCATCCATCACCACACCTGTTCCAGACATTGCCAGCATCGAGGATTACGTTCACTTCCCCATGCTTTTCCAAAAAAAGCCTGAATCCGTGTTGATCCTGAGTGGTGGAGCCGGAGGAATGATCCATGAAATTTTAAAATATCCTGTAAAACATATTGATTATGTTGAATTGGACCCTCTGCTCTTGAAGCTAATCCAGAAATATCCAACCCCATTGACTCAATCCGAGCTGTCTGACAAAAGGGTAAAGATCCATTATCAGGACAGCCGGCTTTTTACCCAAAGGACGGGAAAACGATTCGACATCATTTTTGTCGGGCTCTCTGCCCCCCAATCGTTACAGACCAACCGACTTTTCTCTTTGGAGTTTTTCGCCATGGCAAAAAAGAAAATGAATCCTCAGGGCATCCTCGTGCTTTCCCTTCCCGGTTCTTTAACCTATATCAGTCCGGAGTTGAGGAATTTGAACGGGTGTATCTTAGACACATTAAAACGTGTCTTTGGGCTGGTAAGAATCATTCCTGGTGATGTCAATCTTTATCTGGCCTCAGCATCCGATCTTATTGATAAAATAACTCCTCATGAAGTCATCACACGATTCGAAGAAAGAAAAATCCAAACAAACCTCATGACAAAATATTATATTGGACACCGACTCCATGAGAGATGGCTTCAATGGTATTGGAAATCCATGGAGGGGAGAAAAAGTCATATCAATTCCGATTTTCTTCCAATAGCTGTCTTCTTCAATCTCTCCTATTGGAATTCCTTGTTCTCACCTTATCTCGCAGGAATTTTTAAGTGGTTTAAGGAATTTTATCTTACCATAACCTTTGTCAAAATTATTCTCATCACCATCGTTCTTTCAATCATTTTTATAAAATTCCCTCGATACTCCATGCACGCTGTCACTTATTCCATCTTTACAACAGGTTTGACGGGAATGATATTTAGCTTGGCTATTATCTTTACCTTTCAAACTTTTTACGGATATGTCTATCAACAGATTGGCCTTTTGGTAGCAATCTTTATGTTCGGTATTGCCTTCGGCAGTTTCTTGGTTATCCATTACTTACAACGAATCAAAGAAAATTATTTTCTGTTTCTAAAAATAGAGGGGTTGATCATCCTTTTCGCTATCCTGCTTCCTTTTGTCTTCGTTACTTCATCATCACAGATTGAAAATAAGACTGTATATTTCCTGCTCTATGCAGGGTTCTTAGTCGTGTCTTTTTTTACAGGAATGTTTACCGGTTTTCAGTTCCCATTAGCCGTCAAGATCTATTTGAACAATCCTTCAAGGAAAGAGAAGCTCGGTCGAACGGCTGGATTGCTCTATGGAGCTGACCTATTTGGAGGCTTCTTCGGAGGATTGCTCGGGGGCGTTTTTCTTTTGCCCATTTTAGGCTTAAAGGAGACCTGCTTTATGATGGCCTTGATCAAATTGAGTAGTGGAGTCCTATTCTTTTTATTTATTTACAAAAATCCAAAAGAAACTGGGATGTTTCAAAACCTGACCTTTTAAACGTTGGGTTTAACGTTAAGGTCTCCTCGAAGAAACGCTTTGATGCGGTCAAATGCTCTGGGGTCCTGGATATAAAACAGATGCCCCCCTTGGAACAGCTCTAATCGGGATCCGAGAATCCTTTCCTGCATCGCCTTGAGATTGGCAGGTTTTGCAATTCCGTCGTACAGGCCACCGCAGATATAGACTGCCATCTGGAGCTCATGGAGTCGGTCGTATGTATCGTGATGAGCACGAGCCTTTAGTTGTCGGCGAGCACCCATTTGGTGCCCGGGCTCATCAGCTCCCACTCGCAGGCTCGCTAAGGCCTCATCAAGCAGTGCTTGAAATTGGACAGGATTGGCCTCCCGCCATAT
Organism: Syntrophaceae bacterium UBA2208; assembly: GCA_002327885.1. Classification (GTDB taxonomy): domain Bacteria; phylum Desulfobacterota; class BSN033; order BSN033; family UBA1163; genus UBA1163. The sequence continues at coordinate 9,538 of DCUS01000158.1, forward strand.
TGCATGTCTTCGGATGTCACTCAGTTGGAGGATGCAACGCACATAGTCTTCAAGCGAGAGGTTAACGAGCTCATGTAATGGATATGAAGAGCCGCCAGCACCGCCACTGCTGGTGCATGCCAAAACCAGACGCTCCACACGTTGCGGATACCGCAGGGCGAATTCTTGCGCTACCATCCCTCCAAACGAAATGCCCATGACCAAACAACGATCCCACCTCAACGCTTCAAGCAATGCATTGGCATCGTCGGCATAATCGACCATGGCATAGGGGATATCCGGCTTCGAGGTTTGGCCGAGACCTCTTTGATCATAGGCGAGGATTTCTAAGTTCTGGGCAATGGGCATCTCAAAAATATTAGAGGATCGGCGCAAATCCCCCCCCGTCCCACTGANNTGGCATGGTTTAATTTTCGTTACTGGTGCGAGTCTGGTGCGTTTGGTTGTTAGTTTTAATAGATGCACGCATCAATTCTTGCAGGCTCTGTTTGCCCCGTACGCGCTTCACGGGAGCAATGACAATCAAACCGTCCCGTGTGGAAACATCGACGGGATCACCAACCGAAATGTGAGCCTCCTCAAGTACCTGCCTGGCGAGGCGGAGCCCCTGACTGTTACCCCATTTCTGAACTTTAGTGACCATGAACATCCCTCCATAAGTTATACAAAGCATAGCCACAGGCCTACATCCTGTCAAGTCCATCCGAGGCCTAACGATCTGGTTTATCGGCACACGGCAGAGCGTACGCCAAACCCGCTTGTTATGACGCGCCGAGTTCATTGTCTGCTCACCATATTTTGGTAAAATTCTATGCTTGCGGTTGTATTTTGTCAATCGAAATCTCACAGATTCAGCGAAGGAGTAAATTACTATTTATTCACATTATTTCAAACAGTTGGAGTTGAAATTTAATGTTAATGTTGCGTATAATAAAT
>DCUS01000237.1:0-2583 GCA_002327885.1 Syntrophaceae bacterium UBA2208
GTCTTTTATATCGGTCTATCAGAGACCGCTGGTCGCCATCCTCTGCACAGGAGATGAATTGGTCGATGTGGATGGGGATCTGGATGAGGTCAAAATCATCTCCAGTAATTCATACACCTTAGCAGCCCAGGTGAAAGATTGTGGGGCTATCCCTGTTCAGTTGGGTATTGCCCGGGATCGAAAAGAGGAGATCGAAGAGAAACTTCGCCAGGGAACCCGGGCGGATGTAATCATTTCCTCCGCAGGAGTTTCAGTAGGCGATTATGATTTCGTTAAAGACGTGATGAAGAATTTGGGTATGGAGATGGTCTTTTGGAAAGTGGCAATGAGGCCGGGCCAACCCTTGGCCTTTGGAACCATCGGAGGAAAACCAGTCTTTGGCCTTCCAGGAAATCCCGTCTCCTCGATGGTCTCTTTTGACCAATTTGTGAGGCCCTCACTTCTGAAGATGATGGGCTATCGTCAACTCTTTCACCCGGTCATTGAAGCCATCTTGAAGGAGGAGATTAAGAAAAGGCCCGGAAGTCGTTTTTTCATTAGAGGATCTGTTTCTTTTGAGGAGGGTCAATATTTTGTCACCACCACTGGAGAGCAGGGGTCCGGAATTTTAAGATCCATGGTCAGAGCGAATGGGCTGATTGTCATTCCTGAAGATCGAGAAATTGCAAGAGCAGGGGAGAAGGTTAAGGTGCAGTTGCTGGACAGAAGTCTATGAAACATCAATGGGCAATTAGCATTTAACAATTAGCAATTGGCAATAGAAGATTTGGTTTAACCTTTCATTGCTAATTGGACATTGGTTATTGATAATTTTTAATTGGTCATTACTCTATGATTCCAATCATTTCAATTGTTGGAAAATCGGATAGCGGAAAAACAACTTTGATCGAAAAATTAGTGCCCGAGTTGACACGGCGGGGCTATTGTGTTGCCACAGTCAAACATGATGTGCATGGTTTTGAAGTGGATCGGGAAGGCAAGGATAGCTGGAGACATAAACAGGCGGGAGCCCATACGGTAGTGATCTCATCGCCCCATAAGGTAGCCTTGATCCGGGATGTGGAGAAAGACCTTACTTTAAATGAGATCCGGGGAAAATTCATTGCGGACGTGGACCTGATCCTTTCAGAAGGATATAAAAAGGATGTTCAGCCTAAGATCGAAATCTTCCGGCAGGAGAAACACAAAGAGCTTCTCTGTACCCGGGAGGATCACCTGGTCGCCATTGTTTCAAATAAGAAGTTTAATGTCGGGGTTCCCTGTTTTCAGCTCGACGATATGAATGGGCTTGCCAAGTTTATTGAGAAGGAATTCCTAAAATCGAAAAGAGAAAGAAAAGTGTCTTTAAATGTGGATGGAAGACCAATCCCCTTAAGCCCTTTCGTCAGTGATATTTTAACCAAAACGATCAAGGGGATGCTCTCCTCCCTAAAAGGGTGTGAAACATCTAACCGTATCGAAATTCTTATGGAGGGAGAAGAGGGGTGAGGATTGTTCGATCCTGATTTTTTTTAATTTTTTCTAATTTATTTCTTGACAAAATAGAAATTAAATATTAAGCTGTAACATTGATCGGTTGGTTTAAGACCGGATCGAGTTACCGAAATTTTGGTAGCTCTTTTTTTATGCCTGTTTGTATGACAGGAAAATCCTGATGATTTCAATTGGTTTAAAAAAAATAAATTCAATAAGAAGGGAGGTTGATCGCCATGGTTTGTCAAACCGTTAAGTTGGGAACAGAGTGTATCTTCATGAAAAAGTCGGGTTGCTCCTACAATGGTGGGAGATGCTATCCCATCGTGGAATCCTGTAAGGGGTGTGATCGAGTGGTAACTTATGAAGCAGGTTCCTATTGCAAGACCTATTGTGAGCCTTCGATTAAGTGGGCAAAAGGACCTTGCAATTTTGCCACTCATGTGAAGAAGGAAGTCAAAGAAGACGTCTTCAAATTAAACCCTTTGAAGGCTTCGAAACGAAATGTAGCCCAGAAGGTTTAAGGAAAAGCTTTTCCCTCTGATGATTATGTTTTGGTTAGCCCTTCTCTGAGGAGAAGGGCTCCATTTTTTTTAAAGTTCCCCAACAGATGAGGCTGATTATCACACAGGTGATAAAAATCAAGATGTGAACACCGAATCCTGAGGCGATCGCCTTGTCCTTATTTAAGCCAGCCATTAAAAAACCTGCTGTCCATCCTTTCTCCGGCATTCCCTCCCAATGAATCAATTCACGTCAGATTTGACGATCATCTTAAAAAATGATAATAAATGAATAGGCCGGCGTAGCTCAGTGGTAGAGCAACTGATTCGTAATCAGTAGGTCGAGGGTTCAAATCCCCCCGCCGGCTCCAGTATTTTTTAAACACTTCTGTCATAAAAAACATCAGTTTCGTTTGAATATAAATTTCTTGCCCGATCCACTTGTCACCACACTTTCCACCAAGGCTTGAAAATAGCATTGAAAAGATTTTCGAGCACCTCTCTTGACAACCCGGGGGGCAATTTTTGAATGTCTTCCATTTCACTTATATCTTCAACATATTTTGTCCCATCTTCCTTTTCAAAAATGCCAAAAAATAAAGCAACC
>DCUS01000237.1:2645-21598 GCA_002327885.1 Syntrophaceae bacterium UBA2208
CTCCGCTTTTTTAGAGGAGGAATACTTCTCGTCACTAAAAAATTTCTTCCAGTTATGGCTGCCAACAAGTGGATTTGGGACCCAACGGTCAATGCCAGAATCAATCAGAATCTTATCGTCAGGGATACGGGTTGGGTCAGCATTGCTTTCTGAAGAAATATGTCCCATCACAAAAAGCAATCCAAATAACAAAATTATGACTTGTTTCACATTGGATCTCCTTATGTTTTAATCTTTGGGCAGGAGGATTATTCAAAATTTACATTTTTTAGGGTAACCTGTCAATGGTCGACTTCAGGGTCGACTTCAGGAAGTTAAGGAGTATTAAAGTGCCAATCCTTAAAAGGAGAAGGGGTGACCCATTTAACCTGACAGGAAGCAACCGGAAGTTGAAGGAAATGGAAGTTACTCAAGAATGTTTCGCAACTTCTGAAGGGAATCCTTGGTAAATTCTATGGCACTTTTACAGACCTTCATTCTGTCATCCCATTCCCTTTGTTCTAAAGGCCCGAGCCCAGAAAGATTCAGCTGGTTACAAAACCGCATCGCCTCATCAAGATGAAAAGAGATCCGTTCCAGTGCAATTCTATTTCTTTCTTTGTCAATACCCATCTCTACGCCTCGTTTGGTAATAGGGATGATTCAATTTACGCGGTTTATTTGCGCCAAAAGTTAAATCTACCTTATCTTACTGATACGGATCTTATACGAGTCCCCTATTTTTTCGATGATCCGGATCTCGATATTGTTCTTTTTATCAACGAACTCTCCCCTTCCAGGCAGATCGAAGGCAGCCCCCTGGAGGTACGGAAGAGCCGGGTTTGCATTCATCAGCCGGACCGGTGATTTCCCATGCCTGCATTCTTCGATGCTATCGTCGGCAACCATGATCAAAACACCTTTGCCGGGGAGGTGAGGGTCAAAAGCGCCAATTGGCTGCCGGTTCTCGATGAGATAAAACTTTGATTCCGTAAGCGGAATTTTTATCACGAGTGTTTCTGATGATCCGTCTTCAAGAGGGCCAAGCAGAAATTCGCTGCCCTGCTTTAGATCCGCTACCCGTACCTTTTCCTGAGGGACCCAGCCAAGCCTCAATTTCGTCCATGATGATATGCCTGGCGGCGGAATATTCCGTTTGTAGAAATGGCAGGAAAGTGGATCCCAGTAACCCATATTGATTAACGCCTCTCCAAAACCGGTATCATGTGTGGGATGTTTTGCCTGAATGTCGTGGTCGTAGAGGCAGGGTAATACTCTTTTCCCATCACTCACTCCTCCCCAAACATGGGCGATATCATGAAAGAATGTGCCAAGGTGTGCCTGATAGGTGAAGATCGCCACTCCACCCGGAACAATCTGCCCACTTTTGGTCTTAAATATAATATCCTGTTTCCATCCGAGCATCCCCGGATATCCACAGAGCCCCACCATACCATATTCTTTGAACGGAGCACCGAGAAACAGGACGATAAAGGAATAACGGGAAAATTCATTCTTCCCATCTGCTTCATCAATAGCATGCTGTATCAGTTTTATCACCCGTGACTTGTCGACTTCAAGATTAGCCGGAGAGATAGCGTACCGCTTAACGGACCCGGGAAGCCGATGCCATCCTGTGATATCGATGTCAGTGCATACCCTCCCGTAAGACATCTCGCGTATATAGAAGTCAAGCTTTTTGAAACGGTCCCTGACGAAGTCCACCTGTACGGGAGGGACAATATCCGGAAACTCAACAAGGATGACCAGACCTTTCCTTCTTTCGCAAACATCTCTGCTCTGCTCCTTCTTCTGCGCACCGATAGTGGAAAAAACCAGACAAATCAAAGCGGCAACAATGAGGCTGGTTATCGCACTTCTTCTCCAATGGAATTTCATACCCATTTTTCCTATGTTCTCTTTTACGCCTAAGTTTCTTAACGGCTTCAATATTTTTATGAGGCAGGACTACCTGGTGCCCTTAAGATCCCCTCGCATCCATTCAAATGTCTCCGCGCCCTGCTTGGTTGAATAAAAGGCGCCACATTTGGGGCATCTGATCATTGTCCCCTTTGATGATTCCTTCGTTGCCCAGGTGCATCCCAAACAAGATAAGGATATGAAAATGAGCATGTAGAACATCATTCCCCATCTAAGCATAGGAAGGTTCCTCCTGTTTTAAGTAATATTTCTATGTTATTATGCGAGAAATTGATCATTCAATCAATAGGATTGAAAAACCCTTTCAAAGTAATTATCGCATCGATATCATTCGATGAAGATCACTATCGGTTGACGCACCCATTTTTTTTCTTATCTTTTGTTTTAAGAAGGAGATTTAAGGATTTTCTCAATGAATGAGGGGAGTGCCATGTTAAAAAGAGTCATGACAAGAGCTGTTTTGGTATGTTGCCTGATCGGTCTTCTTTTTTGGATCCCTTCATGCGCCGTCAATCCCGTCAGCGGTAAGCAGGAATTCATGCTCCTGAGCGAAAAGGACGAGATCCAGCTTGGCCGTGAAACAGATATCCAGATCATTAAACAGTATGGACTCTATGAGGATCCGAAATTGACTGTCTATCTCAATGACCTCTGCCAGCGTCTCGGCAGGGTCTCCCATCGCCCCCATCTCACTTACAATTTGAAAATCCTTGACGCATCGGTAGTCAATGCTTTTGCCGTGCCAGGCGGTTACGTCTATTTTACCCGCGGCATTTTGGCTACGGTGAATAGCGAGGCGGAGCTGGCCAGTTTGATAGGACATGAAATCGGTCACATCACAGCCCGTCATTCCGCCAAACAACATAGTAAAACCCAGGTTGCTCAACTCGGTTTGGGAGTCGGAGCCATTTTCACCGATTCGTCCATTTTAACGGGGCTGGCCCAAAACTTAGTTGGGTTGCTCTTTCTTCGATTCAGCAGGGATAACGAGAGAGAAGCGGATAGTCTGGGAGTCGAGTATGCGAGCAAGTGTGGTTATGATTCCGCCCAGATGGCCAATTTTTTTGAAATGTTAGAAAAAGTGAATTCAGGCTCGGATCGAAGTGGCCTCCCGGGCTGGTTTTACACCCACCCGAGCCCTGAAAACCGTTTGCAAATGGTTAGGGAGAGGGCCAAAGAATGGCGGCAGAAACTTGTTCAGAAAGATCCGATCCTGAACCGCGAAATTTACCTTAGGCAGATCGACGGCCTCATCGTTGGAGATGACCCCCGGCAGGGATACGTTGAGGAAAATGTTTTTTACCATCCCGGTTTCCTTTTTAAATTCCCCGTACCCAGCAAATGGAAACTAAATAAAAAACCATCGGAAATACAGATGGCCAGTGAGGAAAAAGATGCGAATATTCTGTTTTCTTTTTCACCTTTTCCCTCATCCCGTGAGGCCGCCAAGGTTTTTTTGACCAATAGTGGAGCTCATGTGATTAGGTCCGATGCAATTCAAATCAATGGTCTCCCATCGCAACGGGTCATTTCAGAGATTCAAACCCAACAAAGGGTATTCAAGGTAGTGTCTTCCTTCGTTGAAAAAGATGGGATGGTATTTATCTTTCATGGCGTCACGTATTCTCAACTCTATCCAAAGTATGAAGCCACTTTTGACCATACCATGCGGCAATTTAAGACCCTTTCCGATCCCAAAAGGATTCATGTAAAACCTGATCGCATTCGCGTCCGTACCACAGGAACCTCTGACACACTTGGAAACGTCCTCCGGTCCTTTGGTGTTCCAGATGAAAAACTGAAAGAGATGGCCCTGCTCAATGGAGGGGATGCTCATCAGGTGATTCCAGCCAATACCTTGATCAAGGTGGTCGAGAAAGGACGGTAACAGGGAATAAGGATGGGTGGGGGAGATGATTCCGGAGAATAGTCGGATGAAGATTCGTCCATTGGTTGAGAAAGATCGGGCCAGATTGCTCTCGATGCTGATCAAGACCCGTTCCTTTACCTCTCAGGAAATCGATGTCGCCATGGAATTGATCGATATCGTGCTGAAAGATTCAATTCAAAAGGATTATAAAATTTATTGCATGGTGGCCGGCGGGGACCAGTGTATCGGGTATATCTGTTATGGTCCCACCCCCATGACCCGGGGAACCTTTGATCTTTACTGGATTGCCGTTGATCCTGATTTTCAGAAAAAAGGGGTGGGGTCTAAACTTTTGGATTTTTTGAGAAAGGGAGTAAAAAAGTCAAAGGGGCGAATGATTCTCGCCGATACTTCTTCCATTCCTCAGTATGAAAGGACAAAACAGTTTTATTTAAAAAATGGATTTCAAGTCGTGGCAAGAATCCCTGATTATTATCACCCCGGCAATGATCGGTTGACTTTCTGCAAAAAGTTGGAGGGGAGAGGTTAGGGGGAGGAAAATGGAAACGAGAAGAATTGGAGTTCTCACGGGTGGTGGAGATTGCGCCGGACTGAATTCAGCCATCAAATGGGTCGTCAAAACAGCGCTGGATGATCGACTCCGGAAGACGAGAAAGATCCAATATGAGATCGTTGGAATTCGGGATGGGTGGAAAGGATTGGTTTTGCCGGACGGTGATGAGGGGGATCCGACTCCAAGAATTTCAACTCTGACTGAGGAGATGGTGAGAACTTGGGACCGGTATGGGGGGACGATGCTTGGAACTTCACGAACGAATCCCTATGATCCAAAGAACAATCAATCCGGAATCACCATCGAGAATATAAAAAGGTATCGGTTGGATTATTTGGTGGCGATTGGAGGAGAGGATACCCTTGGAGTGGCCCACAAACTATATCTGGATGGGTTGAAAGTGGTAGGGATTCCAAAGACGATTGATAAAGACCTATCCGGAACGGATTATACCCTGGGGTTTGAGACCGCTGTCAATGTGATTACGGAAGAGATTGACCGCCTCAGGACCACGGCAGGGTCCCATCGAAGAATTTTTGTGGTGGAGACAATGGGAAGGCATGCGGGCTGGTTGGCACTGGAAGGAGGGGAATCGAGCGGCGCCTATATTATTCTCATCCCCGAATACAATTTTGAGCTTGAGAGAGTGAACGAATTGCTCATGGAGGGGAGAAGAAAAGGGGCCCGATATGAGATTATTGTCGCAGCGGAAGGAGCCAAAGCTGCTGGACATTCCGAAGTCATCAGAGAAGAGGGGGTGGATAGTTTTGGCCATAAGATTTTAGGAGGAATTGGAGAATTTCTGGCGAAGTGGATTTCCCAATTAGCAAAAATCGAGACGCGAAGCATCACCCTCAGCCACTTACAGCGTGGAGGAGTTCCGAGCGCCTACGACCGCCGGATGGGTAGATATTTTGGCATCGCTGCCATTGATCTGATCGTTCAAGAAGATTTTGGGAAGATGGTGAGCTACCAGAGCGGCCGGATTACAGCGGTTCCATTAAGAGAAGCCATTGGGAAGTTGAACCTGGTGAATGTTCAGACCCAATATGACACGGAAAGGTATAATGGCAGGAGAACCATCCTGGGATGATGATGGAAAAATGGAATATTGGAATGATGGAATATTGGGAAAAATTGATTCTGATTCCTCTTCTTTGAACACATTATTCCATTGTTTCAACAACCCATTATTCCGTTATTTAAGTAGTCGCTGGTGTTCCTTTTTCAAGCAACGATCCATGACGACTTTACATCCCGCCCTCTCGGCTTTTTCACCCGCCTCTTTGTGAATTACCCCTTCCTGCATCCAAACGACTTTTGCTCCTCGCTGGATGGCCTCCTCCACGATAGGCGGAACATCCTCTGATTTACGGAAGATATCGACGATCTCCAGCTCGATTTCCTTTGGAATTTCTAAAAGGCTACGATAGACCCGTTCACCCAGAATCAACTCCCCATCCGGGCGAACCGGGATGATTCGATACCCCTTCGACTTGAGATAGGACGCCACCCTGTAACTGGGGCGGTCCTCTTTTGGAGAAATTCCCACCACAGCGATTGTCTTACAATTATCCAATGTCTCTTTTAGTTCTTCATCTTTCATGTTTTTTTCCTCTTAATAGCTCGATGGGACAAAAGGATCTTTAGAAGATTTCCCATGATCGGGTGTTTTTGAAAAAGGACTTTCTCTTCCAAGGTCTTCGCCCCATGAAATCGTATTATCAATAAATGCCTCCGTTATGGTTTCAGGGGAATCTCCATCGGTAGGGAGCCCAGTTTCGATATTTACTTTTACGAGTTTAATCCCGTTTGGGGGCTGAAAGGTTTCAACAGGGAAATTCTTTAAGGCTTGATCCATAAAAGAGATCCAAATGGGGAGCGCGGTGCGAGCCCCGGTCTCATTTCCCCCTAAAGAATTCTTATCATCAAATCCTACCCAAACTCCTGCAAGGAGAGAAGGGGTATACCCGATGAACCAGGCATCCATATTATGGCTTGAGGTTCCGGTTTTCCCGGCGATTGGTCTACCAATCACTTTTGCTCTCTGACCAGTTCCATGTTGGACGACCCCCTGGAGGAGATGGGTCATGATAAATGCATTTTGTGCCGGGATGACGTTTTCCCTTAAAAAGGGAGAAGGGCCCCTGGGAATTTCCTCTTCTTCCTCTATTTCCTCTGTTTCGATGTAAGGTGTGTTTTCCTCAAGGACTTCGCCTTTCATGGTGACAATCTTTTTAATGAAGACGGGCGGAATGCGTTTCCCTCCATTTGCAAAGACAGCAAACCCGGAGGTGATTTCCAGCATGGAGATCCCTGAGGTCCCCAGGGCGACCGAGAGGTCCCTTCTAATAGGAGATTCGATTCCAAATTTTTTAATGAATTTCAGGACGAAACTCACACCGATATCTTCAAGGATCTTGACGGTGACGACGTTTCGAGAATGGGCTAAGGCGTTTCGAAAAGTGATGGGTCCCTTGAACGCTTTATCGTAATTCTTAGGGGCCCAATAAGTCCCTCCATCAGGATCGGAATACTCCACTGGAGAATCCATGAGAATGGTGGAAGGGGTGTACCCTTTTTCCAGAGCGGCCGCATAGATAAAAGGTTTGAAGGCTGAGCCGGGTTGTCTTCGAGAGTGGATCGCTCGGTTAAATTGGCTCTCGCTAAAATCTCGGCCTCCAACCATTGCCTTGATATGTCCGGTTTTTGGATCAAGACAAAGCAAAGCAGCCTGAACAAGCGGTTCCTGCTCCAGGATGAGAACCGGAGGCTGCTCTTTTTTAAAAGTCTCTTTCACTCGAACCTGAACCACATCTCCAGGTTGAAAAAGATCTCCGGGGGTTTTTATTTTTTTTTGCTTGTCGTTCGGTGCGAGTTGAGTCTTAAGGGCCCAGGACATTGCGGAGAAAGGGAGAATTCCTTTTCTATCCTCCACCCAAACCGTGTAAAACTTCTTAGAATCATTTTTGGAAAGGATTACCCCCTCGAAAATTTCATTTTGAGAGAGGGGATTCACCGCTTCTTTCTTTTTCAAAAGTTCCTTCGCCTCTTTTTCAGAAAGGGTATGGAGAGGACCTCGAAATCCCTTTCTCTTATCCAACTCCCTGAGCCCCATCTCGACGGATCTCTGAGCCATTTTTTGAAAGGATAGGTCGAGGGTGGTGTAAATCCTCAGACCTTCTTGATAAAGTTTTTCCTTTCCATACTTGTTTTCCACCTGGTGCCGAATGAACTCTGTAAAGTACGGGGCCTTGCTGAAATAGGCGCTTTCTCTCGTTTGGATTTTCATCGGAGTCCGAAGGGCTTTCTCCCTCTGCTCCTGAGAGACAAACCCCAATTCGGTCATACGGGTGAGAACGTAGGCCTGTCGGTCTTTGGCTCTATTAAAATTGTTAACCGGAGAATAACGGCTGGGGGCTTTTACCAGACCTGCCAGCATCGCCATCTCGGCCAAATTGAGCTGTTCTAAACGTTTATTGAAGTAACTCTCGGCCGCTGCTTGCACCCCATAGGCTCCGTTTCCCAAATAAATATTATTAAGGTAGAGGGTGAGGATTTCCTCTTTGCTGAAATCCCGCTCAAGACCGAAGGCGTAGGCAACCTCCTTCAATTTACGGAGAAAACTTCTCTTGGGTGTCAGGAAAAAAGTCTTGGTCACCTGCTGAGTGATCGTGCTTCCCCCCTGGACAATCCTTCCTGCAAGGAGGTTTTTTAACATCGCACGAAGGATTCCCTTGTAATCCACCCCTTTGTGCTGGAAAAATTCTGCATCCTCTGCAGCAATGAAAGCATGGACCAGCTGTCTGGGCGCTTGTTGATAAGTGATGGGAATCCGATTGTCCATCAAAAATTTTCCAACCACTTCATCCTCTTCAGAGTAAACGATGGAATAGGCGTTGAGGTTTCGCTCTTTCAGGGGTTTAAAATCAGGTAGACTCCGGGAATAATAAAAAAAGAGCAAGGCTCCACAAAGGAGAATTAAAAAGACAGAGAGGACAAAGGGGTAAAAGAGATAGTAGACTACCCCCCTTTTCTTCCTCTTTTTGGAATGGCGGCGTTTTTTCATGGGGAGAAATCATGAACCAAAAAAGGGAAAATCCCTTAGGCGGATCTTCCCCTTTGAGGACTGCGTCATCGGATGGTTATTTTTTCTTTTTTGTTAATTGGGACTTTAAGTCATCCAGCTGCTTTTTCAAGGTCTCATTCTCAGCAGTCAGAGAAGTGATGACCGACTCCTTCTCGGCCGCCTTCTGAATCTCTTCCTTCAATTTTTGCACCTCTATTTTGAGTTTATCGCTGTCTGATTTGAGGTTAATGTTCTCGGCTTTCAGCTTCTCATTTTCAGCCTTGATATCCGCCCCGCATCCCACCAAAGCGGTCATGAACATCCCGATCAAAAGCAAAGACAGGATGACAGAAATTGCCTTCTTCATTTTTCCCTCACCTCCTTTTTTAAAATTAATCATTCCCCTCTCCTGACTACAGATTATAGAAACCTATTGCAAAAAAATCAAATAATTTTTAAACTTGACAACCCGCCTTGTTTATAATGAAATTTTAAACAGATTGTTTCAGCCTATTGATTCATGAGGCTAACGCTGAATCCTATTCCGTTCATGGAACAAAAACCGATCTTCTGTTGTCTATAAAATGAGGGGAAGAATGAATATTTTATGAAAACTTCTCCCAGGATTCCAAAAGAAGTGATTGAGAGGTGCAAGGCGGGAGATGAAAAGGCTTTTGCTGAGATTGTCCTTCGCTCCCAGAAGAAAGTGTTCAATATCGCTTATCGGATGTTGGGTCATTTGGAAGAGGCAAAGGATTTGGCCCAGGAGGTTTTTATCTCTGTATTCGAATCGGTCAAGGATCTGAAGGAGGAGATCAAATTCGACGCCTGGCTCACACAAATCACTCTTAACCACTGTCGGAACCGTTGGAAATATTTAAAACGAAGGCAATACTTTCATTCCGATTCATTGGATGATCCGATAGAGACCGAAAATGGAAGTATGGCAAGGGCCATCGTTGATCCCTCGGATAATCCTGAAATCCTTTACGAAAAGAAGAGTGTCCAACAATTCATTCAAAAGGGCCTCCTGAAACTTAAAGAAGATCAGAGGGAGTTGCTTGTGCTGAGAGACCTACAAGGGTTTTCTTATGAAGAGATGGGTGAATTGCTTGGCCTTCCAGGGGGAACGATAAAATCGAGGCTCCATAGGGCAAGAATGGATTTGAAAGAGATCTTAGAGAAATCCACTCAATGAGGAGAGGAGGAGGGTCTATGGATTGCGAGCAAGTGCGTGATCAGTTTTCCTCCTTATGGGAAAAGGAGCTGGTGTCCTCCGAGGAGAAAATCATCAGGGAACATCTTTCTTCTTGCCCGCGATGTCAGGAGGAATTTGAACGATTTGGGAAAACGATGGAGTTACTCAGCTCTGTTGGAGACGTGGAGGTTCCAGAGGGGTTTCTCCCCGAACTTTATAAAAAGATAGAAAAACGGAAAGCGGCCCTTCCGGCCGAGAAGTCCGGGGGGAGATGGTATGTCTTCCCCCTCTCCTTCAAGCTTCCAGCCCAGGCGATCGCCATGGCGGGCATTGTTTTTTTAGTGCTCTATCTCGCCAAGATGGGGCCGATGGAGGTGTCACACCAAAAGGAGGCTGATCAAATCTCTTCCATCCTTTCTGGAGCGAAGAAAGAGGTTAAAAAGGAAGAGGCGTCTGCCCCAGAATCAGAGGTGATGGCTTCTCGGCAAATCGAATCAAAGGAAGCGGCAAGGGAAAGAATTCCGACCCCAGGGCCGGATAAGTTTAAGGGGGGATTGGTTTCAAAAGAAAAACACGCTTTGCCTTCGAAACCTTCTCAGGAATTTACATTAAGGATTGCAGACCGGGAGAAGGCTATTTCCCAACTTCAAGGGTTGGTTAAATACTTACGGGGGGAAATGATGGCAGAAGGGGAGGATAGATTCCTTGTCTCCCTGCCCGCGGCTTCGTTTCCGGAGTTTGAAAAAGAATTGGAGAGGATGAGCGTTTCCACTAAGACAGATAAGGAAATGGCTAAAAACCGCATTTCAAGAAGCTCAGGGGCGGTGTCAGATTTCAAGCAGGAAGAGGGCTCCGAAAGAATTAAAGAATCCGCAAAAGTTGATTCCGATCAAGAGAGTCGCACCGTTGTTCTTATCCTCCTGACTCCAGAATAATCTTCGTTGGAGGACAGTTGGGTTTGACTTCTTGGTTCAAGTTTTGTATAAATAATTTCTATCATCTATCCAATGTGCCCCTTTAGAAAGATCCACCTTCATAATATGGAAGAGTGGAAAAATCATCCTTCGCAAAACCAGGAGGAATCTCATGACCGGACTCTGTAAAAGATTGGGGATGGGATGGATTGTCTTTTTATTGTTGTTTGGTTTATCCCAGAGGGGATGGGCAGAGGGACAGTATCTTGTCAAACCGGGGGATACGCTTTATGGGATTTCAAAATCCTTCGGGGTCAGCATTAACGCCTTGAAAAAAGCGAATGCCTTAGAGGGAGATTTACTTAAACCGAAACAGGCTCTCACCATTCCTTCCCGGAGAGGAGAAAAAGGGGAAGGAGGGGATAGGAAGTCCTCGATCCAGAGGACGATAAAGCTTCCAACCAAAAATATTGGAGAGGTTTCGGGGAAAACGGATTCTTATATCGTTCAAAAAGGTGATAGCCTTTCCAGTATCTCAAAAAGGTTAGGACTCTCGATTGGGGAAATTAAAGGAATGAATCACCTCCGCACCTCCACCTTAAAAATTGGCCAGGTCCTTATTGTTTCCAGAATCGAATATCGGCGGGATAAAGAGGTTGAAGAATTTGTGAATGGGGCGGAAATCGGAGAAACGATAGAAAAAGAAGAAGCGCAAGGAGGGGCCGTTGCTTTTTTACCTCTGGGAAAATGGAACAACCCGGAGGAAAGGAATCTTTTTGTTAGAGTGGTGAAGACCTTTTTAGGAGTGCCGTATAAGTTAGGAGGATCCACGCTAAAAGGGATTGATTGTTCTGCCTTGGTGAAGAAGATCTATGAAATTTTTAAGGTCCAACTACCAAGAACGACACGTGAACAGTTCTCTGTGGGGAAGAAGGTTGAAAAGGACCAATTGGAGGAAGGGGATTTGGTCTTTTTTAAACGTGGTGGAAACAGTGCCCATGTGGGAATTTACATCGGCGGCAATCAATTTGTCCATGCCTCATTTCGTAATCAAGAGGTGAGAATCGATCATCTGGATATGCCCTATTTTAGCACCCGTTTTATCAAGGGAGTTCGTGTGATGGAACTCGAGAGGGAAAGTTAAACTCATTTTAAATGCCCAATCTGACATCTGGCAGATGACGCATGACTTCGGCAGGCAGGGTAGGGTTGAACATTGTCATCGGGTCATGTGTCTCGGCAAAGGAGCATGAAGCATGATTATTAATATCAATCCTAAAAATCCTCAACAAAGGTTGATCCGGAAAGTTGTGGAATTTGTAGAAGGGGGAGGGGTGATTGGATATCCCACGGATACCGTCTATGGGATAGGGTGCGATCTTTTTAATCCGGAGGCCATCCGGAAAATTCATCGAATGAAAAAATTGGATGGGAAGAAGCCTTTAAGTTTTATTTGTTCTGATTTGAAGGATATCAGTCGTTATGCCTTTGTCTCCAACTACGCTTATAAAATGATGAAACGCTTGCTCCCGGGTGCCTACACCTTTGTGCTGAAGGCAACCAAACTGGTTCCAAAGGTTGCCATGACCAAACAAAACACGGTGGGAATAAGAATTCCCGACAACAAGATATGTCTTGCCCTCGTCAAGGAGTTGGGACACCCGATTATCAGCACCAGCGTTTATAAACCCGATGAAGGGCTGTACAATGATCCTGCTGAGATCGAAGAGCGCTTTGGAAAACAGTTGGGCCTTGTGATCGATGGAGGGGTCATCATCGCCGAGCACTCCAGCATCATTGACCTCACCGGCGATTCTCCCAGAGTGATTCGAGAAGGAAAAGGGGACGTCACCCTTTTCGAATAACGGCATCTGGCATAAGAAAGGAGGAGAGGAAGGTGCGAAGAAGTCTCCCACCCACCCCCATGCTTTTCCCGACCCCCGTCGTTTTGGTAACTTGTGTAGACGAAGCAGAAAAACCTAATATTATCACTTTGGCCTGGGCGGGAGTGGTCAATTCGGACCCTCCCATGATTGGTATCTCGATTCGGCCAGAACGCTATTCTCATCATTGTGTGAGGCGATCCAGAGAGTTTGTGGTCAATCTCCCCTCCGCAGAGATGGTGAGGAAGGTGGATGCCTGCGGTGTGCTTTCGGGGAAGGAAACAGATAAATTTGCTGCTATGGGGTGGAAACCGGTCCCCGCCCAAAAGGTGAAAACTCCGTTGATCGATGAATGTCCTGTTCAGATGGAATGTCAAGTCAGAGAGATAATTTCGTTAGGAAGCCACGATCTCTTCCTGGGGGAAATCGTTGCCCTTCATGTAAAAGAAGAGATTCAAAAGGAGAAAGGTCGAATCGATATCCCCAAAGCCCTCCCACTGGTTTTTTGCCCGGGGGCCAACGAGTATTGGAATCTCGGACACTGCATCGGCCATTATGGTTTTACCAAAGGCAAACCCTGAAGGCAACCTATGATCATCGATTGCCATACGCATATCTTTCCGGATGAAGTGAGAAAGGATCGTGAGGCCTTCTGCAATCGGGATGAAGGATTTTATCTTATTTATAAAAGTTCAAAAGCAAAGATGGTAGGGGTGGAGGATTTAATCTCGTCGATGGACGAATCCGGAATAGACCGCTCTGTCATCTGCGGGTTTCCTTGGAACCAACCTGATCTCTGTTCTCTGCATAACCAGTATCTGTTGGAATCCGCCTCACGGTTTCCAGGTCGATTGATTGCTTTTGTAAACCTCCTTTTTTCAAATCCAGATTGGTCAGGGAAGGAATTGAATCGGGCCATCGAGGGGGGAGCGAGGGGGGTAGGGGAAATTGCTTTTTACCGTGATGAGATGACTTCTCAGGATGTTCATTCCATGAGACCAATCCTCACCCAGATGGAAAAACAGGGAATTCCCCTTCTTTTCCATACCAACGAGACGCTCGGTCATTCATACCCGGGAAAGGGAAAGACGCCTCTTGACCGTTTTTATGAACTCATCCTCTCTTTTCCAAGACTTCCCATTATCCTGGGGCACTGGGGAGGAGGCCTCCCTTTCTATGAGTTGATGCCAGAGGTGGCCAAGGACATGGCGAATGTCTTTTACGATACCGCGGCTTCCCCTTTTCTCTATTCAAAAAAGATTTATGCCATCGCCTGTGAGATCGTAGGAGTGGAAAAGATCTTATTTGGAACGGATTTCCCGCTGATTTCACCCCGGAGATATTTTAGGGAGTTGGAAGAATCCGGCCTCTCAAAGGAGGATCAAGAAAAAATACTCGGACTCAACTTTTCAAAACGGTTCGGCCTACTTTAAACTTTGTTTCAGGAAGGCCGACTTCCCTGTCGCCAGAATCGTCCCGTCCTCTTTCGCTATATGAGCCTTTGCCCCGATCAGTCTTTTATTTACCTCTACAATCTCTCCGAAGACACTTAACGGTTCGAGGATCGGAGCCGGTTTTTTGAATTTGATCTCCAAGGAGGCGGTGACCGCTTGATACCCTAACTCGTAAATTAATTTTGCCATCGCCTCATCCAATAAGGTGCTGATAATCCCTCCGTGGATGATGCCATCCCAGCCTTGAAAAGTCGGACTTGCGATAAAAGTAGTTTTGAGAGTCTGTCTCTCTTTGTCAATCTCAAAATTCAACCGCAACCCATTCGGATTATTCTCTCCACAGACAAAACAGTTTCCATAAGTTTCAAGTTTCATCTTTATGCTCCGGTCAAGGATATAAAATAAAAGTTTGCAGCCCCCCGTTATGAATTCGAATGTTTCGAAGTGGTCTCCCCTCCGAAACATCGAAAAGCGGATCATCAGAAGGAGGGGTGAGGGCGCCGCTTCAAGTTTTCTCCGGAGAGACCCCCCGACCCGTGAATAGAATCTCCGTCCATCACTGAGGTGTTACAATAGTTTTTATTTCATCGGTTGACTTGATCCTTAAAGCTATCATATATTTTTGATGAAAGGATTGTCAAACCGATGAAGACAGATGATCGCCACCTTGAGGTGGCAATTTCGGCCGCCAAAGAGGCGGGTCGGATTCAAAAACTCTCTTTTGGCCGTCCCCATCCGGTTGAGTACAAAGGAAAATTCAACCCGGTGACCGAAGTCGACCGCCTCTGTGAGCAAGCCATCGTAAAAACCATTTCGGAGGTTTTTCCAGATCATGATGTTTTGACAGAAGAAAGCCCCTTCAACGATAGAGGATCCCCGTACAGATGGATTATCGATCCCCTCGATGGGACCACGAACTATTTTCATGGATTCCCCTGCTTCTGTGTTTCCGTCGGGCTTGAGGTAGAAGGAGAGGTGAGTCTCGGAGTAATTTATGTCCCGATGCTCAATGAATTATTTTACTCGGAAAAGGGCAAGGGCGCCTTTCTGAATGGGGAGAGAATCATCGTCTCCCGGATTGATCGATTAAGCAGGAGCCTTCTTTGCACCGGTTTCCCTTATGATGTTCATGAGCATGCGGACTTCTATCTCCGCTATTTCCGTCAGTTTATTACCAGGAGTTTTGCCATTCGGAGACCCGGCTCGGCGGCCATAGATCTTTCTTATTTAGCTACAGGTCGTTTCGATGGATTCTGGGAATTTAAACTCCATGCCTGGGATGTGGCGGCCGCAAGTTTAATGATTACCGAAGCAGGAGGAAAAGTCACTGACTTTCAGGGACAGCCTTTCAATATCTACTCTGAGGAGATTCTGGCCTCGAATGGGTTCATTCACGAAGAGATGCTTCAAGCCATCCAGGAAGTACAAAAAAACGCATAGCGCAAGGAGCATAGGACATAGGGGTTTAAATATATAAGAGAGAAAAATGAAAAAACAGAATACCCTTTTTGAGCGGCAGGGGAGGGAATTATTTAAGAGAGAGGCTCCTCTTGCCGACCGTATGAGGCCTCGGTCATTAGATGAATTTGTTGGCCAGGACCATCTTCTGGGCCAGGGAAAGATTCTTCGTCAGGCCATCGAATCCGATCATCTTCCATCGATGATTTTATGGGGGCCTCCGGGGTCCGGCAAAACGACCCTTGCCATGATCATTGCCTCTACCACCCATGCCCAATTTCTCGCTTTTAGCGCTGTTCTCTCCGGGGTGAAAGAAATCAAGGAGGTCATTCAGGAGGCCGAAGAAGAATGGAAATATCATAATAAAAAAACGGTTCTCTTTGTCGATGAAATCCATCGATTCAACAAGGCTCAACAGGATGCTTTCCTCCCCCATGTGGAAAAAGGAACGATCGTTCTCATCGGTGCGACCACAGAAAATCCCTCCTTTGAGGTGATTTCCCCTTTGCTCTCCCGCACAAAAGTCTTTACCCTTCATGCGTTAACGGAAAAAGAGATTGAATTGATCCTAAAACGAGGGTTAACGGACAAAGAAAAAGGATTAGGTCAATACAACGCAATGATCGAGCCGGAGGTGTTTAAAGGAATTTGTCTCGTTGCAAATGGCGATGCAAGAATTGCTCTGAATACCTTGGAGATGATTGTTCTTACCGCTCCTCCGGACAACCAGGGAAACCGTCTGATCAAAAAAGAAGATTTGGAAGAGATCCTTCAGAAGAAATCCTTCCTGTATGATAAATCCGGAGAGGAACATTATAATCTCATCTCCGCCTTTCACAAGAGCTTAAGAGGGAGTGATCCTGATGCCTCTCTTTACTGGCTTGGCAGGATGCTGGAGGCTGGAGAGGATCCTCTCTACATTGTAAGGAGGATGATTCGTTTTGCCTCTGAAGATGTGGGTATGGCCGATCCGCAGGCCTTGCAGGTGGCGGTTTCCGCCATGGAGGCTTTTCGTTTCATCGGCCAGCCGGAAGGAGATCTCGCCCTGGCTCAGGCCGCTGTTTACTTGGCGACTGCTCCGAAATCAAATGCTCTTTATACAGCCTTTCTGGGGATAAAGAAAGACGTGCGGGAGCTCGAGAATAGGCCTGTTCCCCTTCATATCCGGAACGCCCCCACTGCCTTGATGAAAGATCTGGGTTATGGAAAAGATTATAAATACCCCCATGATTATCCCGACCATTTTATAGAAGAGGAATATCTCCCTGAGAATATTAAAGGGAGAACCTACTATTACCCGACCGAACAGGGATTTGAAAGGGAGATCAGGAAAAGGCTTGAAATCTGGAGAAGGAAGAAATTGGAAAAAGAAAAGCCTTAGCCGTTACGCCCGTTCTCAACTCACCCCGGTTCCTAAACTTTCTGGCGATCGGAGATAACGGTCATGGAAGAGGTAAAAATGTGAAGCAGTTTGCTATGGGGGATATAGATGAACCAGATGAGGCTGGGAACGACATGGAAATACCAGAGAAAATCCGCATTGATCTTAATATTCCCCAGGAATTGGGATAGAAAGTAACCTCCAAATGAAATCCAGTTATTGGCGCTCGAAGGAGTGAAGTTGGCCAGGAAAATTTTTGCCTGAACCACTTCCGGGTGAGCGATGCGATAGCCTTCGATAAAAAAACCGGAAAGGGATAGGAAAAGGATAAAAAGCAAGGTAGTAATATCTTCTTCTTCGGTACGAAGTTGATCCGGACGGATCACAAACCGGCGGACAATCGCCAGGGCACAACCTATGAGGATGAGGAAACTGAAGAACTCGAGAAAGAAGTCGAGGAAAGGACGGATGGCCCCTGTTTCAAAGAGATGAGCAAAAGAAAAAAATGGAATGATGTGGCTGAGTTCAACCAGATAACCGGTCGTCAATCCCTTGATCATATCCGCCACAAAGGTAGCCACGAAACCAAATACTAATAGAGTATGAGCAAGCCAGCGGTAAAAAGATTTGCTGAAAAGTCTTCGATGAAAGATCACTTCGGTGATGAGAATTTTGATATACCAAATTGGTCTTGCCCAGAATCCTTTCCAGCCCCTCCTCAGGTAGATCTTCAACTTCTCCCATTTCGCAGCGTTTTCTGCTCCTTCGACGGTTCCCTCCAACCACAGACTGATATGGAGACCCATACCCCAGAAGAAGAAAACCATCGTTGGGAAGAACATGATGTAGAAGATGAGATGTTTGTCCATGATTCAATAACCCGCAAAGGGCAGAGCGCATAGGGCATAGCGTCTTAAATCACAAACCGTAAATCCAAACAAGCACAATCCTATACCATCTTCTCAGGATGAGGGAATTGTCCTTGATTTTGATCACTAAGGTTTTTTACTTTTCATTTCGCTATGCGCTATGCTCCATGCTCTATGCCATGTTTTTCAGTATGAACTCCGTAATATCCATCGCAACGATGGGAATCTCTTTTCTTCGGGCGGTGGTCAAAATAGTGCGGACGCACTGCTGACAGGCTGTAATCACCGTGTCGGCTCCTGTCGCCTGGACCTGGTTGATCTTCTCCTGGGCTAAAGCGGCGGAGAGGTCCGGATCCACCATTTCTAAATTTCCGCCCCCGCCGCAGCACTTACACTGCTCGCGGTTGTTTTCCATCTCTATCAATTCCACTCCGGGGATAGAACGGAGGATTTCTCTTGGGGCTTCATAAACTCCGCTCGCTCTTCCCAGATCGCAGGGATCATGATAAGTGACTTTGATTTTCTTTTCTCTGAAGGTGATCTTTCCTTCGCCAATGAGCTTCTTGATGAATTGGGTGGAATGTAAAATCTCGATGTCGGTCTTATACTCCTCTATCCAGGTATGGTAACAGGAAGGACAGGCGAAGACCACTCTTTTGACAGCCTTCTCTTTCACCATGTTCAGGTTATGCTGGATCAGTGCTTCGGCCTCCTTTTTCATCCTCATCTCGGAGACGCCGGCGGAGAAAGAATCATAATTTAGCAGCCCGGTCAGCGTGTCCATGGCAAGCGCCTGGCTCAGCCGGCGTTTGAGCACATAGTTCTCCAGGGTAACCGCTGCCTGGCCTGCCAGAACAGTCATAATGTGCAGATGCTTATCCTCAAAAACCATGGGCCGCTTTTCACCCAGGACAATCACACCCAGCGGCTCACTGCCGGAAAACATCGGGATGATGATCAGGGAACGCAGCGCCTGGCATAAACCCTGCTCGTTCTTTGCCAGAGCGTGTGTCTTGGTGTCGAAGATGATTTCCGGCTCCCAGCTCTCCAAGGCAAGTCCGACAACCCCCTCACCCGGTTGGACAGCGGTAGCCATGAGTTCTTTCGAATAGGGCCCAGTTACTGCAACAGGCAAGTGGGGCGGCCCCTCCTCCGGGCAGAGGTAGGCCACGCCAGTGCTGAAGGGGACTGCCTTCATGGCGTTTTCCAGGATCTGCTCCATTATTTTTACGGTGTCAGGTTTGCCCTCAAGGATTTTAGCAACTTTATAGAAAGCGGTCAGTTCCCTGTTGGTTACCTGGAGGCGTACGTAGAAGCGAAGAATCAGCTGGAGGGCAAGGATGGAGAAAAACAGCAGCAGTAT
>DCUS01000225.1:0-1862 GCA_002327885.1 Syntrophaceae bacterium UBA2208
ATGGTGAAGCAGTCATGCACTTCAGCCACCTTGATGTCTTTTGCAGTGATTCCAGCCATCTTGTACGCCTGGGCAGCCGCCGCGTACCCCACGCTCAAGCCCTTGCTGAAATCGGGCCTTGCTGCCATGTTGACTGCCTCTGACGCCGCTCCGATACCCAAAATCCAGATCGGTTTTTTAGATAACGTCTTTGCTTTTTCGGCATTTGCAAGGATGATACACGAACTCCCATCCGCATTGGCGCAACAATCACCCACCCGGAGCGGCCAGGCTACAGGGCCTGCCATTTTTGCTTCCGGGTCGCCCTGCTTAAAGTCTTCCGGTTTTACCGCTTTACGATAGACCGCTCTTTCATTAATCATCCCATAAGTGGATGCCTTGATTCTGACGCTCATCAAATCATCGTGGGTCAAACCATGCTTCGCCATGTAAGCTTGTGCATAAAGGGCGTAATACGCAGGCATCATGGTTCCAAAAGGGGCCTCCCACTGTATGTCGGCGCCTCTCCCCATCCTCTCCTGGGATTCCGCAGACGTGATCTCTGACATCTTCTGAAATCCGAGGACAACCACGAGGTTATGCAGGCCGGATTTAATCATGCCGTATCCCACCTTTATCCCGGTACTGCTCGATGAACAAACGCTCTCTACGTAAAACGTCGGCTGGGGGATCATGCCGAGATATTCTGCGAGGACACCCGCAGGTGAGCGCTGTTTGTCATATTCGGGAGCTGAACAGAAAACGGAAGCATCAACATCTTTCTGAGTGATGCCTGCATCTTGCATGGCTTCCCTGAAAGCTTCGAAGGCGAGTTCCCGGATAGATCCCTCGTAACCCCTGACGAAGCTACTCTGGCCCACACCAATTACAGCGACATCTTTCATCATAAACCTCCGATTTTCCCTTGCCGCCACTTTGTCCCCTCAGGAGGAGGGAGCATCGCCAACGTCCTATAGACGCTTTGGCGATAGCGCGGGTTAGGAAATTTAATTATTGGAAAACAAGGCTTAAAGATAAATGAGAGTTCATTTTCTTGTCAAGTTATTTTTTTCTTGGATATTTTTGAAATTTCAAAACCGCTCGATTATGCTCTTCGAGGTCAGAAGAGAAATAGTGAGACCCGTCATTCTTGGAGACGAAATAAAGGTAAGGAACGGAAGCTGGATGGATTGCAGCCAACAGGGATTCTTTGCCGGGGTTACAGATAGGGGTTGGAGGGAGACCCACCTTGAGGTAGGTGTTATAAGGAGTGGGCCTCATCAGATCTTCTTTGGTCAAATTCCCATTGAAATTTTTAATTCCATAGATCACAGTGGGGTCGCTTTGGAGAGGGATTTTCTTTTTTAAACGATTATGGAAAACACCCGCGATGAGGGGTTTCTCCTCGGAGAGGGAGGTTTCTTTTTCGATGATGGAAGCTAAAACCACCACTTCCCTTTCGGAGATTCCTAATTCAGGGGCCCGTTGAGCAAGGTCCGAATTAAAGATTTTTTTAAACCGGAGGACCATCATTTTAATGACTTCCTCCGGGTCTACCTCCCTGAACAGATGATAGGTGTCGGGGAAGAGGTACCCCTCCAAGGTGGGTCCTGCTAATTGGGAAAGGCCGAGAGAGTTTATCAAATCAGGAGAGGTGGCCTTTTGGAGGAAGCCCTTCTTTTCAATAAGATTTAAATCTTCCAATAACTGTGCAATTTGGGAAAGCGTATACCCTTCAGGAATCGTGACGAGGCGACGTTTTAGTTGACCCTTAACCAGAGCGTCCAATACATCAAGGGGAAGCATTCGGGAATGAAATTCATATTCCCCTGCTCTGATCTTTGTTTTTTTCCCAAGGGCAGTGGCGAGGAAAGTGAAAAAAT
>DCUS01000225.1:1914-9036 GCA_002327885.1 Syntrophaceae bacterium UBA2208
GATAAGATGAGAAGTTTATCCCTCGGCAAGAGTTTCATAATTTGGGCTCCTGCTCTGGTCTAAAAATCCTTGAAGGATGAGGACAGCGGCCAACTTATCAATAACCTTTTTCCTTTTTCTCCTTGAGAGATCCGCCTCCAATAAGACCTTGGAAGCCCCGACTGTCGAAAGCCGTTCATCCCAGGTGACGACTGGAACTTGTATTTTTTCATTCAAGGTCTTAATCCAATGGAGAACGATTTCTGCCTGTTTGCCCAGCGTTCCATTCATGTTTTTAGGAAGTCCCACCACAATTTCATTAATTTCAAATTGATCAACAATGGCTGCAATTTCTTTTAAATCCTCTTCCATTGATTTCCGCCTGAGGGTTTTGAGACCCTGAGCGGTAATCCCCAATTCGTCACTAATTGCTATCCCGATAGTATGGGACCCTATGTCTAAACCCATTGTCCTCATTGATCTCTTATTGCCCATTTCTTTAATGTTGTCAAGGTTTCAATTTTTTTGAGTTTTACATGTATATCCATAAATACAATAAATACAATAAGTTGCAATTAATTTAAAAGGATAAATATATCTTGACAAAAGAACATGCCTTTGTTATAAATTGCACAATCTAATCTGGAGGAGGCGATTGTATGGACTTTAAATTATCGGAAGAGCAAGAAGCAATGCGGGAAATGGCTAAAAATTTTGCGGAGAAAAAGATTGTGCCAACCATGGAGGAAGATGAAAAAGAACATCGTTTTCGCAAAGAAATAGTGAAAGAAATGGCGAGGCTTGGGTTTTTTGGGTGCATCGCACCCGAGAAATATGGTGGAAATGAAAGTGGTTATCTTTCAGCGGCGGTGATGACCGAAGAAATCGCAAGAATATCTCCGTCCTGGGGACTTCCTTTTAACCTTCAAATGAATTCGATTCAATCCGTCCTTCTCAATTTTGGAAATGAGGAACAACGGGAACGTTGGATTCCCAAATTGATCAATGCCGACCTGCTTGGTTGCTTTGCGATCACCGAACCCAACACCGGTTCTGATGTGGCATCGATGAAATCAACAGCAGTAGAAACAGAGGAAGGATACGTTCTAAACGGGACAAAAATGTGGATTTCGGGGGTGCCTGTAGCGGATCTCGGGATTGTGTATGTTTATACGGATAAAGCGGCAAAACATCGCGGCATGTCAGCCTTTATCGTAGATATGCATGCCCCAGGCGTCACGCAAAAATCCATAGATTCAAAATTGGGTCTTTTCTGCGCTCCCACAGGGGAGATCGTTTTCGAAGATGTCAAGGTGCCGAAAGACTGTCTGGTTGGTAAAAAGGGAGATGGATTTAAGATTTGCATGGCCATGCTGGATAACACCCGGCTCTCTTCCGCAGCGAGGGCAGTAGGCGTAGCAAGGGCCTGTCTCGAACATTCTGTCCGGTATGCCAATGAACGGGAACAATTCGGCCAGCCCATTGCAAATTTTCAAATGATCCAGGAGCAGATCGCGGAGATGTATGTCGAAGAGCAGGCCGCCCGGCTTTTGGTTTATCGAGCTGCCTGCAATAAAGATTTGGGACAGCGAAACACCATTGAGGTCTCCTGTGCAAAATTTTATGCTGGGGAGGTCGCTGTCAAAGCCGCAAATCAAGCGGTGAAGATTTTCGGATCCTATGGTTTTTCAACGGAGTATCCCGTTGAGCGGTTTTACCGGGATGCCAAATCTTATCAGATTGTAGAAGGAACATCCAATATTCAAAAGATGATTATCGCAAGAAACACTTTAGGCCTTAAATAAAAAATCACTTGTTTGAGAGGAGGGAAATGTCATGGGGACATCTGTGACTGTACCAATGGTAGGGAAGATTGTTTCTGTTTCGGTAAAAGTGGGAGACAAGGTGAAAGAGGATGATCAGGTAGCTATCTTGGAAGCGATGAAAATGGAGATGCCTGTGGTAGCGCCGGTCGCCGGGACAGTGAAAGAGGTTTGTGTGGCCTCAGGCCAGGAGGTCGAGGCAGAAGCGGTGATCGCAGTCATTGAATAAAGATCAAATGGAAGAAGAGGGGGGGGAAGGAGCCCATGGAAGGGGATTTTTTAGAAAGAGTGGATATACGGCCTCTGACCATCGGGGATCTGGATGCAATTGTTGAGATTGACCGGAAGGTTTTAGGGAAAGTCAGACGAGATTATTGGGAAAAGAAGATCCAACTCCCTAACCCCCGATATCCTCTCTCAGGTTTGGTGGCTGAACTTAATGGAGAGGTCATTGGATTTATTGTAGGGGAAGTGAGTGGGTGGGAGTTTGGGATTCCAGAAACAGTGGGATGGATCAGCACAATCGGGGTGAATCCCGATTATCAGCACAAAGGTGTTGCGAGAAAATTGAGCCAAGAATTTATTAAGAATCTCAAAGCGATTGGAGTGAGTGTTGTCTATACGTTGGTGAATTGGAGTGATTGGGATTTGCTCAAGTTTTTCCGTGCCATGGGATTTTCGAGGGGAGGTGAGATGATTAATTTAGAACTGAAAATTTGATAGTCCGGTTCTCCACCATTCAAAAACTTACCTTTTTAATTATTGAATTTTACCAATAAAAAAAGCCTATTGACTTTAGGCTCACAACGGGACAAGTTTAGAGGGTTATTTAAATTTTTCTTGTTTTTATAAAAAAAGTGTAGTATTTTACAGGTGGACATGAGAATATATTCACAAATCAATTTTTTGGGCTTCTAAAAACCGGGAGGAGGATCTGATGGGTAGGCTGGAAGGGAGAGTTGCAGTTGTAACGGGTGGAGGAAGAGGAATCGGAAGGGCGATCTGTCTTGCATATGCAAAGGAAGGGGCCGACGTTGTACTCAATTATGCGAGTAAAGATCAGCCAGCCCAAGAAGTTGTTGAAATGATTAAAAAAATTGGGAAAAAAGCAGTGGCCGTAAAAGGAAACGTAGCAATTAAAGCTGATGTAGATAGGATTATTCAGGCCGCTATTGACAACTTCGGCAAGATTGACATCCTGGTGAATAATGCGGGGGTATCGAAACCAAACATGCTCCATAAAATGACAGAGGAACAGTGGGATGAGGTGATCGATATCCAACTTAAAGGACCCTTTCTTTGCACCCAGATGGCTTCTAAGTATATGATGGAGAAAAAATATGGGAAGATCATTAATGTGACTTCTTCGGCTGGATTGTGGGGGACAAAAGGACAGATCAACTACAGTTCAGCAAAAGGAGGAATCATTGCCTTGACCAAGTCGGCCGCACGGGAATTGGCAGGATATGGGATTACAGTGAATGTCGTCCAGCCGGGATATGTCGGTACGGAGATGTTCGATAAGGTTAAAGCAGACCCGAAACTGATGGAGATTTATACGGGCAGGATTTTGTTAGGTCGATTTGCGGAACCGGAAGAGGTAGCTCCGACCTTCGTCTTCTTGGCATCGGACGAGGCGAACTATATTACCGGTCAACTGATCTGTGTGGATGGTGGACTCGGAATGACCTAAACTTGATTTCAAATTTCAATCTGGGATCTGAAATCGACAATCTGAAATGGAATGGGAAAGGGGGGATGCTAATAAATCCGAAGCGCGAAATTCAAATTTTGAATTTTCAAGGAAAAGAAAGGGGTGAAATACATGGCTACAATTCCTGATAAGATTGAAACTTGGCAAATGGTTCAGCCGACAGCAAAAAATAAGGAGACTGGCGAGGTGGTTCCCGGGAAGTTGGCAAAGGCTTCGATTCCAGTCCCAACCTTAGGTCCCGGAGAGGTGCTGGTCAAGGTGGCAGGATGCGGTGTGTGTCATACCGATTTAGGATACTTTTATGATGGTGTGCCTACGGTCTCCAAACCACCCTTAACCCTTGGCCATGAGATCAGTGGGACAGTGGTCGCTGGAGATGAAAAGTGGATTGGGAAAGAAGTCATTATCCCTTCGGTGATGCCCTGTCGTCAATGTTTGCTTTGTAAAACCGGTCGTGGGAATCGTTGCTTAGCCCAGAAGATGCCCGGAAACAGTATCGGGATCTATGGAGGAAATTCAAGCCATATTCCAGTTCCCTCGATTGACCTCTGTGAGGTGAGGAATCGCGGAAGCATTCCTTTGGAAAACCTTGCCGTGGTAGCGGATGCCGTGACGACTCCGTATCAGGCAGCTAAAAGAGCGGACCTCCAACCCGGGGATAAAGTCATCATTGTAGGAGTGACTGGAGGAGTGGGTGTCTATATGGCCCAGACAGCCAAAGCTCTGGGTGCGAAGGCGGTGATCGGCCTGGCAAGAAATCCGGAAAAGTTACAGAGGGCATTAAAATACGGCGCTGATTTTGTGATCAGTACCCAGGATAAACAGGTCAAGGATATTCGAACTGAATTTCGTGAGATCTGCAAGAAGAATGGCTTAGAAGCTGGTTTCGGCTGGAAGATTTTTGAGGTGAGTGGAACCAAGGCGGGTCAGGACCTCGCCCTGGAACTCCTCTCTTTTACCGGCAAGTTGATTCTTATTGGTTTTGGGATGGCGAAGAACGAATATAGCATCTCCAGGCTCATGGCCTTTGATGCGGAGATGATCGGGACATGGGGATGCCTGCCAGAGTATTATCCCATTGTGCTCGATATGGTCCTTTCCAAGAAGATCGACATTGCACCCTTTGTCGAGGCAAGACCCATGAGTCAAATTGCATCCGTCTATGATGAAGTTCACAAAGCTGGTTCTCCAGCAAAAAGGATTGTCCTGACACCTGATTTTTAAAGCTGGAACGATGGAATACTGGAATATTGGAAAATTGGGTTTAATTGTAACAATACCTTTAACCATCATTCCATTATTCCACCATTCCAATCTTCTTTGTTGTCAATGATAGAGATATTGTGGTTGACTACAACACATTAACAAAATAGAAAGGAGGAATTTGTATGGCATTAGAATGGATGCCCAGGGAAAGTGAGGAAAAAAATCACGATAGGTATGGTTCGGAGCATTGGGGGACTCAGGCCCCCTGCACCATTTATGAGAAGAAGCCTTTGAAGGATCCAAAGGGGAACGTTGTTAAGGGCCTCTATGTTGCATGGGTGACGCTGAATAACCCGGCTCAGTATAACTCCTATACCACTGAAATGGTAAAAGGGGTGATCGCAGGAATGGAGAATTCTTCTACGGACCGTTCGGTGGTTTGCACCATCTTTACAGGAACGGGTCCCAATGCCTTCTGTACGGGTGGAAACACCAAAGAGTATTCTGAATATTACAGCCGGCGACCGGAAGAGTACGGAGCTTATATGGAACTCTTCAATAACATGGTGGACGCCATCCTCATGTGTAAGAAACCTGTGATCTGCCGTGTGAATGGCATGAGAGTGGCAGGCGGACAGGAAATTGGGATGGCCTGTGATCTTGCCATCGCCTCGGACTTAGCCATATTTGGCCAGGCGGGTCCTCGCCACGGTTCCGCACCGGATGGTGGTTCTTCCGATTTTCTCCCATGGTTTTTGAGTATGGAAGATGCCATGTGGAATTGCGTGAGTTGTGAAATGTGGAGCGCTTACAAGATGAAAATGAAGACCCTCATCTCCAAGTGTGTTCCGGTGCTAAAAGATGAGAAGGGAAATTGGGCCCGCAATCCCCAGGTCATCACGGATAAGTATGTTGATAACGGCGAGATTGTTTACGGCGAATTTAAGACGGGCGACGCATTTAAGCAGGCCAGAGAATGGGTGAATAACAAGCTGAAGAATAACGATTATGATTTTTCCTTGCTCGATGCCGAAGTGGATAAAATCGTCTGGACCTTTACCAACTTGTTTCCGGGGTGCTTGATCAAATCGATTGACTCGGTGAGGGCCAAAAAGAAGTTTTTCTGGGATCAGACCAAGAACTACAATAGACACTGGCTGGCTGCTAACATGATGGGCGAGGCCTTCCTGGGATTTGGCGCCTTCAATACGAAGAAGATTACAGGGATGGATGTCATTGACTTCATCAAATATCGCCAGAATATCGCAGAAGGCAAACTCCTGGATGACACGTTTTTTGAAGAAGTATTGGGAAAACCACAGAAGAAGTAAGGCACTTGATTTCGATGATCTAAAAGATACGATACCCTTTGGGCCAGGAGAAATTTCTTTGCCCAAAGGGTGTCTTTTTAAGATTTAATTTTTAAATTTACCACTTGCGACTCACCACTCACGGCTCACGATTTTTTTAAAGGAGGTGAGAGAGATGGCATTTAAAAATATCTTAACGGAGTTTAAAGAGGGCGTGGCAACCCTCACATTGAATCGGGCTCCCCTCAATGTTCTCAATATTGAGATGATGGAAGAGATCAATACCTATTTTGAGGAATTGATGAAAGAGAAATCCTTGAAACTCCTTGTAATCCAGGCTGCAGGAAAAGCCTTCTCGGCGGGAGTGGATGTCGGAGAGCATCTGGGCGATCTGGTTTATAAAATGATCGAGGTCTTTCATAAAATGTTCAGGTTAATGGATTCTCTGAAAGTTCCTTCCATTGCCGTGGTGAACGGTTCCGCTCTGGGCGGCGGGTGCGAATTAGCCCTCTATTGCGATATGGTCATTGCCACAGAGAAGGCCAAGTTTGGACAGCCCGAAATCCAGGTTGGAGTTTTTCCGCCCATTGCCGCTCTGGTCTTTCCAAGGATGATCGGACGAAAGAAAGCTCTGGAATTAATTCTCTCGGGAGATATCATCAGCGCTCAAGAAGCCTTGAACCTGGGATTGGTCAATAAGATCGTTCCTGAAGCCTCGCTCGCGGGAGAGGCGAATGGGTTTATCGAGAAGTTTAAGAAATTGAGCGGGATCGTTTTGAAGTTGACCAAGGAGGCTACGCTGGCTGGTCTGAATGACGATATGGATCAGGGACTCAAAGCCATTGAGAAAATTTATTTGGATCGGTTGATGAAAACGAATGATGCCCTCGAAGGACTGAAGGCCTTTTTAGATAAGCGAAAACCCACCTGGAAGGATAATTGATTTATCGGGGAGGCCTTTTAGGCCTCCCCCCCCATCTTTTCTCCTCTCAACTGACCTTCAAATATCAATTTTATTTCTATCTATAGTGAACGTCAGAAGAAAGTTGTCATTGCGAGGAGCATAGCGACGTGGCAATCCCATGAGATT
>DCUS01000225.1:9041-26811 GCA_002327885.1 Syntrophaceae bacterium UBA2208
ACGTTGTTTTTTTGATATAGTGGGGTCGAATTCAATGCTCTTAGGTATGAAGATCATCTTAATTTCCCCCTTGCGACTTGCAGCACAGGACATAGTTGACATAGTAAACAATTTTAATTATATTTGTTTACCTAAGTAAACAATTTATGAGAAAAGATCAGCTCCTCCAAGTCATTGCCGAATGGCTTCGTGAAATGGTTTTCCCTCCATTGACGCATCGGGAAATGCCCTCCATCGATCTACGGAAGCAGCGTGCTATCTTGGCTGTGGCTGGACCTCTGACCGATCCTGCTCAGCAGCAAAAAGATTGATAAAATATCTCCGGCAGGGCTGGATGAGAGCGAAAAAGAGTTCATCGCACATTTCAAACAATACCTGGAAAACAATAAAGACAAACTTGGCGATTATGAAATTTATCTGCTGAGGAATTTCCCGAAGGTGGGCGTGGGGTTTTTCAATCTCAGCGGCTTCTACCCTGATTTCATCATGTGGGTGAAGGATGGAAAACGTCAGCAGGTTGTCTTCTTAGATCCCAAAGGTATGGAACATATCAAGAGACTGGATCATGAAAAGATTCAACTGGCCAAGGACATCAAGAGGTTGGAAAGCGACCTCGGAAAAGAGAATATCAGCCTCCATTCTTTTATTTTATCAAAAACCTCCTATAAAAACCTCATTAAAGGGATAGAAAAACCAGAATCAAGGGAAGAGTTTGAGGCAAACCATGTTTTTTTCCTTGACGACCAGGAGTGGCCGAAGAAGTTTTTCCGAGAAATATTGAAGTAGGTAAGGAAGATGGGACCGGTTGCCAAAAGAAATCGGGGACGGGTTCAGATTAGTGGTTAACCATCACACTCGGGGTAAATATTCTGAGTTGATTGGGTTGAGTTCGTAGCTTTTTTTTCTGCAATTGTAGTATTATTTGCTGCGATTCTTTTAAATGTATTTATCAATCATGACGGGAAAACTTTTCGGATCTAAATAACTTTTATCCTATTCCAGGCGGATAAGCTCACCAGCTTTCATTCATTTAAATACATTGACGACCATAGGCCCATCTGTTAGAATTTTGGAAATTTTAATATAATGATCAGGTAGTAACCGGTCATTCCTCACGGTGCGGGAATACCGAATCGATGGGTTGAAAAGATGAGACTGAAGGACAAGAAAGCGATTGTTACCGGGGCAGGGCAGGGGATCGGTCGGAGCATCGCATTGAAGCTTGGCCAGGAAGGAGCCGATGTAGTCATTGCTGAGATGAATCCCGATACCGGCGCTCAAACCGCAAAAGAACTGAAGAGCCTGGGTGTAAAAGTCCTTTCCGTATCTTTAGATGTTGCCAGTCCAAAACAGGTTCAGGTCATGGTGGACCAGGTGTTAAAAGCCTGGAAAAGAATTGATATTCTGGTGAACAATGCCGGTTTTGATCGCCCGGGCAACCTCTTGAAGGTGAGAGAAGAGGATTGGGATGCGGTTCTGGGAGTTCACCTGAAGGGGACTTTGAATTGTATGCAGGCTGTCGCTCCACACATGATCGAGAACCAATATGGGAAGATCATCAATATCTCCTCGGTTTGGGGAAAAAGGGGAGCGCTATCAGAGATCAGTTACAGTTCTGCGAAAGCTGGAATCATCGGTCTGACAAAGAGCGTGGCCAGGGAATTAGGCCTGTATCAGATCAATGTCAATGCGATTTTACCGGGATTGATACTGACCCCCACCATTGCCAAGATGGCTGAAAAATATCAAAACATGATCATTGAAAATACCCCTTTAAAACGAGTGGGGAAACCCGAAGAAGTGGCCAATGTGACTGCTTTCTTAGCTTCCGATGAAGCAAGTTTTATGACCGGCGCTATGCTGGAAGTCTCCGGTGGGTGGAATATGTAAAGAGGAAAGGTGGAGACAATGGACCAGATTGAGCAAGAGAGAGAAAGCTGGAGGAATAAAGCGAAAGAGGTTGCCAAAAATATTGTGGCGCCTCGGGCAGCGGAGATCGATGAAACAGGGGAATTTGCATGGGATCTTGTTCAGGAATATTCCAAACAGGGGTTTTTAAGTCTCCTCATCCCAAAAGAGTACGGGGGGATGGATACGGATATTACTTCTTTTTGTATCATTGTCGAAGAGCTTGCCAAAGTCTGTGCTTCTTCTGCTCTCCTCGTAATCGTTCAAGCGGTGGGGACCATGCCCGTTGTTTTTGGAGGGAGCAATGAACTCAAGGAGAGAGTGTTACTCCCGTTAGCCAAAGAGGGAAAGTTGATCTGTTTCTGCCTGACCGAACCGGAGTCAGGTTCGGATGCCGCTTCCGTTCGAACCAAGGCGGTATTCAAAGAAAATCATTATGTCATCAACGGGAGAAAATGTTTTATCACGAACGGAGGGGTGGCGGATTTCTATTCGGTTTTTGCCACCACCCTTCCTGAAAAGAGGATAGAAGGGATAACGGGTTTTATAGTGGCGAAGGGGACACCGGGCCTTTCCATCGGGAAGACCGAGGAGAAGATGGGGATTCGGGGATCGAATACGACGGAGGTGATTTTAGAAGATGTCAAGGTTCCAAGCGCTCATAGAATTGGCGAGGAAGGCGCGGCCTGGTGGCAAATGATGAGAACGCTCAATCGTTCAAGGCCGGCGATTGGGGCCCAGGCAGTTGGATTGGCTCAGGGCGCTCTGGACTATCTCGTCCGCTATATTCAGGAAAAAGAATGGACGAAAGGGAAGGAGGACAGGGCAGGAACCCAATTCATGCTGGCGGATATGGCTGTAGAAATTGAGGCGGCCCGGGCGCTGGTTTATAAAGCAGCGTATATGATGGATGAAAAGGTGAAGGGCACTCCGGTTCAGATGTTCTCTGCCATGTCAAAATACTTCGCCTCCGATGTGGCGATGAAAGTGACGACGAATGCGGTTGAGGTTTTACAATGCCAGGGGCTGACCAAAAGTCATCCTCTTGAACGGATGATGAGAGATGCGAAGGTCATACAGATCTTTGAAGGGACAAATCAAATCCAGAGAATGGTGGTGGCCCATACGCTTCTGAAATGAAAATAAATGGATGATCTGAATTTAGGTTTTAAGGAAGGGTGGAATTTAAAAATTCTTAAATTCCAGGGTTCCTAAAATCCCACATTGAATTATCGGAAATTTCCTGAATCCCACTCTGGCAAATAGATGAGCGAAAGCGGAGGATTGCCATGTTAACCTCTGGTGAGCGAGAAAGATATGATCGCCAGATCATGATGGGGGAGATTGGACAAGGAGGGCAGGAGAAGCTTAAACGATCACGGGTGGTGATCGCAGGGAGCGGAGGGCTCGGTTCTCCCATTGCCGTTTATCTGGCTGCAGCAGGGATCGGGATGATTCGGTTGGTTGATCACGACCAGGTGACGCTGAGTAATCTCAACCGGCAGATCCTGCACTGGGAAGAAGACATTGGCCGGAAAAAAGTGGATTCCGCCGGGACAAAATTGAGGAAATTCAACTCAACGGTAGCGGTCGAAACGATCTATGAGACCATTGCCGAGGACAATGTTTCGGAGCTGATCGATGGGCATGACGTGATCGTTGACGCGATGGACAACCTACCCACTCGTTATATCTTGAACCAATGTGCGATTGAGAAAAATATTCCATTCTTTCATGGTGCGGTGACTGGCTTTGAGGGGAGGGCGATGACCATCCTCCCCCGGAAAACAGCCTGCCTGAGGTGTCTGTATCGAGGGCCGATCCCGCAGGAAAAGTTCCCCGTCATCGGTGTTGCCCCAGCCGTCATCGGCGTAATTCAAGCGACAGAGGTGATCAAGTATCTCTTGGGAGTTGGCAAGCTTTTGACCAATCGGTTATTAATATATGACGGATTGGAAATTCGTTTTAGTGAATTTAAAGTAAGCAGGAACCCCGATTGCGATCATTGCGGGTCCCATGTGAGAAAGGATTGAACCATGGCCGCCAAGGTGCATATTCATACAACCCATCGACAATTTACCAATGGGATGGAGGTGGTCGAGGTAGAGGGGAAGAGCGTGGGAGAATGTCTGAACCATCTTATCAAACAGTTTCCTGGAATGGAAAAGGCGCTCTTTGCAAAAAGAGATAAACTGCTCAACATCGTTGAAGTTTATGTCAATCATGCGAGCGCCTACCCGAATGAGCTTCTCAAATCCATTAAGGATGGAGACGAGATTCACCTTGTTGTGATGCTCGCCGGAGGGTAAAAAAGATAAGGGACATTCCTTTAAAAAAGAGGGGCCGGGAAAACCGGCCCCTCAACTATTTTTTAGACTGAATTAATTCCGTTTAATGTGTTTCTGATTCCAAGGCGATCGCCTGCCTTTGGGCGGCAGTAATTTTCTCGGCGGCTGCTTTCTTTTTGGCCATACTTACCCGGTCCGCATCCACATAATCCACGGCTTTGACCTCACAGAAACGAACGCACTGGGGATCTCCATCACAGAGGTCACACTTGAAATTCTTTCGATCGATAACATTAAAATTCATTGCGCCGAAGGGACAGACGTTGACGCAGGAACGGCAGCCAATACAGATATTGTGATTGACCATGACCCGGCTGAGATTCTCATCCCGGGTAATGGCCTTCACGGGGCAGATAATCATACAAGGAGCATCCTGACACTGTTGACAGGACATAGGAATATAAAGCCCCTCGGACTCCCATTTCATTATCTTTATCCGGCTTCGAGCGGGGTTGGATATGCCGTCATGAAAGACCGCGCAGACTTGCTCGCAAAGCCTGCAGCCGGTGCACTTTTCAGGATAGATCGCGAGAACTTTACCCATAGGTTCCATTTACTTTCTCCTTTCACATTAATCAGAGCAGGTGGGACGGTTCCTTTTCCAGACCAAGCCTCTTCAGCGTTTCCGGCTTTGGAACCCCATTCTTGTCAAGACCCTTATATTCATAAAATTCATCTATCATCTTCTTGAACTTTTCCCGATCAATGACCCGGCCGACGACATCCGGCGCACCCCGCCGAGTCGGCTCATCAAAGTAGCGGTGGTTCAGCATATCCCCCTTTTTAAGGTCCTCTCTCGTTAACCCTTCACGGAGGTTAAAGAGCCGCTCGATCATGTTGCATCGTTCAGCAACGTCCCAAATTTCTCGTGGAGTAAACTCCATGCCGGTATTGTAGCGTAGAACATTGGGCCAATCTTCAAAATTGGGCAGCGTCGCCCCCAAGAAGACAGTGTGATACTTGCAGATACCGAGACAATCCACAGCCATGTAACAGTTCTCCTGCCAGAAGACCTGCCATGGCTTGCCAATATATTCCGTATGCTCTGAACTCAACGGCCCTTCGTACGGGACGGGATTGCTGTAGATTTTTCTCAGGACTCCTTCTGGTAAATGATAAAGATCGATTGCCGGACGGCTTCTTAAATGGTCTGAACCGCGGGAACCCGTGGCCACATTAAGCGCCAGAGCTGGAGTTGCTCGTTCATCAGAGTGAAGGTTGCTCACCCCTTTTACCTGAATCAAATAGTCAAAAGAATTTTTCCCGATCTTCTCGGAAGCGAGGATTCCTCCTTCGGCGAGAACGTTTCCCAACCAGCCCTCTCTGAAGCAAATCCGTTTCACCATCTCCAGGAGTGCCTCATCATTGCTAAACCGTAACTCCAGGCCATCGGTTTCTTTGTCGGTGAGGATTCCCAGTTCATAGAGCTCCATGGCCCAGGAAATAATGCTTCCCGTTTCAAGGTTATCCATGCCCCATTGATCCACCAAGTGATTTCCTACTAAAAGGGTTTCTAAACTCCGGCAGTCTGGTTCGCCACAGAAGGCCCCCTGAGAAGTATACTCCGGCCCTTCATCATAGACTCCCGCATAAGGCCCGGTGGGGATTTTATATTTGGCCCGGCAGTGGACCTGACAGGCGAAGCAGCCGGCCATATGATAAGGCCCCATCGTTTCTGCGCAGGCTTCATCAATGGATTCCGGCTCAATCTCATCACAATAGAGTTCCTGGTTATACTGGAAGTTTCTGCATCGGACACCTCCCCAGGAGTTGGTGGCTCCCCAGATAAATGGAGTTCCCAGTGTTCCTTGAGTTTGGTTCACCTTGGCGCTTGTGATTTGATCAATAAAACGTTTGTTATACTCGAGGGCTTCCTTCGGATAAGCGATTTTTATATCCATGGTGCCGCGGGCAGCAATGGCTTTGAGATTTTTTGAACCCATGACCGCTCCCATTCCGGTTCTTCCGCCGGAGTTTTTAATTCCGGTCATAACATTGGCAAACCGCACTAAGTTTTCACCCGCCGGACCAATGACCATACTCTTGATATCGTCATCCCCCAGTTCCTCCCGGATTTCCCACTGCGTTTCTGTTGTGGTTTTCCCCCAGAGGTGTTGAGCATCGCGAATTTCAATCTTGCCGTTGTGGATCCAGAGGTAAACCGGTTTTTCTGCCTTCCCCTTGATCACCAGATGATGAAAGCCTGCCCAGGCTAACTCAGGAGCAAAAAAACCTCCCATGTTAGCGCTCCCCAGCAAACCCCCCAATGGGGATTTAGCCATCACATGGGTTCTGGCGGTGGCCGAAGCCAAGGTGGCGGTTAAAACCCCACCGCTGACCATGATCGTGTTATCCGGACCGAGGGGGTCACATCCTTTCTTCGTATGATTATAAAGGAGATAGGCATCCAGCCCTCGGCCTCCCAAGAATTTTTTCCGCACATCGATCGGAATAGGCTTGATTTCTATTTTACCTGTGGAGAGATCAATATAGGCTATCTTTCTATTTAGTGGCATCTTTCTTGTCCTCCTTCATTTTCCTGGCGAGCGCCTCTTCCGCCAATTTTTGGTTTACATCCCATACCGGGCCCCTGATGCGGGGAAAGCCATCTTTGACCCAGGCGACCCGGAATTCACTGCCACAAACCGGACATTTCACTTTGTTCGCCCCCCGTTCTGGCTGAAGCCTTCCCATGCAACTCGGATTATGACACCGAACCTGGCCGTAGGTACGAGTCTTTCTTAGACTTTCCGCAGTTGAAAGTCTTTCTTTCTCATTTCCCATGGTGACCCCCTTTCTTGTTAAAAAAAGAATAACAGACACCCATTCTATCGCAGGACAAACATTTTGTGAGGCGCGTTCACAATGGTGAACATTCAGTTCAGATCATACGACGTTAATGTTATCTTAATAAACTACATTTATATCTTTGTCAAGGACAAACTTTTGGTAACATATTGATATTGTTGTAAGATCTTTCTACATATCATTCGGTTTGAAAACCTGTAAATATTTTCAATAAAAGGTAATATTTTGTAAGGATTAGTTCATATTTTATATCCTGTCTCCTGCCTTGAAAGACATGTTCACAATAGTGAACCCTTCAGGGAAGGATTCCACCATTCTATCCATGTTCCATCCCTGCTGAATGTGATGCTTGTTTTCGATTCGATCTGTCGAATCCAGTCTCCAAGGGAGGAGGCATGGTGGATGATGAGTGGAGTGCTGTGTTCGGGGAGGATATCTTCAAAGAACCGGTGGAGAAATATCGTTCTATCTATTTCTCGAAGCGTTTCACTGTCATCCCAGGGAGTAGGGCGAATGAAACCGTGGTTCGCGCCCTCATCTCGCCGATAGAGAAAGTGGCTCCCAAACCTGTCTTTCAGGCGGCGCAGCGTTTCGACACACTTTACGATATCTGCCACGCTAATTCCTTTGCAGAAATATTGAAGCAACCGATCGCAGAACGATTCAAAGCCAATCGATGCAAACATGATTTTGGCATCTTGCCGTTGCGCCATTGAGAGGATCGCCTCGAGCTCGGAGGCATGGGCATTGATGTCATCAACCCGGCAGACCAAATTGATCTGCGAAATCTTGATCTCATCCCTTTCCGTGTCTTCGAGGAGTTTGGCGAGCGAGCGGATGGGGTATTCATCGATGAGTTCAAAGGGGATCTTCCTTCCATCTATCTCAGGAAGCCCTACGATTTGGGAAATAACCTTGTCACGCTCTAAGGCGCCGTGGTAACCCTTGTCCCGGGAGACATCGCAAAAAACGCATCCTTCGCTTTCAACGCGCAGTTCCGGAACCCCCTTTTCCTGGAGGTCGATCGGGGGGGGAAGAATGATTTCTTGGCGCTTGCTGGCGTAAAGGCAGCCAATGGTATTGATTACCTGTCCCAACCGGACTTCGAGCTTCCCGATATGGTCTGAAAAGGTATAGATGTTCGACCAGTCGACTTCCAAGAATATGTTCTTTGTCCACGGATATTCGAAAGAGATGCCTCTCCTCCTGAGATGTTCCAATCCAAAGTGATCAACCGGGCCCTGAATGGCGATATCGATCATCGATTTCAGTCCGCTGAACCGGTGCGGGTACAAATCCGTGTTTTTCTCACCGTCATAATCCTGTCGGGCCTGTGGTCCCCCTAAAATAATCACAAACCCTTCCTTTTTCAGTTCTTGTGCCAGGTGAATGATATCTTTCCTGCCACAGAGATGTGAGAAGGCCGCGACCTTTTCTTTTCCTGCGTAGTATTCATCTATAAAGCGAAAAAGTTGTTCCTTCGAGAAGTTCCTCTCAATCCCGACGACTATTGATGGGATTAGAAGCTTCCTGTGAAAAAACGTTGCTGCTACCTGAGCTCCCAGGATACTGTGTGGTTCACCCGTATGGTGTGTAAAGATAATCACGTTTCTGAATCCTTTATCACCGGATACCGTACCATGTCATATTTGAAGAATGGCTTCCACAATTGACCGTCGATCACTTTTTAAAGCAGATGGATAGGTCGGTAAAGCCCAGGGAACCCCCTTCATTGAGAGACTGTGTCGTAATGTCATTCNNTATAATAGATTCAGTTGAAATCATTAGATTCTTCACTTCTTCAGAATGACAAACACAGCATTCTCCCCATTATGACACAGTCTCTGAAGGGAGGGGATGGGAATCAGAGGGGATGGAGGAACATCATTATTATCTTGCCTGCTTCATGGATTCAGTAAATTTAAGAAAGGCCTCTCGCTTCTTACTCTCGTTTGTCTTATCGGCATCTGTAAAAAAGACCGCTTTCGCATAGCAGAAGGCGACACACTGCGGATCTCCGTCACAGTAATCACATTTTACGGTCACTCGTTCTCTCGTATCAAAGAAAGGATGCCCAAAAGGGCACGCGATGATGCAAGTTCTGCATCCGATGCAAAGATTTTTATCGATGGTCACACGATTATTATTTTCCGGTTCCCTGTGGCAGGCCTTGGTAGGGCAGACCTCGACGCAAAAGGCTTTTTCACAGTGATTGCACGTCATGGGGAGATAGATCCCCATGTGCTCCCATTTTACCACTTTGATCCGGGAGCGGCTCGGATTGCTTGATCCCGTATGGTATACCGAGCAGACCAGCTCGCACTGACGGCATCCCGTACACTTTTGCTGATCGACGACCAGTACCTTTTCCTCCATTTCAATTCTCCTCGGATTCTCAAAACGTTTAGCGATTCGAGTCAAGTGCATCTATCACCGAGAGCATACAATAGATTACACTTGAAACCAAAAAAAGGGTGTCATGGCGAGCCCCAAGGGTGTGCCTGCGCGCTGAAGCGCTACGGCGCGCAAGCGTGGCAATCTCCTCCGAGTAATAAGATCCTGGCTTCTCTCTTGCATCAGGCGATTTCAGAATCAGAAATTCCTTGCTCCATCCCTCTCCCCCCACGATTACCCGATCCCATGGCTATTGATTTTCCAGTCTCTTTCCTGCGAAAGCCTTCGTTTCTTCCGCC
The DNA here is from genome assembly GCA_002327885.1 of Syntrophaceae bacterium UBA2208. GTDB lineage: Bacteria > Desulfobacterota > BSN033 > BSN033 > UBA1163 > UBA1163. Next base: position 18,799 of record DCUS01000225.1, read on the forward strand.
ATCAGGTGACACCGGATTTCCATCAACCGATGCATCGGAATCTGTTCTTTGATCCCTGCATGCAGGATGGCCAAACGGAGGAAAAAACCACCGCAGAGGAGGAGGATGCCAGCAGCCAAGATGAACGCCACATTTCCAGGAAAGAATGATGCGATATTCTCAAGGATCACGGGAAAGATGAAACCGAGGGAAACAATTCCTCCCCAGAAAATTATTTTCATGTCGCCAAACAAGAGAAGGCGGACCGAATCCTTTCCCTGCTCTGAAGTCCTGTAACTCCGAGAAAGATAAAGATAAAAAATGATCCCTTCGATCACCACCAGGATTTGTTCCCCACCGATTAAGATTTTCAATGCGACGGCATCATGGGACAAAAGACCAGCTCCCAGGATGGAAAGGATGATCGCCATGGATCCGGTCGAGAGGGCTGACACGAGAAAGAGAAGGGGAAGGAAATAAGTATTCCATAAAGGGATCGACCTGGTCGCTTTTAAGAGAATGCCCGTGTAAATGGCGGTCCCGAAGGCAAAAGCCAGGGCAATGACCTCAAGGATGGTCCAGAGGATGGATTCGGGGCGGAACCATGCAAAAGGCAAAACAGACTTTGCCATGAGAACCAGTCCAATGACGATGAAGACAGAGAGGATAATAAATCCCCGGGCCACCCAGGATGTCCTCGGATTCAGGCAGGCATATAAGAATCTCTTTTTAATGCCCAGATCCAAAATTAGAAACGGAGCGCCTATAGCGACAAGGATGGGACCCCATAACAAGGCTGCCTTNNAACCAGTTGAACAGGGTACCGATGACAAATGAACCAGCTCCCATCCCTGCCAGGTAGAGGTAAATGGCGATAATCTCCTTCCATTCTTTTTGAGGCTTGAGAAATCTCATGTTTCTTGCCGGGTGGGCCGGTTCTGTCCTCATCCCTGTTTCCCCATCAACCCTTCCCTCTCATTTGAACGGAAAAAGGCGAAAGTTCTCTTGAGTGAACAGCTTAAAACCGTGCTAATCATAGCATAACTATCCATATTGTCAAGATTTTCAGAAAATGAGTTGGGAGAATATCTTGACAAAGGTAAAAAGAATCTGGTATTTTTTCAGAGTTCAATCTGGTGAACATATGAAGAAGCCCACATATTCCGCGCCATCCGTACAGAAGGCATTTAAGATTCTTCACGCGATTTCAGAGACTTCAAACGGTTTAGGGATCAGCGATCTCTCCAAGAAGCTCAAGATCGGGAAAAGCACCGTCCACGGAATTACCATGGCTCTTGAAGAGATGGGCGTTTTAATAAGAGATCCAAAAGGGAAAAAATATAATATGGGTTTTACCCTTCTCGAACTTAAAAAAAAGGCCTATGGGAAGATCAAGTTGAGAGATATGGCAAAAATTCCCATGGAAAAGTTAATGGACAAAATAGGAGAGACGGTTTTTCTTGGCGTATTGAATGGAGACCACGTCACGATTTTAGATATGGTTGAATCTCATAATGAGATGAAGATTACCTCCCCCCCCGGGACGAGGATTCCTCTCTTGGCTGGAGCCATCGGGAAGGTCTTTCTCGCCCAATTTGAAGAGAAGAAAGCGAAAGAGTTGATCAAAAAGGCCGGGTTAGTCCGGTTTACTTCAAAGTCCATTATCGATCAGAAAAGGTTTTTTAAAGAGGTGGAAGAAACGAAGCAGAAAGGTTATGCGATCGATGATGAAGAATATATGATTGGGGTCAGGGCGATCGCTTCCCCCATTCAGACGATATCCTCCCCTCTGGCTGCGATTTGGGTGGTGGGATTTACTTCGAGCCTTAATGACCAGAAGATGGAAAAGGTCATTTTAGAGATCCAGAAAACCGTGCGAGATATTAGCCAATCCATAAGCCCCGTCGTTGCGTTATAAAAAAGGAGTGAGTTTTTCGGGTTGAAGGACCCGATTAGGCAAGAGGGAGAGATTTTAGAAGGATCGGAGGATTCTGACAATATCATCTCCTACTTCATTCGTTCTGGAGTGGCCCCCCAGATCCATGGTTCTCACTTTTTTCTCCGATAAGTTCTGTTTTGCCGCTTGATATAAAAGGTCCCCTGCCTCCTTTTCTCCTAAATAGTCTAACATCAATTTGGCAGTGAGGATAGCGGCAATCGGGTTGGCCAGACCTTTTCCGGCAATATCCGGAGCGGATCCATGCACGGGATCGAAGAATCCAGGATAGGTCTTGTCCTTTGGGTTGAAACTCGCCCCAGGCGCCAATCCCATTCCGCCTGTAACCGAAGCGGTGAGGTCGGAAAGAATGTCTGCAAAGAGATTGGAAGCGACAATGACATCATACCCTTTTGGATTCCGAACCACATCCATGCAGGCCGCATCGATTAGCTTGGATTCGGTTTTTATCTCTGGAAATCGAGAAGCGACTTCCTTAAAGATACGATCCCAGAGAACCATTCCGTATCGCTGGGCATTCGATTTGGTAACGGAGGTGACTTTTTTCCTTCCTTTTTCTCTGGCATATTGAAAGGCAAAAGTGATGATCCTCTCGATTCCTTTTCGTGTAAAGATGCCGCTCTGGATCGCCAATTCCCCTTCTCCGATTCCGGAAATGCCTCCTACATTTGAATATTCTCCTTCCGTATTTTCCCGAATGACGACGATGTCAATTTCTTCTTGTAAGATGTGAGTGAGCGGAGATTCAATCCCTTTGAAGAGAGTGACCGGTCGCAGGCCTACATAAAGATCAAATCCGAATTTGATGGGGAGAAGGAGGCCATGGAGTGTAATATCGTCAGGAATTCTTGGATCGCCTACCGCGCCGAGATAGATGGCATCAAAACTTTTTAAAATTTCCAGGCCACCTTCTGGCATCATCCTTCCATGCCGGAGGTGGTATTCGCTGCCCCAGGGTAAATAGTCGAATTGAAATTGAAGGTTTTTAAAGATTTCAGAAAGGGTCTTCAAACATTTGATCCCTTCTGAGATCACCTCGGTCCCAATTCCATCCCCCGGGATAACAGCAATCTGATGAGTCATTCTCTAAGGTTCTACCTCTGATTCATCATTAGATAAATTCCCCTTAGAGGAAAGAGGCAATTGAAATGATGAGGAAGGTGCGCTGTTAGAACGCTATAGCAATCAAATTGATAAAATATTTTTTGGTAAAATACCGCTAAAAAAACCTTTCAATCCTTACGAGCACTTTCCGCAAGGCTTGCTGGTCTCCTTCCAATGATTGGGAATGACCCAAGGTATTTTTGACTGAGCAAACCAAGTGCAATTAAGGCTATTCCCGTTATGTCTGTGATTAGGTCGGGATGAAGCACAGCGATTCCGCCAGCAAAAAAGATAATCCTTTCTAATATCGTAGCGGGTTTAATAAAATGCCCCATGACGGCAGCTTCAAGGGGAAACATAGCCACAATGGCTAAAACCGCCATCATAATAATTTCAAAGGGAGTTCCCTTCATTAAAAAAACCGGGTAGAAGACAAAGAAAAAGGGCATGATATAGCCACCGATCCCTAATCGGATCGCGATCCAGGCTAATCGAAGCCAATTGGCCCCGGCAATCGCCGCAGCAGTAAAACAGGCGATGCAAACCGGTGGCGTCAGCCCCGATTTGATGGCAAACCAGAAAATGAACAGATGTCCTGCAAGGGGCGGCAGCCCCAATCCTTCCAATGCAGGACCTAATACTGCAGCGGCAATCACATAAGCCGCTGTCGTGGTCATGCCCATGCCCAAGACGATAGCGCAGACCATCGTTGCGAGGAGGGCGAGAAAGATATTGACTCCTGCCAGGGACATGATAATCTCCGAAATCTTAACGCCAAAACCTGTTAAAGAGATCATGGTCACTGCCATTTGAACACAGCTCATCATCACCATAAGCCAGGCGAGCGCTGCGCTGACCCCTCGGTAATAAGCTCCTGCTATGATTTTGATCCTCTCCCAGGCTGCTTTGGGCGTCATGGGACCGCCGATGATCATGAATAAAATCATGGCGGCAATCAGAGACCAGGCGGCACAGATTTGTGGGGGGATGTACATGAGGAGCAGAACGAGGAGGAGCCCTATGGGAATAAAGACCATTACAACCTGCTTTGGAGCAAAGACCTCGCTGAATTTTGGGATGAGTTCCGGCGGTAACTTGCCTAATCCATATCTCTTTGCCTCCACATAGATTCCCGCCCAGACCCCCGCATAATAAACCAGAGCCGGTATCACTGCAGCGAGCATGACAGTAAGGAATGGAATGTTGAGGAACTCTGCCATGACAAATGCGCCTGCTCCCATGATCGGGGGCGTGATCTGTCCGCCGGAAGAAGCGGAGGCTTCGATGGCCCCTGCCAGCTCACTTTTATAGCCCAACTTTTTCATGGTTGGAATAGTAAAGGAACCTGTCGTAGCAACATTGGCGACAGAGGAGCCGGAGAGCATTCCAAAAAAGGCGCTGGAGATAACGGAAATTTGTCCCGCGCCGCCTATCATCCGGCCACCTGTAAATTGGGCCAAATCCATAAAGCCTTTACCGACGCCCACTGCAAACAGGACGGGTCCAAAGATGACAAATAGCGCAATGACGCGACTGGTGAGGTCAGTGAGCAATCCCCAGATGCCTTCGGTCATGAGATAAAGTTGGTAAAAAATTTCTGTGTAATGATAGCCGGCATGGCCAAAAAAGCCGGGGATATATTGTCCCACGAGGGCATAAATCAGAAAAAGAAGAACAAGAATGGGAATCGCTTTTCCCAGGGCACGCCTGGTCCCTTCGAGGAGCAGGATCATTAGAATGACGCCCAATACAAGCTGATAATTTTCATAACGTCCAACAGCTCGAGCCACCTCTTCCCAATAAATCATAATGTAAATGCAAGGGATAACGGAAACGACCAAAAAGAATAGATCCAACCATGAAGGGGAATTTAAGGTGCCGTAAAGAAATTTATCTCTCAAGGAGGTGCTTTTTTCCGGCAAATGTTTCTTGTCAAGCGGATAAAGAAGAAAGACAAGGGCCAGTCCAAAGGTTAAAGAGACACCTCCTTGAAGGAGGGGGTGAAGGGCTATGGTTAAAGCGGTATAGACTAAAAAGATTGACCAGGCACCGATCAGGATTGCGGCAAATATTTTCCAGCCACCGGTCAGTTCTCTCATTTTCTCACCTCTTTATCCTAATCCTTAAGGGCCCCTGCAAAAATTGAGTTATTTGGTCACGGTGATATTGAAGGCTCCCACACTGCCTTTATTACCAATGGCCTCAATTTTATAAGTTCCTGGCGGGGTTCTAACGGGGATCCCTGAACTCACTTGAAAGTCACCTTTTTTATCAACAATGATCACATCCGTTTTTTCTGTTCCAAGACCGTGATAGACATCACCGACCTTCAAGGTGATCTCTACTTCTTCTCCCGGCAGAAATTGAGAGCCTTGGATGACAAGCGGCGTCGTTGCTTTGCCGCTCGATGGCTGGACCGTAAGGGTGGCCGGTCTTTCCTTCGGCGCTTTCGGGACACATGCTAAGGCAGCGATCATGGAAAAGCAACAGATCAGGGCAATTCCCATATTGATATAAAGAAATCTTTTTTTCGACATGAGTTTATCCTCCTCTCTATAGATAAAGTTTATGTTCCTCTATTACTTCATCTCTGGCGGAATTAATTCAGGAGGTATCTTTTGACCCGCTTCACGATAAAATTTCACCGCCCCCGCATGGAAAGGAACTTTCAAGCCAAAATTCACGGCATTGCCCACCATATCATCAAATTTTCCCTGCTTGAGTGTCGCCAGAGGTGCAACTAAGGCCGCCCGGTTCTCCCACACTGCCTTGACAATTTTGTAGACCACATCATCAGGAATCTTTTTGACCACGAAATCTCCGATCACGTAGGCGTAACTGAGTTGTTCTGACGTGACCGCTTTGAAGAGGCCTGCCGGGATGGTCATGCTCCGGTGTAACCCAGGTTGGACTTTTTCAGCCTTTTCCATAATTTCTTTTGTTACGGGGACAACGGTTATCTCCATCGCGGATTCAATATCAAGAACTGCGGCATCTTTAAAGCCAGCCTTGAACCAGCCATCCACCACACCCGCCTTCATCGCATCAGGACTGGCCCCGAGCCCCATCAATTTGTAATTGGGTTTGATGTTAACGGCTTCCAGGAAATACTCCATGTGCCAACCAGAAGTGGTTCCTGGGTTCATGGCAAACGTTTTGCCGGCAAAGCCTTCGACGGAAGTAATGCCGCTCTTCTTGCTGGCGACTAAATGAATCGGGGTAAAGTAACCGCCCCATAACGTTCTCAGATCCTTATCGGGTTTCCCCTTCCAGTCTAAATTGCCCAGGTAGCTCGCTGCTGCCGCCCCTGTGCTTGCCGGACCGGCCATGATGGTGCCTCTCCGGAGTCTCTCAAGATTTTCCACATAGCCGCCTGTCTCCACAACGGTCACCATGATCTCACCGGGGTAGGCTTTATTGATCACACCCGCCAACGCCACGGTGTTCGCATAGAGCCCCGATCGAACACTGGTTGATCCTAATTTAAAACGAAAGGCCGCTGCATTTACCTCTAAGGTAGCGGATAAAATAAATAAAAATGATAAGGTAAAAGTTAGAAAGATTACCCAAATCCTCTTCGTCATTTTCCTTCTCCTTTCTATCAAGGATGGATTTTTGGTCCCGTTAGAAATAAGACCCCGCTGGAATTTCTAACGGGGTTTACTTTTTTTAAAGAACATCACCTCCTTTTATTTATTACTATTAACAGCTTGGGCTATATTAAAATTTAATCTTTCCANNCTCGCTCAGCAGGCGGGGTTTACCTAACCGTTGATTTGACCACATCATTGGTATTGAAACCCGTTCCCTGAGCCACTTTTCCGACGGCGGCATCCACCCCAAAGAGTTCCGAAATTTTGATGATTCCTTTCAGTTTGCCGGTCGTCCATCCGAGGGAGATGTTTGTGGTGGGATGGAGAATCTCTTTGCCGGGTTCAAAGACCTCCAGGGTGTCTCCGATTCGGATACCCGATAGTTTTCCGGCATTGAGGTAGATATTTTCTCCCTCCACCTTTGCAATGGTGGTGGCCCAATCCAGGAGGTCAAGTTGCCGGAGGAACCCGTCCAGGATATCGTCCAATCCGAATTCAATCGCTTTGAGCACTGCTTTTCCCCGGCTGTTTTCCCCGGTCTCTTTGGTGCCGAAGATGGGGCTTCTTCCGATGAATGTTTTTAGCAAGTTTGCGGTGGAAGCATCGATAAGACGGATCTCTATCTTTGCCGTGGCAAAAGCTGCTTCCTCATCTGAGGTCTCGGATGTTTTAGAAGAGAGGATGCTGACATCGGCGACCGTTCCCAGGACAAATGCCTGGATGCCGAGGGATTGATGGGCGCGCTTCATCGCCGATGGGTCTGAAAAGCTTTCAAATTTAAAGCCCTCCCGTTTCAACATTTCTGAAACAACAATCTTATCCAGTGTTACCACTCTCTGGGTCGTCTCTAATTTATCCGAGAGCTTTTTGGCAACAGACTCTCCAATCTTCTCATCCTTGTAAGTGGTGTTATTTTCGAAGTCCAGGATGGCTACTTTTCTCTTAAACCCCATCTGAAAAAAAGGAAGGGAAGGGCCATAAAAGGGCTTCGGGGGAGCGGAAGCGATTCTGGTTTCAGGTTCTTTTCTTGGAGGGGGTGCCGGTGTGGAAGGTTTTTGAGCAGGGGGTGTCTCTGTTTTAGTAGGGTTGACGCCCTTATAATCTTCCATTCCCTCCACGGCCACGGTTTTCCCTGCCGGAATTTTATCCTTTTCTCCCTTTTTTCCGATCAAGGGGAGATTTGAGCAGGAGACTAAGAGAAATAGAAAAGCGGTTAAAAAAATAAAAAGTGGTGAAAGATTTTTCCTATCTCGAATCATGAAATCTCCTTTTTTTAGATGTCCAATCTCTCGGAAGAGAGGTTTGAGGGAATAATGGTATATTGCCTTCCAAAAGTCAAGGGTAAAAAGACGGGTAAAGTAATGCCTCACTTATCCAGGA
>DCUS01000045.1:0-2179 GCA_002327885.1 Syntrophaceae bacterium UBA2208
ATGTGTATATCTAAATTCCCCATATGGATTCCCCCTCAGGTAATATTGGAATAATGGAATAGCGGAATAATGGATTGATGGGTTAATTTCCTTGAGAGCATTTCATTTGAAAGCTTTTTCGGTCAAGGTTTGAGAAGAAACATTTTTGCCTCTCACCCCAAGTCCCATTTTATCGGGACGCTCCTTCAGCCTCCATCCATATTAGAGCCAGCGTTTGCGCCGTTTGTANNGACTTAACGTCTTTATATGACTTGAGGGCCCCTGAGGATGCCGTGCCTAAATAAAATTCCTTTACATCCGGATTTTCCCTTAGATTGCCAGCCGCTTCCTCCATCACAATCTTGCCGTTTTCCATGACATACCCATAGTGGGCGATCAGGAGCGCCATATTGGCATTCTGTTCAACCAGCATGATGGTGGTCTTCTGCTCTTCATTGATCCTTTTGACAATTTGAAAAATCTCTCTGACCAGAAAGGGCGCTAACCCTAAGGAAGGTTCATCCAGTAACAAGAGTTGGGGATGCGCCATCAATGCTCGACCCATAACGAGCATCTGCAATTCGCCACCACTGCAGTATCCAGCCAATCGATTCTTTCGAGCGACCAAGGGTTGAAAGTAACGGTAGACCAACTCGAGATCTTTTTTATAGGGTTTCCCCCATCGGGTGGCTGTCCCCACTCGGAGGTTTTCTTCAACGGTTAAATACTTAAAAGGTTGGCGACCTTCTAAGACCTGAATAATCCCAAGACGGGTAATGGTTTCCGGAGATGAATTATGAATCCCCTTGCCTTCATATTCAATAGAGCCTTCCGTCACCTTACCATTCTCCGGTTTGAGCAATCCGGAGATCGCCTTTAGGGTAGTTGTTTTCCCTGCGCCGTTACTACCCAGTAATGAAACAATTTGTCCCTTTCGAATAACCAGGGAAACCCCTTTTAGCACTTGGATGACATCCGAATAAACGACACTGATATTATTGACTTGAAGTAAAAGATTGTCTTCCATAACTCCCTCACAGAATGATGGGGTGTAATCCCAGAGCGAATCAGTTTTCCGATCTATCTGTGTAATCTTCTTTTGGAATCTGTGTAATCATTGCTAATAAGAAAATGGCCAGAGCTTAAAGCCCGACTTGATAATGCGCCAAACCTCTGCTAATCCTTTGGGTTCAAAAATAATAAATAATACGATAGCCAATCCAAAGACAAACTCCCGAAGAGGGGCAATCGTCAGGGCAATCTTGGCAAGGCCTTCTATATTCATAAAGAACTGTGTGGCCTGGCTCAGTATCTCATTTAAGAGAGTGATGAAAATGGCACCAAACACAGCTCCGGGAATACTTCCCAGGCCTCCGATGATGATCATCGCTATGTATTCAACAGAGAGGAATAACGTATAGGGTTCAGGGGTGATGCTGCCGATATAGTAAGCCGCTAATCCTCCCGCGAATCCGGCGTAGAATGAACTGATGGCAAAAGAGATCAGTTTATATTTGAAGATGGGAATGCCCATGCCCTCCGCAGCCCTGTCATTATCACGGATAGCAATAAAGGCACGGCCGAATCGGGTCCTGATGAGGTTGACAGCAACCCATGTCAGGATGACAAAACAGATGAAGATGACATAGTAGAAAGAGCGATCTCCTTTAACATCGAGTCCAAAGAGAGAGGCACGTGGCAGCATAATACCCATGGGTCCTTTTGTGAGACTCTCCCATTGGACGAAGAGGTATTGAAGAATAAACTGACCTGCCAAGGTGGCAATGGTTAGATAGAGGTGTTTGAGACGGACAGAGGGAATCCCAAAAACCACGCCCACAAAGGCAGTAATCACGCCGGCAGAGATAACGGAAAGCCAGAATGGAAAACCCACCGCAGTGGCAAGAATGGCCGCTGCATAGGCTCCCACGCCGAAAAAAGCGCCATGTCCAAGGGAAATCTGACCTGTATATCCGATGAGGATATTGAGGCCAATGGCAGCAATGGCAGCTATCCCGATGTGATTGATCACATATAAATGATAGGGCTTACAGATGAACGGGAGGACGACAAAGAGAAGAAAGAGTCCCACCCACATCCAGAGCCTTCCAAAATCCGTGGAGAAGATGGTGAGTTCTTCTTCATATTTTTCATTAAACTTTCCACAGGGATGTAATTTCAACTTTCGCATTCTACCTCC
>DCUS01000045.1:2194-11861 GCA_002327885.1 Syntrophaceae bacterium UBA2208
TTCATCGTTCCTCCATTTATACTCGCTCGATTTCCACGAGGCCAAAAAGCCCATAAGGTTTAACTAATAGAATCAAGACAAGAACAATATAAGGCACCACTTCCTTAAGCGACGAAGAAAAATATCCGCCCGTGAACGTTTCAAGCAATCCAATGATGAGGCCACCGATAATAGCTCCCCCGATACTTTCCAGCCCTCCGAGAATGACAACTGGGAAGACCTTGAGTCCCAAGACACTGATATCATGGACATTGATCCCGTTCATGATTCCCAGAATGATCCCGCTGATCGCACAGACCAGGGCCGCAATGGCCCAGGACATTGCAAACACTCTTCTCACATGGACCCCTAAGGAGAGCGCAGCAGGTTGATTATCGGCCACCGACCTCATATAAATCCCCTGAGAGGAATATTTAAAAAAGAATCCGAAGATCGATAGGAAAATAATCCCGATGATAAAGGATGCCACATAGACAGGAGGGATATTAATGGCTCCCCATTTAATGGTAAGGCCTGCTGGAAGGAAGTCCGGATAACTAAATAAATTGCCCCCGAAAATAACCAGCAACAATCCCTTGAACATGGCCGCTAATCCGACGGTCAGCATAATCACTTCGATGAGCGCTTCGCCGATCAAGGGACGGAGAAAAAGGCGCTCGATGACAAACCCCAGAGCAAATGTCCCCACCAGCGTCAATAAAAAGGATAGGTAAATGGGTAATTCCCACCATACGGAAAAGGCCAGAAATATGAAAGCCCCGATGGCCAGCAATTCTCCGTGGGCAAAATTGAGGACACTCGAGGACTTAAAAATCATGACGAAACCCAGAGCGGCTAAGGCATAGAGAAAGCCAACGGATAATCCTTGGATTGAAAGTTGAAGAAAAAATTCCATAAAGCCTCCCAGTTAAAGATCACTGAAGATTGCAAAATGAAAAATTAATGCTGAAAAATCGATGATGATCCAGCGTGTCATGCTGAACTCGTTTCAGCATCTCAATAAAATCAACGACTAACAAGACCCTGAACCGAGTTCAGGGTGACAGATAAGTCATTTAAGCAACATGCAAAATCTGTAATTTATATTTTGCAATGATGTTTTTACTCAACCGTTAGGATCTTAACCTTTGTGGTGATGGTGCCGACCTGTCCATCACGATAACGAACCTTACCTGTGACCTCAAGATCTTTCTGTTCACTATACATGGCTTCAATCAATTTAATGTACTGTTCGTAAACAAACTTTCTCCTCACCTTTCCAGTTCGGGTCAACTCTTCATCATCGGCGTCGAGGAGTTTGTAGAGGAGAATAATTTTCTTCAGTCTCATCGGTTTCGGCAATTGCGTATTCACATGGCGAACCTCGCCAAGAATTAACTCCTCCACCGGGGGTTGCTGGGAAAGATCTGTATAGGTTGTATAAGGGATCATTCGATCCTCGGCCCAACTGCCGACATTCCCAAAATCAATATTGATGAAGCCTGTAATATAATCACGACCTTCCCCCCAGACCACGGCTTCTTTGATGTAGGGACTGAATTTAAGCCTCGTTTCAATAAAGTCCGAAGAAATAGCTTCTCCCCCTTTGGTTCGCATGATCTCTTCTTTTCGACCAATGATGAGGAGGTGTCCGTCATCATCGATATAGCCTGCATCCCCCGTATAAAGCCAGCCATTCCGAAGCGCCTTATTCGTCGCCCCGGGATCCTGATAATAACCAACAAAACTCGATGGGGTTCTGACGAGGACCTCCTGATCTTCAGCAATCTTGACCTCTGTTCTTGGCAACGGCTTTCCAACCGACTCCGGTTTGACCTCTTTATCCGGTTGAACCTGAAAGACTCCTCCCCCTTCGGTGAGACCATATGCATGCTTGAGATTCAATCCCTTTGCGCGGAAGAATCGTATGACATCCGGGCTAATAGGATGCCCTCCCGTAATCGCAGCCCGAATTTGTGAGCAGCCCACTCGGTCCAGGAGCGGACGATAGACGATTCTTGCAAATATTTTATGAAGTACTTGTAAGGTGGGCGAGACGGGTTCCTTTTTAGACTCGTGGTCGACCAGAGCCCCTCCAATCTTTTCACCCAGGGCAAAAAGTTTACGCTTCACCCAGCCCGCATCGGCGATCTTCACTCTAATCTTTGAGGCGAGGTCTTCCCAGAACCTTGAAGAAGTGATGATGACGACCGGTCCAATTTCTCGAAAATCTTCCGTGATGGTTTCTAAGGTTTCGGGGAAATTCATGGTCATCCCTGTGAGGGGGGATACGCCGACCCCCCACATCTGATCAACGATCCATGCGGTTGGGGTGATGGAAATCCAATTGTCTCCCGGACCAATCGGAGCGGTTTCAACCCATTTTCTTGCAATTTCGGTGAAACTTTGATGGGAAATCATCGCTAATTTTGGAATGCCCGTGGTTCCGGACGTCATGATCATTAAAGCGACCTCATCCGGTTTTCCTTTCCACAATTCTTCCTCAAAAAGATTAGGCTGCTCCTGGTCCAATTTTGCACCAAGATCTAAGAGTTCCTTGAAACTCATCAGCCAGGGATTATTGACATAAGTTCTCATGCCTGTTTGATCAACATAGATGACCTTCCGAACGTGAGGCAATTGCTCTTTCATCTCTAATAATTTATCTGCCTGCTCTTGGTCTTGAGCTACCACATAGACGGCTTGAATTCGATTCAGCATCGCCGTCAGCTCTTTGGCAATGGAGGAGGTAAACATATTGACTGTGATCGCACCCAATGCCTGAGCTCCTATTTCAGTAAAGAGCCACTCCGGATGATTGTCGGTGATGATGCCAATGTTCTCACCCCGTTTGAGACCAAGAGCCTTGAGACCCAACGCCACATTTTTCGTGTAACGAAAATAATCCAGCCAATTATAGGAAAGCCATATGCCATACATTTTTGCGCGTATGGCAATTTTACTTGAGCCCAACTCTTTGGCCTGCTTAAATAAGATCTGAGGAAGGGTAAAATCCATTAAGGAGGAGAGGGCCTCTTGATTGAAGCGTTCCATTTTATTCCCCATATAAGCTTAGCTCCAATGTATACTTGGAATGATGGAATAATGGGAAAATCACTTCCTTCTTATTACAATATCCCAGTGTTCCACTATTCCACTATTCCATTTTTTACATCAATACATCATTCCAACATTTAATCCCCCCCCTTTAATTAAGGGGGGGGAAGGGGGGCTAGAATTTTGTTGTATCACCCAGATAGGCCTTAACGACCTCTGGGTGATTTTGAATGACTTCCGGGGTACCCTCTGCGATCTTTTCGCCGAAATTCAAAACCATAATCCGTTGTGAGACACTCATGACAACCGACATATCATGTTCCACCAGGATGATGGTTTGCCCCCATCCCGAATTCAACTCTAATAAAAAACGGACCATATCTTCTTTTTCTTCAAGGGTCATTCCCGCAAAGGGTTCATCCAGCACTAAAAGTTTTGGTTCCAAGGCTAAGGCGCGACCCAGTTCAACTCTTTTCCTCATCCCATACGGCAAGGAACCCACCGGTTTTTTTCGGATGGACTGCATTTCCAAAAAGTCGATCAATTCCTCCAAAATCTGACGGTGTCGAACTTCTTCTTTTTGGACGGATGGGGAAAAAATGGAGGCTTTCCCAAGCCCATAGTTACAATAAAGATGACGGGCCAATAGCATATTCGCTAAAACTGTGATGCCCGGAAAAAGTTCAATATTCTGATAGGTCCTTCCAATCCCTTTCCTTGTGACTTCGTGGGGGTGATGACCTGCTATTTCCTCACCATTGAAGAGGATCTGTCCTTTTTGTGGATGGTAATAACCTGTAATACAGTTCATCAAGCTGGTTTTTCCAGCACCATTCGGCCCGATGACGCTGACCAATTCACCCGTGTGAACGGTGAGATCCACGTCATGAAGCGCCATCACGCCCCCAAAGTTCAGAAAAATTTTCTTCACCTCCAACTCAGCCCGCCGATCCGCCGACTGAGCGGAGACATAGATTCTGGGTGTCCCTCGAAATGCTTTCATCTATTTCCCCTTCAATACCTGATCCTTACATTTTAGGAGCCTTCAACACCTTTATTTTCTCTTTTCCAGGATCATAGAAAGTAGTCATGGGTTCATAGGTCGCATCTTCGTTGATCTTAACGATCCTCCCTTTAAAAGAACCCTCATGGTTATCTTTCGTGTAGGTCACATAAGGAACAAGACCACCGAAGTCCTCATTATTAAAGGTCTCCATGGCTTTATTAATATTCTCCGCATTGATGGTTTTGAATAACCCAGCGGCCCGGTGGGCAGCTCTTTCCTGGATCATGGCTACGACTACACCTTCCCAATAAGAGGTTTCGAAATAGTTGATAGTCTTATATCTTGCCCATAACTTCTGAAGGACCTCGATTCCAGGTGTCTTATCCTGAGGGAGCACACCGCAGAATTGCATTGCGAGGCGATCCCGAATCAGTCCTTTTCCAAGTTTAAAAAAGTCAGGGTCCGTGGCAGTCCATGTCCCAAAGAAAGGAACATTGTAGCCGATTTTATCGGCTGCCTTAAGGGCAGTAATCACTGCTGCAGGGAGAATTTGCACGAAAATATATTCCGCTCCCTTATTCTTCAAGCGGAGCATCTCCGTGGTCAGATCAACCGTTGCTGCCGGGAACTCTTCAATGGATACGATATTGATTTTATTTTTTTCAGCGTACTCCTTGCTCGGTGCATGAATCGTTTTCCCATACGGGTTGTTATAGGTTAAGAGGCCAACCTTTGGGGCGTCTTTCCCCTTATGAATGTTACGGATATAATCAAGCACAATATAAGAATCTAACATGTAACTCCCAAACGGCAGATACATATAGCCTGTCGGTTGTTTAAGAAGAGCTTGATCTGTGGAATAATTTATCGTTGGAATTTTATATTCTTGAATAATCGGCTTTGCTTGATTACCTGACCCCGCATCCCAGGTTGCAATCATATCCACCTTTTCCTCACAAAACTTCTTTACAAATTTTACTGCCTCAGGGACTTTGTAAGCATGATCGACAATGGTCAATTCAAGTTTTCTACCGGCAATCCCACCCTTCACCTCGTTCACATAGTTAAAATAGTCCCGATGGCCTTTAGCATGGTACTGCCCCCAAGTGGAGGCTGGACCTGTCAGATTGATGACCGCCCCGACCTTAATGGGTTGAGCTTCACTGCTCACCGATAAACCGATACAAAATATTCCTAAAATAATTGCCAAGACAAACGACTTTTTCATAATGTTCCCCTCCCGATTTTATTTTTTATAAGTTTTAACTTCTTGCGCTCTTTCTTAACATTTTTTGAGAATTCTGTCTTATCTTCTTTTCTGTTTCCATCACCTCCTTTTGGATAATTTTTAAAGAATAACCCTTTGTTTGATAAACTGGAGTGGTATGTTGTTTGAAAGACCCAAAGGCAAAATCCAACCCACCGTGGTCGTATTTTATATACTTTTTATTTTACAAAAATTAACCAAAGCAGCCCTTCAAGCCCATTAAATTTTCAATCTTAAAATATAAACTCAGCTTTTAGACAAAACCCCAAGACTGGACTCATTTTACCTATATAAAAATTAATTGCAAGTAAAATTTTTCACACAATCATAAAAAAACCGCTCCCCGAAATTTTATTTTCGGATAGCGGCCCGACTATCCAGCGGTATCCACCTCCAGAAGTGTCAAAAGATATCTCTGGACCCAATACGAGAATATATGAAACTATTTTTCCTGTCAAGGATTTTTTCATTCCGGGAGTAACCCCTCAGTCTTTGTTCGAAGGTACCATGATCCGACAGGGATGCCTGGCGGATTTGTTGGATTCAAACCCCGTAACTTCCGGTAGAATTAACCAAATCTCTCTATAAAGATTCTTGAAGGCAGGCCACCAAGGTAAACCTGGAAGCGCAGCCCAGCCAATCGTCTTGGCAATGGAGCGTGCGAAAGATAGAACCCCTAATTTAACCGCACGGAGACAACCTTCGAAACCCCGGGGGTCTCCATGGTGATCCCATAGAGGGTGTTGGAGGCTTCCATCGTATTCTTGTTATGGGTGATGATGACGAATTGGGAGGTCCTTGAAAATTCTTTGACCAATTCGATAAATCGATTGATGTTTGCATCATCCAAGGGGGCATCCACTTCATCGAGCAAGCAGAAAGGAGTCGCTTTGATCATGAAGAGCCCAAAAAGCAGGGCCGTGGCCACTAATGCCTTCTCCCCTCCGGAGAGGAGGTCAATGTTCTGTAGCTTCTTTCCGGGGGGTTGGGCAATGATATCAATCCCTGTGGTGGCAGGGTCTTGCTCATCCAACATGACAAGGCTGCCCTGGCCACCCTTAAAGAGCCTTGAAAAAACCTCTTTGAACTTTTCATTGACTAAATGGAAGGTCTCCAAAAATCGTTTCGTTGTTGTCCGGTTGATCCGAAGGATTGCTTTTCTCAATGTATCGAGGGCTTGTTGCAGATCAACCTGCTGTTCCGAAAGAAAATCGTGCCGCTGTTTCAGCTTCTGATATTCTTCAATGGCCATGAGGTTGACCTCTCCAAATCCCTCCATGGCACTTTTTAACTCTGCCAAACGTTTTGACATCTCCTCCCTCTGGAATTCCGTAGGGGAAGCTCCGATCGATGCGGAAAGCGTCGCCCCATATCGCTCTTTTATCGATTCCTGAAGATGAGAAAGTTTCAATTGAACCTCTGAGGCCAGGATCTCTTCTTCATGGATCTTTTGCCTCACCTCTTCCAACTCGCGGCGTAAGTACTTAGAGGAAGCCTCAACTTCTTTCCATTCGTTCAAGAGGGTCTCCACCTTCTCTTTTTGTGCAGAGAGTGTTTCTTCCCTGAGGCGGTGGCTCCCGAGACAATCTTCTAACTCCCTTTCCCATTGCTGAATATTATCCCGAAGGGAACCCGCTTCTTCACGGCCTTCCCTGATCCCTTTCACTTTTTTAGAGATCTGTTCCTTCAACGTCCTCTGGGCATCCAAAATATTTTGAATTTGAACTTCCAGTCCTTTCTGCTTCTCTTCAAGGGAAGCCAAAAAGACCTTTTTTTCGGTGATCTTTTCTCCCAGTTCTTCCGTCCCTTCTCCCACCTCTTCGACTTTCTTCTTCAATAACTGGACTTGTTCTTCCCTCTTCCTTTTCGTCGCCTCCTCTCCCTCCATTTGAGCGGAGACTTCTATTTTTTCTCTCTCTAAGTCCTGATGCTCCTCTTCGAGCTGTTTCTGTTCAAATTGGATAACCTCCATTCTCTGCTGGAATTGGGAGATCTCCTTTTTCAACCCCTCTAAATCTCTTTCTTGATGGAGAAGCTCGATTCCCTTTTCCTGAATCTCCTTCCTTCTACTCTCCAATTGGATTTCCTTTTCAAAGATCTCCTTCTGGAGGCGTTCCTCTTCATCACAGGCTTTTCGACATTCTTCTTCTGCTTCTTTGACTTTCTGTTCTAATTCTCTGATCTCCCTTCGCCTTTCTAAAAGACCGAGTCCCTGATCTCGGCTCCCCCCTGACATCACTCCAGAGCGTTCCAGGACATCCCCTTCTAAGGTGACAAGGGTTCCAAATTCTCCGTTATGCTTCATCCAACGGAGCGCTTCCTCCCAGGTCTCGGCTACCCCAACGTCCCCGATCAGGAATTCTGCAATATGGGCAAATCCCTCTTTCACCTTCACGAAGCGAGAGAGAGAAACGGGTTCTCTTTCTTCATGAAAGATTCGATTTCCATTGCTAATTTCTTGAGTCCCATCGTGTCCACCGCCGGGCTCAATAGGAATGAAATTCCCCCGGCCGATTGCCTCATTTTTAAGAAAGGCTATTGCCTCCATGCCTTCCTTTTCCCCCTCCACAATCAAATATTGCAACCGCTGCCCTAAAACAGCTTCAAGGGGAATTTCATACTTTGGGTCTGGCTCCAAGATATCGGCCACTGACCCCAAAATTCCCCTCCATGTCTCCGGCTCCTCTCTCTTTCGCAGGAGAATCGATTTCACCCCTTCTTCGTATCCTTCATAATTCTCTTGAAGCTCTTTGAGTGAGAGGTAACGAGAGCGATCTTGCCTCAAGTTTTCTTCTAATGTCGATCGCTCTTTTCGTTTCCGGAACAAGGCTTCTTTTAAACCCCCGTCCTCTCCTTCCAACCGGATCTTTTCTTCCTGATAGACCGACTGGATGGAGAGGTTGAGCTCCCTGGCTCTAACCTTTTCAGAGTAGGCTTCTTCCAATTGGGCGAGACTTCTCCCCACTTCTTCGGATTCCCTGCTGTTGGAGCGAAGCCGCCTTTGCAGATCGTTTTTTCTTTCCTCAAGGTGGGCGAAGCGGTTTCTTTGAGAGGTCAGTTGGGTCAGTGTGTCGATCAATCCAACCTTTTCGGCTTCCAATTCTTCCAAAAGCTCCTGGTGGGTTGTCCTAAAATCGTTGAAAAGGGTCTCCCATTCTCTCCGTATTTCTTCGTTTTCATGGCGTTCTTCCTTCAGATGGCTCTGAACCTGCTCCGTTCTCCTGCGTTCTTTCCTCGTTTCCCTCCAAACCCTGAGAGCTCCTCGGATCTCTTCAATCGATTGATTCTCCTGTTTTTGAAGGCCTCCCTCCTCTCTCCGGAAAAATTCAATTTCACTTTCCATTTTCTGAATCTTTCGGCCCAGTTCGAAAACTTCCTGTTGATGGTTTCGGAGTTTCTCTTCTTCTTCGATCCCATTCAGCCTCATGCTTTCGAGCAGGGTTTCCTTCGTTGCCGTCTGAGCAGACACCCCCATCTCTCTTTCTCGGAGGGCTTTGAGATACCCTCTCGCCGCTTCTCCCTTCTCTGAAAGTTCTGCATATTCCTGGAGGGCAAAACGGATTTCGATCTCTTTGACCTCCTTCCGGATGGCTTTATATTCTTCTGCTCGTTTTACCTGGCGTTCCAGAGAGACGATCTGTCGTTTCACCTCAGCGATAATGTCCTGGATTCGAAGAAGGTTTTGTTGGGTGGCCTCCATCTTCATGAGGGCAAGCCTCTTTCGCTCTTTGTACTTGGCGATCCCGCCTGCCTCTTCGATTAAAAAGCGCCGGTCTTGGGGATTGGCGTTGATGAGCCGCTCCACCCGACCCTGCTCCACAATCGAGTAACCATTTACCCCGATCCCGGTATCTAAGAAGAGATCGGTGATGTCTCGCAACCGACAAGGCGCTTTATTAATAAGGTATTCACTTTCGCCGGATCGATAAAGCCTTCGGGTGACGGTAATCTCACTGTAGGGTCCATAGGTCTCTGGAGCGGATCCATCTTCATTGGAGAATGTTAAGCTCACCTCTGCCATTCCCAGAGGTTTCCTGCCATCCGTCCCGTTGAAGATCACATCCTCCATCAACTTTCCGCGTAAGTGTTTAGCGCTTCGCTCTCCAATGGCCCAGAGCATGGCGTCAACAATATTTGACTTTCCACAACCATTGGGACCCACGACGGCCGTGATCCCCCCTGGAAAGCTCAGATGGAGGCGATCTACAAAGGATTTAAATCCGATCACCTCCAAAGATTTCAGTTTCATGAAAACCCCTTTATCCTCTTTAAATCCAAATGTCAAATCAATGTCAAATGCCTAAATTCCAGAAGAACTTTTTCAAAATCTTATAGGTTGACATTTAAACTTCAATTGG
>DCUS01000037.1 GCA_002327885.1 Syntrophaceae bacterium UBA2208
AACTCTATAAAAGGGAATCTTTCGACGGTGAAACATTTCGTCTGCGATGGCGAGGGAGGGGAAAGCGTGCTCAATTATGAGGATCTCATCAGCGGCGCTGATCCCGAAGAGCCGGATGTGAAGGTATCTCTCGACGATGAAAATCTGATTCTCTACACTTCCGGGACAACGGGTGTACCAAAGGGTGCCGTTCTGACGCATAAAAACAGTTTATTTAACGGATATACGATGATCATGGATTATCAGCTCACGCACGATGATATCGTGCAGGTAGCGCCTCCGTTGTATCATTCTGCTTCGCTTAATGGTTTTTTGGTTACAGCCGTGATTTTAGGAGCAACGATGGTGCTTCATAAACAGGTGATCCCGCGTGACATGTTTCAGGCGATACAGGACGAGAAAATTACCAAGACATGGGGGCCGGCGACCATGTGGAGGATGCTCATAAACGATCCCGCTGTCAATGAATATGATCTCAGCTCCACGCGTCTGGTGGTAAACGGCGCGATGTACATGCCTGCCCATATGCGTAAACAGTTATTATCGCACTTCCCCAATGCCGAGATGGGCGATACGTATGGCATGACAGAAGCTTCCCCCTGTACAACCATACTTCGCCCGAAAGATGCATTAAGGAAACCTGCTTCGGTGGGAGTGCCCCTGACAGTCTGTGATGTAAAAATCTTCAATGAAAAGGGCGAGGAATTGCCGGCCAATGAGACAGGAGAGATCGTAAACAGGGGCAACTTTATGAAGGGATATTACAAGATGCCCGAGGAGACTGAGGCAGTGATAAAAAATGGATGGTTCTATACCGGCGATCTCGGTATGAAAGACGAGGAGGGTTTTATCTATCTCGTGGATAGGAAGAAGGATATGATTGTCAGTGGAGGAGAGAACGTCTACTCTAAAGAGGTGGAAGAGGTGGTCTCTACCCATCCAAAGGTTCTTGAGGTTGCGGTTATAGGTTTGCCTGACGAGAAGTGGGGTGAGGTTGTAACGGCTGTGGTTGCGTCAAGGCCCGAAGAAGAGATCACTGAGGAGGAAATCATTGAATATAGTAAAAAAAGTTTGGCAGGATATAAATGTCCGAAGATAGTTAAGTTCATCGACAATATCCCCAAAAATCCGGCCGGAAAGATTGTGAAGTCGAAATTGAAGAAATTGTATTCATCTTAAATAGAAGATGCGCTATAATTAAAAAAGACTATATGAGAGGAGGGTAAAGTATGATTTTAGTAAAACAAGAACAGATAAAAAAATATGAAGAGGCGGGAGTTTGGACAAAGGAGACGCTATTGGACACCTTTAAGGAGAGCGTCCGGAAATATCCCGAGAGGATGGCTCTATTAGACCCGCCGAACAAGGAACGCCTAGTAGGGTTGAAGCCAGAAAGGCTTACCTACCAAGAATTGGATAATGCTATAGATGCAGTGGCTACGGCGTTGTTAGATATGGGCGTAAAAAAAGACGATGTTATAGTAGCACAATTGCCAAATATCTGGGAGTTGGCCATGCTCTATTTTGCAGTCTGTAGAGCAGGAGGAATTCTTTCTCCTTTACCTGTACAATGGAGGGAGAAAGAGTTGAGATATATACTCGATCTAACGAAGTCAAGGTATTTCATTACTGTAGGAGAATTTCATGGATTCAAACATCTTGAGATGGGCAAGAAACTGCAATCTGTGACCAATCTCCAACATCTGATTTCATTAGAAGAGCTAAAGAAGATGACTAAGGGGCCAGCAAAAAAAGATGAGCTCAATAGGATAAAGATAGATGCAAATGACGTTTTTAATATCCAGTGGACATCCGGTACGGAGGCGGAGCCAAAAGGTTGTCCTATGAGTCACAATAATTGGAGATATGCATGCAATGTGGTTTCAAAGGCTTGTCTGCTGGAGACGGGTGATACCATACTCTGTCTTGCCCCACTGGTAAACATGACCTCTATTGGCGTAAATTTTATGCCATGGCTGGCAATGTCAGGCACCTTCGTTTTACATCATCCGATCGACCCGGGGATTTTTATCAGGCAAATAATGGAAGAAAAAGTAAATTTCACCATCATAGTTCCAGCGATGTTAAACATGATCTTAAAGCACCCCGATGTTGATAAATTCGATCTTAGCAGTATAAAATCATTGGCCAGCGGTTCTGCTCCCCTTTCGCTTTTTGCTTTAAAGGAATTTAAGAGGAGATGGGGGATAGAGTTAATAAATATATGGGGGCAGAGCGAGGGGACCGGAAACTTTAGTGGGCCACTTACCACCCCAGAACTGGAAAAGAGAGTGGATATGTTCCCGAGACTCAAAAAGGAGATAAAGTGGGGTATCGATCCTGCGGTGGACGTAACTGAGACTAAGATTGTCGATACAGTAACAGGGGAGGAGTTGTCGAGGCCGGGTGATGTGGGTGAATTGCTCTTTAGAGGGCCATTTACCATTCCTTGTTACTTTAATCAGCCCGATTTCACTGAGAGAGCCTTTGAGAAAGACGGTTTTTTCCATACTGGTGACCTATTCATGATCAAAGACGACAGATATATGAGCTTCTTTGATCGTAAAAAAGATATGATCATCCGTGGCGGTTTTAACATCAGCGCTCAGGAGGTAGAGAATGCTTTGCTGGGGCACCCAAAAATCCAGGATGTAGCGGCCATTGCAATGCCGGATGAGATAATGGGAGAGAAAACCTGCGTCTATGTAGTACCGAAGAAGGGAGAAACGGTTACGTTAGATGATGTCACCGCCTTTATAAAACAACAAGGGGTTGCGACATATAAACTACCTGAAAGATTGGAGATTATAGACGCCATACCAAGAACTCCGGTTGGAAAGATTGTTAAGGGAAAATTAAGGGAAGATATAAGGAAAAAATTGGAGGGCGAAAAATGATTTTGGAGAAAGAAGAAAGAATCAGGGAAAATACGGAAAAGGGTTATTGGCGCCGAGAAGAAACTTTTCTAGATGACTTTAAGCGAAATGCAAGGTGGTATCCTGAGAGAGTGGCTTTGGTGGATCCGCCAAATAAAGAGAGCTTGGTGGGATTAAAGCCGGAGAGGCTTACTTATAAAGAGCTGGATAGAGCAGTAGATGCAGTAGCAACGGCTTTTTTGGAGATGGGGGTCAAGAAAGACGATGTCATTATCATGCAGCTTCCCAATACTTGGGAACTGGCAATGCTTTATCTCGCCATTGCCAGAGCAGGGGCGACCGCTTCTCCTATGCCCATACAGTGGAGAAAAAAAGACTTGGGTTATATGGGGAATTTAACCAAAGCCAAGATATTCATTACGGTGGAGGAATTTCACGGATTTAAGCATTTGGAGATGGGCAAGAAAATGCAATCCGAGCTCACCGATCTGAAACATGTAATTTCCTTGGGAGAACTTAAGGAGATAGCTGGTAGGAAGTCGGATAGTAAGAGGCTGGATGAAATCAAGGTAGATCCCAACGATATCTTCTGGCTGGAGTGGACATCCGGAACCGAGGCGGAACCCAAAGCCTGCCCCATGAGCCATAATAACTGGTATGCTCAAAGCAACCTATTTTTGGAGCTTTATGAATGCAGAATGGGTGACATAATACTTGAGCCCGCCCCCTTGGTGAACATGACATCGGCTACACAATATTTTCCATGGCTCAGAACAGCCGGAACCCTTGTCTTGCATCATCCATTTGATGCGGAAATTTGTATTCAACAGTTGATACAGGAAAAGGTCAATCGTGCCATATTGGTTCCGGCAATGCTCACCATGGTGTTAAAACATCCCAAGGTGGATGAGTTCGACCTCAGCGCCATGAGAACATTGGTAACCGGTTCAGCACCTCCTGCTCTTTTTGCCCTTCAGGAATTTAAGAGACGGTGGGGGATAGAAATCGTGAATAATTGGGGGCAGAATGAAGGGACAAATCTTATCAGCGGACCGGTTACCAGTTCTATGGAAGAAAGGCTGAACTTCCCGCAGTTTGGGAAAAAAGGCGAGAAATGGCCGTGTGAAGCCTTTTTCGGGGGCATTGAAACCAAGATCGTAGATGAGACGGGAAAGGAACTGACAAAGCCGGGTGAAGTTGGAGAATTGCTTTATAAAGCTCCAAGCGTGATACCCTGTTATTTTAAACAGCCAGAGATGACAAAAGCCGCGTTTGAACCGGATGACTTCTTTCATACAGGAGACCTATTCAAGATAGAGAAGAATAATTTTGTTTGCTTCTTCGACAGGATGAAGGATATAATCATAAGAGGCGGTTTTAACATCAGTGCCCAAGAAGTGGAAAATGCGGTGCTGGCTCATCCAAAGGTAAAGGATGCCGCGGCCGTTGCAATTCCTGACGAAGTGATGGGTGAAAAGACATGTATCTGTGTAGTGCCCAAGAAAGGAGAGACGATCACTTTGGAAGACATAGTTTCTTTGATGAAACAACAAGGGTTTGCCACATATAAGCTTCCTGAAAGATTGGAAATTATAGATGAGGTGCCAAGGAATCCCGTCGGAAAGGTTCTGAAGAAAAATTTAAGGGAAGACCTAAAGAAAAAATTAGGAAAGCCAAGTTAGATAAACTTCAATGTTATTGACTCGACAGTCCGAAGTTTTACCGCCATCAGGCGGCCAGCGGCATCCGGTATTGCCGATTGCCGCAGCGCTTCGACATAATTATCGTGTAAATCGGGTCATTGCTGAATGCGCGAAAATTCTGGAAGTATTTTTGCCGGAGCACCGACTGGACGACTTTTTCGGAAGGGATGGGCGAGCTGACGGTCCCTAGCTATTCCTCCCGTGTGCCGTTCCAAACGGATTGCTTTCGAACCTCCTGAAGCCTTGGCGTCAATTTTCGATTCGTCTTTAAAACCAGCCAGGGAAGTTGAAACACTCAAAAGCAAAGAAGGATTAAAATGAATTACTCTATCGTTGACGGCTGTCCATCCACATCTGGCGACAATTATCCCCTGAACACCTCTAGCATCATCAGAGGCGCTGCCCGGACCTACCCGGAAGTCGAAATCGTTTCCCGTAAAACAGACGGCACTCTTTTTCGGTACAATTATGGCCAAGCCTACAAGAGAATTCAGCAACTTGCCAACACCCTGAAGAAACTCGGCGTTAAGCCGGGTGATCGGATCGGGGTGATGGAATGGAACACCTACAGACATTTTGAACTCTACTTCGCCATTTCAGGTATCGGCGCAGTGGTGCTTCAGATGAATCTTCGTTTGTCACCCGTTGATCTGGCCTATGTGGTAAATCACAGTGAGGCTCGTTTTATTTTTGTGAGCGACACTCTTTTGCCCCTTATTGAAGCCGTTGCCGGTGAGCTATCGACTGTAAAAGGGTTTGTTGTCATCACCGACAAAGATCTGAATGATATCAAAACCAGCCTGACGTCCGTTCAAAGCTACGAAGCGCTCTTGGAAGAATCACCGGCAGGCTTCGAATGGCCCATGATCAACGAGACTTCCGCTTATAGCGCATGTTATACCTCGGGAACCACCGGAAAACCGAAAGGCGTTTATTACTCCCACCGTTGCATCTATCTCCATACAATGCTTATAGCCTACAGTTTCCAACTGGGATTGAGCGATGTGATTATGCAAACGGTTCCGATGTTCCACGGCCAAGGATGGGGCGTCTGGCTCTCCGCACCGCTGGTCGGGGCCAAGCTCGTTTTCCCGGGCCGTTATACTATGGAAACCACTGACATCCTGGTTGATCTAATGATATCGGAAAAGGTTACCTTTAACTGTGGTGCGCCGGCCATCTTCATGCCTATGCTGAATTATATTCGCACCTTGCCGGAAAAGCCTGATTTCACAGGGTTGCGAATGGTCTCTGGCGCTACCGAGCCGCCTCTATCGATGATGCGGGGGTATTATGATTTGGGTAGGGCTAAAATCATTCACGCCTATGGGGCCACAGAAACGACACCGGTTGTTACAGTGAACCATTTCAAACCGACCATCCAGGGCTGGACCCAGGAACAGGAGTGGAAAAACCAAAGAAAACAAGGCTTACCCGTGGTTGGGCTGGACATCAAAATCATCGGTGCGAATGGGAAGCCGGTGCCCGCCGATGGTGAAACAGTCGGTGAGTTACTTGTTCGAGGCCCCTGGATCACAGCCAGTTACCACAACGATCCACGAACCGAGGATTGTTTCGATGATGAAGGGTACTGGAAAAGCGGCGATGCGGGCACCATTGGCGAGCATGGATATGTCAAGATTACGGACAGGTTCAAAGATGTGATCAAAAGCGGCGGAGAATGGATATCATCCATCGATCTTGAAAATGCGATCATGGGGCATAAAGACGTAAAGGAGGCCTGCGTCGTTGGCCTTGCCCATCCCAAATGGCAGGAACGGCCGCTGGCCTTGGTCGTTCTCCGTGAGGGGACGCCGGGAACAGTCACCAAAGAGGACATTTTGGCTTCCATCGGTGAGCAATTTGCCAAATGGCAACTCCCTGACGATGTTGTTTTCGTCAAGGAAATCCCCAAGACCAGCGTGGGAAAACTGGACAAGAAGGCCGTTCGCAAAGAGTTCGAACATTTTTTTGTAAAAGAATAATAGACGGTTGAAGGAGAAGA
>DCUS01000155.1:0-20748 GCA_002327885.1 Syntrophaceae bacterium UBA2208
GAAGGAACTGGCTCAAGCCTTTAATAACAAGACCAAAGCCATCATCATCAATACACCCAACAACCCCACGGGCAAAGTTTTTACACGGGAGGAATTACAATTCATCGCCGATCTTTGCCTCAAATGGGGCGTGATCGCGGTGACCGATGAGATCTATGAGCATATCCTTTACGATGGCGCCAAGCATATCAGCATCGCTTCTCTCCCTAACATGCGGGATCAAACCATCACCATCAACTCCATCTCAAAGACTTACAGTCTCACCGGATGGCGTGTAGGCTGGGCCATCGCCTCAGCCTCGCTGACGTCATCCATCCGTAAGGTTCACGATTTTCTAACCGTCGGAGCGCCCCATCCTCTTCAAGAGGCCGCAGCCACTGCTCTGCACATTGATCGAAGTTACTATGATATTTTGGCCAGGGAATACGAAGTGAGGAGAGATTTTCTCGCTCAGATAATAGATGAAGCAGGATTTCGTATCTACCGCCCCCACGGTGCTTATTACATCATGACGGACGTAGGGCACTTTGGTTTTACCGATGATATGGATTTTGCTTTCTATCTCGTCGAGAAATTTGGGGTGGCCGCTGTACCAGGCAGCAGTTTCTACAGCCATCCTTCTTTAGGAGCAACGAAGGTTCGCTTCTGCTTTCCCAAAAAAAGGGAAACGCTTGAACAGGCTGCCGAGAAATTGAGGCATTTCAAAACAGAGAGAGATAAATAACAAAGGGCGGCCTTTCGGACCGCCCCTTTTATTTCACACGATCTACTCACAAATTTGTTATTTCAACCGTGCTTCCACGGCCTCCCATTTGATATTTTTAAAGAAAGCGGCGATATAATCCGCCCTTTTCAACCCGTAGTCAATCATAAAGGCGTGTTCGAAAACATCGAGGACCAAAAGAGGATTGCAGCCCGCCGGGTGA
The DNA here is from genome assembly GCA_002327885.1 of Syntrophaceae bacterium UBA2208. Taxonomy (GTDB): domain Bacteria; phylum Desulfobacterota; class BSN033; order BSN033; family UBA1163; genus UBA1163. The sequence goes on from DCUS01000155.1 coordinate 927, forward strand.
CCCACATCATGTTCATTGATCCACTGGTTGATCAACTTCCCGTTTTCAGGGTCCTGGTAGAGAATGGCCCATCCGATGCCCCGCATCGTNNTTCATGGAGCCTCATGCCGTTGAATTCCCAGCCCAACCTTCTTTTTAATTCGGCATATTCAGGGGTCCCGATCTTACCTCCCTTTGCCATTTCGGAGAGGGTATCCAGAACCTTGTTCGAATTGGTGACATACCCCTGATAGAGAGTAAAATGGTTTTTGAGCAGTGTTTCACCAAACCCCTCCATCCCGATGAGATTGTTATAATCTTTTGCTGTATAAGCCATATCCTTCCTCCTTTCAATTTATTATAATTTCATCATAACAGAAAAAATCCCAGTTTCAAGAAATATTTCAAAAAAGAAGCCTGATCCTCCCTTGAAAGCGCATCGTTTTACATGTTATTAAAATTTATAATGAAACTCCGCGTGGGCGCCAATTGGGATATTGCCTTCCTGGAAGCGGTGCAAGGGACCTCTGTGGATGCGGTCTTTGGTAAACTCCCTTTCGATATCGTGGGAGGGGCAAGGCCTGGTTTTGTCTTGCCCCAGGTTAATCGCAATGATATCGAAAAATATATTCAAGCCTGTCATGAAAGGGGATTGGAGTTCAGTTACCTCCTGAACGCCCCCTGCCTTGGAAATCTCCAATATTCAAAAAAAGGCTACGGACAACTCATCGAACTTCTTGAATGGATTGACCGCTCCGACGCTGACGCAGTCACGGTTGGCATTCCCTATCTTGTCGATCTTGTGAGAAAACGTTTTCCTGACCTTAAAGTAAAAATTTCCACCACGGCACGTGTCAATACCGTAAGGAAGGCCCTTCAATATGAAGACATGGGGGTGGAAGAAATCATCATTGACGAACATATCAACCGTGAATTTAAAACATTGGAGGCGATCCGGAAGGCCGTGAAATGCAACTTAGAATTGATCGTCAATAATATCTGCCTCTGGCAGTGCCCTTATAATTTCGAACATGTTAATCATGATGGTCATGCCTCAAGAGAGGGAGAAGAGGATCAATATTGTTATCTTCAGTATCCAGGATACCTCTGCCTTTACAGAAAATTGACGGACCCGGTGGAACTTCTCAAATCTCCCTGGATCAGACCGGAAGATATCCGCCATTATGAAGCGTTAGGTTACGATCATTTCAAAATCACAGAACGTTTTAAACGCACCCCCCTCCTTCTTGAAAATGTGAGGGCTTACGAAAATCGACGCTATGATGGAAACCTCTTGGACCTCTTCACCCTTCCCCGCAAGGGAGCCTTTACCCCTCTCCACCTGGAATATTTTATCCAGCCGGACCATGTCAATATCATGAAGGTCTCTGAATTGGAAAAGGTCTTCGACTTAGAGGTCAGGGAATTGATTCAACTCGATAACATGAAACTGGAAGGGTTTATTGAACACTTTAAGAAGATGGATTGCAATCGGATTTCCTGCTCCAGTTGCCGTTATTGTGAAACCATCTTCCAAAAGGTGGCCGTGGTGAAGAAAGAGGAAGTGGAACGGGCGGCTCAAAAAGTCAAACATTTTTCTGAAAAACTTGTCTCAGGGGAAATTTTTGACATTCCTCGATCCCATCTTTTTTTCCGGATGCCATTGGTCAAACCATTGCTAAAATATTTTGCAAAACGGCAACTCGCCGCAAATTCCAAGAGATGAGATTCCTGCTGGTTGATCCACCCCATAAAATCTGGACCATTCTTCGAGCCTGGACTCCTTCGCCGGGATGTCTCCAGTTATTAGCCTATCTGGAAAGGGAACAATTCGATATCGAATATATGGATGGCACCCTGAATGAAAATCCCTGGAAGGATCTCGAAGAAAAGATTCGAAAAGAAAAACCCGATGTCGTGGGCATCACGGTCATCTGCACGGCCTTCATTTATGACGGAATGAATGCGGCCAACCTGATTAAGGCGGCCAACCCTGAAACGATCATTATCATGGGGGGAGAACATCCTTCCTTTATGGCCGAGGAGACCCTCCGGGATTGTCCTGCCATTGACTATATCTGTGTGGGAGAGGGAGAAGTCACCCTGACTGAATTTCTCCGTGGGGTTGAGAAGAAGGAAGACCTCTCAAAAGTTCTGGGCCTTGCTTATCTCGATGAAAGAGGAAAATTCGTCTATACGGGCGATCGTCCCTTCATCGAAAGCCTCGATAGCCTTCCCATGCCGGCTTACCATCTCGCCAAGATGGAGCACCCTTTTGTGACCCTTCCCTCGGAAGGGAAGAGAGGGCTGGTGATCAATTTTTCAAGAGGATGTCTCTGGGATTGCACCTTCTGCTCCGAATCCGCTTTTTATAAGAAGACCTGGAGGAGACGGAGCCCAAAACTGATGGCGGATGAGCTCGAACTCCTCAAGGAAAGATATAACCGCGATATCTTTTATGTCGGCGACAATACCTTCAATGTCGTCCGGGAGCAAGGAATCGGTTTTATCGAGGAGATGCTTAAGCGAAAGACAAACCAGCATTTCTGGCTGCAATCCAGGGCCGACCTCATCTTACGGGATGAAGACCTGCTGGACGGCTTCCGGGAAGCCGGGGTCTATCAGTTCATGATGGGGCTCGAATATCATTCGGATGCCGTGCTCAAGGACATTAAGAAGCGTCACACCGTCGAACAGGCCATCCAGGCGATGGAACTCCTCAAAAAGCATAAATTGATGGTGATGGCGACGCTCCTGATCGGCCATTGGAATGAGACAGAGAAAGACCGCAACGACTTTTTTAAATTTTTTGGGAAATATGTGGACCACTTCGGTTTGAACCTGATCACCCCCCTTCCGGGAACTCCGTTCTTTTCCCAGATGAAAGAATTGGGGAGAATCAAGGATTGGGACTACCGGAATTACGACTACCTTCATGCCATCATGTCGGCAAAAGAAGTCGACGACCTGGAGCAGTTGAACCTCATCTATCGGGACATCATGAGGCGTTACTACTGGCGGCCGGGAGAGATGTTTAAGATATTCTCACCCAATCCCATTCTGAGGCACCACCATCGGTATTACATCACCAAAGTGGCCTTCAACATCATGATGCACGAAATCTTCGGGACGCCGATCTGGGTGCAACCCAACTACCAGGAGTATAAGGATTACTTGGTGGAGAGGGGAGAAGCGCTTCCCATTGAGTTGATGGCTTTGGTTAAATAGTTTAACCACTCCTTCTGAAGTGCAATCCTTCTTCTGGGGACGAGAGCAACCGGGGCAAACCTCAGGGTGAAGGACTGTTCCATCGAATCGCGAAACGTGAGATTGAAGAGGACGGTATCCGTCCCATAATAATTATCGCGGGTGAGGAAGACCTGATCCATTTTGGAAAGAGGAATCTCTAAATGGATTTTTTCCACCCCCTTCCCTTCCGGAACTTCGAAGCAAAACCTGTTTTCCTTGATCCGCAATCCGCCTTTCCGTCTTGATCCTTTAATGGGAAGCCCCCCGTAATAGTAAGCGCTGCAGGCTCTGGGATTCATCATAGAAACAACTATAGCATTCGAGATTTCTTTTATCAATCGCCCTCTTTTCTTTTTGACGGGAAAGAAAATCCTTAAAATATTTTTGACAATTTAGCCTTAGAAGATTAGTATCAATTCAGCGTTTTGAAAACCATCGTGAAGAAAAACCTTAGAAGAGGAAGGAAATAGGATGCAAAAGAAAAAGGTTCTCTTGATAGGTTGTTTCTCTCTTCTTTTTACAATCGCCCCCCTCCCCTTCTCATGGGGACTGACCCCTGTCAAGGTAGGTGCCCTCAAGCTTTCCAGTTCGGCTCCTCTCTTTATCGGGATGGATAAAGGTTTTTTTGAGGCGGAGGGAATTAAGATAGAACCTGTCTGGTTCAGGGCAGCTCAACCCATTGCGGTGGCCACGGCCACCGGGGATATTGATGTGGGGGCGACAGGGTTGACCGCAGGACTTTATAATTCGATCGCTCAGGGGATGAAGATTGCCGTGGTAGCGGATAAGGGACGCGAATGGCCTGGATATAAGCTCACCGCCCTCCTCGTCAATACCGAACAATGGAAGGCCGGAGTGAGGGATCTCAAGGACCTGAAAGGCAAAAGAGTGGGAATCACACAAATTGGTTCAACCTTCCATTACATGCTTGGAAATATTTTAGAGAAGAGGGGCATGTCCCTTTCGGACATGAAGGTGGTTCCTCTGGGGAGCCTGACCAGTATGCGAGATGCATTAATCTCAAACCAGATCGAATCGGTTTTCCTCAACCAGCCTTTTGTGGCCGCCGTCGAAAAGGCTGAAACGGGAAATATCCTCCTTTGGGTAGGCGACCACCTCCCCTATCAGGTGGCGGCCATTTTTTACGGTGAAAAATTCATGAAGAATCGGCCGGCGGCCGTATCCTTCATGAGGGGTTACATCAAGAGCTGCCGATATTATTATGATCATAGCCTGATTAAAAAGGAAGGAGCCTCTTACCAGGAGATTTTAAATATCATCTCCAAATATACCGAAGAGAAAACCGATGCCATTGCCCTGGCCATTCCTTATAATGACCGGGAGGGTGAACTTTTCGTGGACGATATCCAAAAACAGCTTGATTGGTATTATAAAAACAATATGGTTTCAAAGAAATTAGTCGGCTCAGACGTGGTCAATCTCTCTTTCTGGAAGGAAGCGCTGTATCAACTTCAAAAATAAACGCTCATTGCAGACCGCAGATTGAAAAAATCTGAAATCTCAAATTAACATGCGGGTTCTCATCGACCATATCTCCAAGACCTATACCGATCGTCGGGGAGGACAAACAGAAGCCCTCCAGGGCATCCACTTTGATATCGAGGAGAATGAATTTGTGGTCATCGTCGGTCCCAGCGGCTGCGGGAAATCGACCCTCCTTAACATCATCGCGGGTCTCCTCAGTTCTTCTTCGGGCCAGGTGATCTTTGAGGGGGTACGAAATGATTCATCGCCTTATACGGCGGTGGTCTTTCAAGATTTTGCCCTTTTCCCCTGGAGAACTGTATACAAGAATATCGTCTATGGTCTTGAAGAAAAGGGGATGAATAAAACGGAGCAATCCGTCATTGCTCAAAAATACATCTCCCTGGTTGGACTTCAGGGTTTTGAACAAAAGTATCCTCACCAACTCTCCGGGGGAATGAAACAAAGGGTGGCCATTGCACGGGCCCTTGCTAACGATCCCCTGCTTCTCCTCATGGACGAACCTTTCTCCGCCCTTGACGCCCAGACACGAGTCCTGATGCAGTATGAGCTCTCCAGAATCTGGGAAGAAACTCAGAAAAGTTTCCTTTACATCACTCACAATATTCAGGAAGCGGTTTTTTTAGGCGATCGCGTTGTGGTCTTATCGAAGAGGCCCGGCAGGATCCTGGATATTGTTAAGATCGACCTTTCCAGACCGAGGAGAGAAGATCTCGTCGCCCAGGAAGGCTATCTGAAATATGTGGATTGGATTTGGGGATATATCAAGGATCAGGCCCAGGAGACCCTGAGGGAGACGAGATGAAAACCCCCGCCGAATTGACAAAGATGGAGAAAGCTATTGTTCGTGATAAAACCTACTTTCTTCAAGTGAAGGACCATCCATGGCTCAGCCTCACCTCCTTCATCGTCATCTTATGTCTCTGGGAAATGATCAGCCGGATGATGTGGATCCCCCCTCTTTTTCTCCCTGCCCCGAGCGCAATTCTTTCGGAGGGATGGGGAATGTTGAAAACCGGCGTCATCTTTAATCATGTCTTAGCAAGCCTGAGCAGAATCCTCCTGGGATTTTCTATCGCTTGTATCGCAGGAGTCCTGGTTGGAATTCTTATCGGGTTTTTCAGTATTCCCGAAGCCATCGGGAACCCCTTGATTGCCGCCACGTTCCCCATTCCCAAGATTGCTATTCTTCCCCTTCTTATCCTCTGGCTGGGAATCGGGGAGCCTCCCAAGGTGGCTGTCATTGCCTTGGGGGTTTTTTTCCCGATGGTCATCAATGTCTATACGGGAGTAAAAAATGTGGATCCCCTTTTAATCAAAGCCGCTTTGAGTCTGGGTTCGAACAGGACAAGGATCATTAGAAAGGTCATTCTCCCTGGAGTTCTGCCGATGGTTTTTGCCGGCATGAAACTGGGAATTGGAATTGCTCTATTGCTCGTTGTCGCTGCCGAAATGGTGGCTGCCGACGCCGGCATCGGGTTTATGATCCTGACCGCTGCAGATCTCATGCAAACCAAGAAGTTGATGGTAGGCCTGATCATCCTCTCCCTGCTCGGAATCTCTTTCAACTGGCTATTTCAGAAATTGGAGCGTCTCCTGATCCCCTGGAAACAGTGAGCAAGAGACTTCTAAAAAATAGCTAAGGATGCAAGAATGAGAAAAGAAGTTCTATCCGGCCCTTCTCTAAAATTGAAAAAAAAGAGGGAGGAAATAAATCTTATTGACCAAAAATTATTGACCCTTCTCAATCAACGACTCCGCATCGCCTTAAAGATAGGAAAAACCAAGAAAGAGACGGGGGAGAAGATTTATGATTCTAAGAGGGAACAAGAAGTTTTGGAAAGGTTGAAACGAAAAAATAAAGGTCCTTTGAGGGAAAAAGATCTTAAAGAAATATTTAGGGTAATCATGGAGGTTTGCCGGAAGTCCCAAATGTAACAATCTTTGTTCACCTTGTGACCGGGATCATGATTTTTTCAACAGGCCCATCCCCCTGCAACACGGCCCGGGCGGCCCGTTTCGCACTCTCCATGGCTGTAGGAATTCCGCCCATGAAAAGCGCTGAGAAAGCCTGGTAGCCCGCCATATAAAGGCCCTGAATCGGCGTCCGGATCAGCTCCCGGGCGCCGTAATCCGGATGATCTTCATAATTCCATGACCAACCTGCCACAGCTCCGCCACTCCGCCCCCCCTGCTCCTCAAAAGTAAGAGGGGTGGCCACGTCCATGACTAAAATCGATTCCTCCAATCCTGGAATTAAATTCTCCGCTTCCTGAATCAGCGCTCTGCCTAAACGCATTTTATAATCCTGGTAGCCGGGATCTCTTTTTCTCCCTGTGGGACGGAATCGGGAAAAATGGAAATGCTCTGCCTCTGTCCGGATAACAATGACCTCTGTCCCTTCGGGTCCAAGCATCCTGTCATTCCTGCTCAATAAACTGACTTCCAGCTCCTGACCGGCAAGTGTTTCGGGATGAATCTCCTCCTCACTCCAATCTATCTCTTCCGGGGAATCTCCCTGGTTTCGCCTGTAGATCATTCGATCCCCTTCTTTGAAAGAGGAAAGGTCAACTCTGTTCGCCTCCACACCCAGACAAACCTGCAAATTAGACCTGGTTTGCTTGGCATTGACCACCGCCCGATACCACTCTTCAGAAATGCTATCAGGATCGATCAAATTCATAAAGGTCGTTTTATAGTCGGTATTAGAAATCACCGCAGCGGAATCAATATTCACGCCGTCCTTGAGAGTCACACCCGAAACTTTACCTCTACCCACCCGGACCTTCTTCACCTCTGGTCCCAATCTCAATTCCCCGAGACCTCCGTGATTCTCCTGACGTCCGATGATCGCATCGACCAACCTTTCGCATAAGAAACGCATTCACCCCCCCGGATACCATACTCCTTCATTGGATATGAGATTCCATGTGGCGGCGAGCAGAGGAAGGCTGCTATAAGGTTCCTGAGTGCCCTGGGAGCCGAGGACTCGACGCAATCTCCAATCATCGATGAGACCCGAGAGATATGCTTGCGCTGACCTCTTCTCCCCATTCTCCAAAATAGAGCGGTTGAGACCCTGTTCAGGAAACTGGATCGCAGAGATCATTTCCTCCATGTCCTTGAAGAATTGGCTCACACTTTTACGCTCGGCGGGGAAAATCCTTGTTAGTTCTTCAATCATTTTTGGAAATGGAAGCGAGAGGGGGATGTCGAGATCAAATGCCTTGATTCGATATTGAATCGGGGAGAGCTTAAGATCTTCTCCATCCAATGATTTGAGTATCCCTCCGACAAGTGAAGGAGTGCTGAAGCCAAGAGGACCCATCGGAAAGGTGAATCCTTTCCGCTTATAAACATAAGCGGTACCACCGAAATGCGTGGTTCTCTCCAGAACCAAAACGCGCAACCCTGCCTTGACCAGCATGGCGGCGGCCGTAAGTCCCCCTATTCCTGCCCCGACAATAACCACATCCCATTTTTCAGACATGATAAAAAGATAGCACAGGATTAGCGATTGAACAAGAATTCAGGCGTTACTTTAAAAAACTCAAATATTAAATGGATCGGATAAATCAAATCGTTGGATGGGTTAAGGGTCTAAGTTGATTTTGTCAAAGAATTTTAGGGGATTTATAAGATTTTTACTTTCCCCAAAAATCGGTTTCTATTTAAATTATTTCGAACAGTTGGCTTCATCTCTGTTGAGAAAAAATCTTCAAGCGGGAGATAGAGGGCGCTCGACTGCCAAATACAGATTTCAGCATTAAATTCCAAAATCCGCAATCCGAAATCCCAAATTAAAGATGGGTTGATTCATCCCTCCGGATGGGTTAATTTTGATTCATGCTGCTGCCATTTCAAGTCACTAACAACATCACCCTTTTGGGAAGTGAGTTATTCAACCTCTACCTGGTAAAAGGGGAGACCTATGCCATTATCGAAGGGGGCGTCAGTGGCGTCACCTACCCTTTTTTAGAACAATTAAATCAATTAAATGTCCCCCCTGAAACCATCTCACACCTCGTTATCCTCCATTCCCATTTTGATCATATGATGGTCTTTCCCACTCTCAAGGGAAGATATCCCTGGATGAAAATTGTCACTTCTGCTTTGAATCAAGCCACCTTCTCAAGCGAACGAATCGTCGCCAAGTTTTTTGACTCTGACCGGAAAATAACTCTTGCACTTAGAGAAAGAAGAATGATTTCAGAGGCTCCAATACTTCAGGCCTCCTCCTTTTTCCTGCCTGAAATCCTTGTCCGAGAGGGGTCTGTCCTCGATCTGGGGAAGGGATTAAAGATGAAATTTTTGGAAATCCCTGGCCATTCTCCGGATTGTATGGGCGCTTTTTTAGAGGATGAGGGGGTTCTTTTCTGCTCGGATGGGGCCGGTTTTTACACTCCTCCTGATTTCTTTCGGCCCAATTATTGGTATCGATTGGAGGATGCTGAAAAATCGCTCGATAAAATGATAGCGATCGATCCTGAGATTCTTTGCAGGGGCCACTATGGAGCCATGATAGGAAAAGACCTCGCCCGAAAACATTTACAAATGAACCGTCAATGCATTGAGGATTTTAAGACCTATATACACGAAAAGATGAATGGGGGTTATTCGGTAGAGGAAATCACTCGAGATGTAACCCTACGGTTTTCAAAAGGTTTTCTTGAACTTTTCCCTCCTGAACAAAACCATCAACTCTGGAAATTATTGATTCAAAGAACGTTTGAACACTTTGGTATCGAAATAGAAGAGAGATGAAAAAAAATGTCAAATGTCAAAGCTCAAAGTTCAAATGAAGTAAAAACAATATCAGGCATGTAATCTCAAAGATTAAATGGGTCTACCTGCACAGACTGGGCTTTAGAAACTTGACTTTTAATTCTCCATTTGGCATTTGAACTTTGACATTTGGAATTGATTCTAATACATTAACTTTTCCTGGAGGTCTTTACCTGAAAGGCAGTAATCAGTTGTTCCAGCTTTTTTCCACCGCATTTCGGGCATTTGGCCTTCCCGGCATCGTGCTCTCCGATGCTGAGCATGAGAGTAAATTTCTTGCTACATTTCTGGCATCGATAGTCATAGCTGGGCATTCCCTCTCCCTCCTTTCTCTATCCGACTCTAATAAATTTTTTCAATCACCGCTGACTATAGTGAACGACTTAAATAATTCAACCTCCCCGAAATGGTCGTTGCGAGCGAAGCGAGGCATTCTCCCGGGATTGCCTCGTCGCTACACTCCTCGCAATGACGACTTTCTTTGGTCGTTCACCCTATTAATATAGAAATTTAGAAAGAGACTGTCAATACCCAACCGGTCCCAACCAATCAACCTTTCATCGGGCCAAAATTGAAACTTTCTTCTGCTCCAATCTTCTTCTCCTGTGTCGAAGAAGTTCAACTTCCCTCGGTTGATGGGACGGAATAAGTTCTAAGGCCTCGTCTACATAGTTAATGGCTCTCGCCCAATCCTTGAGCCGATGCTCATGATATTTGGCTAATTCAACATAAGGAAAAGCATCCTTCTTGTAAGACCAACCCGCCATCTCCTCCCACAGAGACCGGGCTTTCTCGGCTTGTCCTGTCTTCTTAAAGGCCATGGAGAGCCATTTCATCACATCCCAGGAAAGGTCGTCAGCACAACGTTTTAAAGCGATCTCAAAGCAAGGGATCGCCTTTTCTCTCTGTCCATGTTCCCAGAAAAGCCTTCCCAAAGCAAAATGTTCAATTCCCTTTCTCGGCCGGGCTGCCTGAGGGTCATGATAGACGAGGTGGATTCTCCCGGCCAGCCCCACCATGGATAGGATATCCATCTGGTTATGATAAAACACTTGCTGAATCTTCCTCGCATCTCGAGTCTGGATATAATCGAAATAAAGATACGGAATCCATTCCGATGGAATATCATCGGTTCTTTCTATCCCCAGAAGCTTGGATTCAAGGGTGACCAACCGACAATTTTCATAAGCCCCCTTCCAAATCTTCCTGGAGGGATAAAGGAGATCAAAATTGGGCATCTCCCGTATCTTTGAAAGGATGCGAGAGAGGATGAACCGGGTTTCGAGCAGAGGGATATCATATTGCCGCCCATTGAAGGTGACTAAGAATTGAAAAGAATCCGTCATATCTTTCAGGAGCGAGAGTGAGGCTCTTTCCTCAGAATAGTCCCTCATAAAGAATTGGTATATTGAGAATTGATCCTCGCGAAAAAAACCGAGCCCCACCATAAAGGCAAACGTCCCGGTTCCTCCCGCCAGGCCTGTCGTTTCTGTGTCAAGAAAGAGCGCCTTTTTAAAATCCAATTCCTTAAGCCGCTCATCCTTTGAAAGAAGATGGGCCGGATAAGTGGGGATATCGAGGATATCTGTTAGGGTCATCTCGCCATACCGGAAATGAGAAGGAAAGTCTTCTTTCGTCAGGAAGGTTTCACCCTCGGGGGTGGAAATAACCTCCCCTTTGACCAGTTCCTCGATGGGGAAGACCGCCCTTTTCTGGACATTTTTTTTCGGCTCAAGAAGTCGATCCAGACGCTGCCTCAGATCACTGAGGACCTGGGACCTCTCTTCTGGTTGGCCTTTGGAAACCGAAGTAAGACGGTTAAGCCGTTCTTTAAGATCCATGATTAAAATTCTAAGTTCGGAGTGATTAATTGGAAGTTTTACTTAGGATTTTTCTCCAAGCTCTGAACTCCGAACTCATAACTTCAGTATTTCCTTCAACAACGCCAAGGCCACTTCTTTCGATTTTTCGCCGACTTCTTTCGTCGGCCCCACGCAGGACGGACAGCCAAAGCGACACTCGCACCGGGAGACAAGTTTCATCGTTTTCTCGAGAAGCACCCGTGTGTCATCGAAGAGTTGAGGGCTGAGGCCCATCCCCCCGGGGTAATTATCATAGAGAAAAAGAGTCGGTTCGAAGAGATCCATCCTCTCAAGTGGAATTTCATTGGGAGCATTAAAGGAGGAGTAAATCCCTTTCGAATCCCTCGATAGCCTTAAAAACCACTTTGCCCCTCGATCTCCAACGCAACGGTTGAGGTCATGAGGATCACACATCAGGTGAAGGGCCCCCATGGAATGAAGGGCATAACCGAGGCCTAACACTCCGTCAATCACCTCCAGGCGAGAATAAGGAAGTCTCTCCAACAAGCCTCTACTAAAAGTAATCCAATAGGAGGTGGTATGAAACTGAAGGTCCGGAAGTTCAATTTTCCCGTAACCTAAATTTTCGAGGGTATAGAATTTGATCTTTTTATATCCGACCACCTTCGTGGCCACCCTCACCTCTCCATGCTCAAAGGTTGTCCCCTCTCCTTGATCTCTTTCAAATCCTTCCAGGATGGAGACATCGGTGTAATCAATGGCATCGGTGTAATAATCCCCTTCGGTCTTGACGACATAGGCTCTGTGATTCGGATAATCCAGCTTCTCCACCGTGTAGAGCTCTGATTCACAAAGATAGACCGCTCCTTCATAAAGCGTGGTATGGGCGCCGGTGAAGTCGACCTCTGCAATGATCTCTTCTCTTTTCTTCGTGGTATCGATCACCACAAAATTTTCCTCCGAGGCGGATCGAAGGCTGACCTTTTCCGCAGGATAGGCGTCTTGCGTCCAATACCAATGTTGATCCACATGATGAACCGTTCCTTTTTCTTCGAGGTACTTCAACATTTCATTCAAATCTTCCCTGCCGAATCGCTCTCCATCTTTAAAGGGAAGTTCAAACGTGGCACACTGAATATGGCTGAGCAGGATCAGGAGGTTATCCGGATTGATCAAACCATGCTCCGGGGATTGTCCGAAGAAGTATTCCGGATTTTCGATGATGAATTGATCCAGGGGTTGGCTTCGTGCAATGAGAACCGCCAATGATTTCTCCGATCTTCTTCCCACACGGCCTGCCTGCTGGTAGGTGCTGGCGATCGTCCCGGGATACCCTGCAATCAGGCAGACGTCCAGGTCTCCGATGTCAATCCCGAGCTCAAGGGCATTGGTGGAAACGACGGCTGTCACTTTTTTTTCTCTCAAGCCTTTTTCAATTTCCCTGCGCATCTTCGGGAGATAACCTCCCCGATATCCTCTGATCTTCCCTCGATCCTCCAACTTTTTTTCAAAGCGATCTTTTAAATATTTTGTCAAGACCTCTACATAGAGTCGACTGGTCGCAAAGAGAATGGTTTGGACCTGCCGGTCAATAAAGGGCGAGGCCAAGCGCCTGGCGGCATGAATATGGCTCCCGCGAATCCCCAACTCTTTATTGACCACGGGCGGATTATAGAAGAGGAAAATTTTCTCCGGGGTAGGAGCGCCATTTCGATCAACGAGCGAGACCTCCCTCTCGAGAAGTTTTTCTGCCAACTCCTTCGGGTTGGCAATTGTTGCTGAGCAACAGATAAATTGAGGTTTCGATCCATAAAAACGGCAGATACGGACCAACCGCCTCAGGACATTGGTCATATGCGAACCAAAGACCCCCCGATAAGTATGGAGTTCGTCAATCACTACAAACTTCAAGTTCTGGAAGAAATTCATCCACTTTGTATGATGGGGGAGGATCCCGGTATGAAGCATGTCAGGGTTAGTGATCACAATATCCCCCTGGGCGCGGATGGCCTGCCGAGCATTCTGGGGAGTATCTCCATCATAGGTGAAAGTGGTGATTGGTTTTTCGATGCGACGGACGAAGCTTTGTAGTTCAACCATCTGATCCTGAGAAAGGGCTTTCGTAGGAAAAAGATAAAAAGCCTTTGTTGATGGCGCCTCCAGTTTTGTGTTCAATACGGGAAGGTTATAGCAGAGAGTCTTCCCGGAGGCGGTCGGGCTGACCACCACCACATCCTTCCCCTCATGGACCTCCTCAATCGCTTCGACTTGATGGGAATAAAGCTGTTCGATCCCCTCCCCTCTTAAAGCCTCTCTGATGACGGGGTGAATAAACGTCGGAAAAGGCCGATATTGTCCTTCTCTTTTTTTGAAAATTCTCAGATCCGTGATGCAGGAGGAGATGGTGCGGGAGCGTTTCCAGGACTCAAGTATCTCTTCAATCGACATCCAATACTCCAATTAAGTTATTGGCCGATGAGTTATTAAATTCAACATTTATTTTATTTCAACGCTATGCGCTATGTCCTCTGCCTGCCCGCCGAACAAGTCCTCTGGCAGGCGGGCGCTCGGCGTCCTTAGATTTCTCCATTCTGGTAGGCATGGATAAATGCCTTCACGACTTCCCCATCCAATTGTGTCCCAGAACACCTCTTCAATTCATCGATTGCAATCTTCTTGTCCATCGCCTTCCGATAGGGTCGATCGGTGGTCATCGCATCGTAGGTATCCGCAACGGCTACGATTTTTGCAAGAATAGGGATATCCTCTCCTTTCAGTCCATCCGGGTAACCTTTCCCGTCTACCTGCTCGTGATGGTATTTCACTCCGGGGATGATCTCCCTCAGTGGCCGGATGTGTTCGATGATCTCCGCACCCATCTTTGAATGACGTTTGATGATCTCAAATTCCTTTGGACTCAGCGGTTCCGGTTTTTTGAGAATATAATCCTCAATTCCAATCTTCCCAATATCATGAAGCACGGAGGTAATTTTTACCCATTTCTTTTCCAAGTGGGTCAATGGGAGATATTTTGAAATGGCTTGACTATAGCGGGTCACCCGCTGGGTATGCCCCCCCGTATGAGGGTCACGTTTTTCAATGGCATCGGCCAAGGATTTGGCGGTCTGAAAGAACATCTCCTCCAATTCCTGATAGAGACGAGAGTTATCCAGTGCGATGGCCACCTGATCCGCTAACGAGATGAGAAGGGAGAGGTCCTCCTGGTTAAATTTTCCTTTTCCTTTCTTATTAATGGCTTCTAAAACACCGATGATCTTTTCTTTCACCCTGACAGGAACACAGATGATATTTCGAGTTTTAAATTCTGTTCTCTCGTCCACCCCTTTAAAAAAACGACAATCTTTTTCAGGGGAATTCACAACCAGGGGTTTTCCGTACTGAGCAACCCATCCTGCAATCCCTTCCCCAAGATTGAGAGAGATCATTTTAAGATTTTCTCCCCTCTCCCCTAAAGCGACTTCAAAATAGAGGCGATGCTTTTCCTCATTAACAAGGAGAAGTGAGCCGACCTCTGCTTTCATCAATCGAGTGGCGGCCTCCATGGCTCTCCTTCGAATCTCCTTGGGATCTAAGGTGGAGTTTAGAACCTGACTTAATTGCGAGAGCAAGGCGAGTCGCTTCGCCCGTTCTCCATTCCGTTTCGACCTATCCAACCATCGGTTGATATCCACCTTTTTTGCGCGCATTTCCCCTATTCCATTAACGGGGTTAACTAATTTTTTTCTCTTTGTCAATCAAAATCTATATAAAAAACATATTCGTTTTTCAAAAAAAGTTGATATTCATAACTATTCCTGATAATAGTTAATGAAGAAAGGAGAATGGGTATGCCGTTACGGACCAATCACGAACTGCTGACTCTTGCGAAGAGAGGAGGCTATGCAGTAGGGGCGTTCAACACCAACAATTTGGAAATCCTTCAGGCCATCGTTTCCGCAGGAGAGGCGGAAAAATCTCCTGCCATCATCGCCGTTTCAGAGGGAGCAATTCAGTATGCAGGGCTGCCTTTTATTGTTTCCATGGTTCGGACAGCCTCGGATCAATCGTCGATCCCTTTGTCTCTTCACCTCGATCACGGAAAGGATCTGGACATCATCGGGTCATGTGTTGAGAACGGATTTACCTCTATCATGATCGATGGATCACACCTCAAATTTCAAGAAAACATGGCGATAACCCAAAAAGTGGTGCAGATAGCAAGAAAAAAAGGAGTGTCGGTAGAGGCGGAGTTGGGAAGGTTGAAAGGAATTGAGGAGAAAGTTTCTGTTTCAGAACGAGAGGCTTTTCTTACTGACCCGCAAGCGGCAGAGGAGTTTGTCAAAAAAACAGAGGTGGATGCCCTGGCGATTGCCATCGGAACATCCCATGGCGCTTACAAATTCAAGGGGGAAGTCAACCTTGACTTTGAACGCCTCAAAGAAATCGCACAGAGGATAGACATTCCTTTGGTACTTCACGGCGCATCGGGTGTCCCCCAATCTGTTCTTGAGAAAGCAGAGCGATTTGGCGCCAAGCTTCCTGGAGCAAAAGGGATTCCTGATGACGCCATCCGGATGGCGGTTTCCTTGGGGATTTCGAAAATCAACATTGATACTGATTTAAGGCTAAGTTTTATCGGCGCCATTCGCGAGGTCCTCACCAACAAACCCGAGGAGTTCGATCCCCGAAAGATTTTGGGACCTGGCCGGGAAGCCATCAGACAAACGGTTCAAGCCAAGATGAGACTTTTCGGAAGCTCCGGAAAAGCCGCATAGTTTGAATGAAGGAATGGTGGAATGATGGAACATTGGAATGTTGGGTTAAGATTTAAACCATTATTCCATTATTCCATTTTTCCAATATTCCAACCGGGGCCAAGCCTCTCCTTTTTCAATCTTTTTTAAACCAACTTCTGATCTTCCTTCTCCAGTGCCCTATCCGTTCCGTTCATGATGGTGGGGGTAATGTTCTTCAAGATGTTTTAAAAAACGCTTGATGATTTGACTCCGAGAGGAAAGGAGTGCCAGACCGATCAAGATAAATAAAATACCCTGAAGAAAGGGGAGAAAAAGGCCTAAAACCCCCAGGACAATAAATAGCCAGCCGATAATCAGAAATCCTATATTCTTAATCGAATCCAATGGTTAATTATTCTCCAAGTAAAAATGGGTTAAATCGTGTGTCACGATCAAAAACATCTATTTCCTCTCTTTTTTTAAGAAAATTAACCGCGCCATAGGTCAGCGGTGTGGCGATCGCCTCGTAAGCTGATTTGGAGAGCCATTGAACCACAATAGCGCCGGAGAGGACGGACAAAGGAATCGTCCCTATAAATGACAGGGTCATGAATACAAGAGAATCTAATCCCTGACCGACAAGGGTCGATCCGATCGTCCGAGCCCATAACCACCGTCCATGGGTCGCCATTTTCATTTTGGCTAAGACAAATGAGTTAGCAAATTCTCCTACCAGATAGGCCAGAAACGACGCCCCCAGCAACCGTGGTGTGTAGCCCAGTATCCGCTCATAGGCGGCCTGGCCATTCCAAAAAGAGGCCGCAGGTAAGATCTGTCCAATCCAGATGGCAATGACAACAATCAGGTTACAGAAAAAACCCAGCCAGATCACCCGTCTCGCCTGTCGATAACCATAAACCTCAGTGAGCACATCACCAAAAATATAACTGATGGGGAAAATGATGATCGCTGCCGGCAACACTAATCCAAACATGTTGATCAGCTTAACGGCAATGATGTTGGAGGCGATCAAACAGGCAATAAAAATAGACGCGACCAGCAAAAACCAATGGGAGTATCGGCCGGTCACGGAGATGGGTTGGCTTGGTGTCGCCATCGGTCAGTGAACCCCCTAAGAAGGATGCTCATTATTATACAGAAATAACGTTTCTTTCAGTAAAAAAATATAATGGTGGACAATTAAGCTATAATTAATATAATTTTATATGGAAGTCGACAGGATGTTTATAAATAGTTGAATATTTCAACATATTATACGTCTAAAAGGTGAAAAGAGTGGATCAAGAAGAAACTCAATTGATCACCAGATGTCAACAAGGAGATCAGGATGCCTTGAAAGAGATCTTCGATAAATATCAGAAGAAGGTTTATCGAATCGCTTATGGCGTGGTCAGGCACAGGGAGGAGGCCCTCGATATTGTTCAGGAAGTCTTCGTCAAACTATTCCGATCCATTAAGAACTTTAAAGGGAGGTCTCATTTCTACACATATCTCTATCGAATGGTGATGAACACAGCCATTGACCATTCAAGAAAAATGGGAAAACAATTTATTTCAAGCCTTGATGGGGAAGGAAGCTTCGAACCCTCTGAGGAAGTTGAAAAATGGCCGGAAAGAATTCTCCTCCAGAAGGAGTTGGAAGAAAAGGTGAAGCGGGCGATAGGGAAGCTCCCCGCAGAACAGAAGGCGGCCCTGATCTTCAGAGAAGTGGAAGGACTTTCCTATCAGGAGATGGCAGATGCCATGGAATGTTCGATCGGGACGGTGATGTCCCGTCTTCATTATGCCAGAAAGAGGATGCAAGAATTATTGAAAGATTATGTTGGCCCTCAAGACCAGAGGAGGGATTCCCCCAGCCCTTTAAAAGAGGAGGCGGTTAGATGATAGATTCCTGTTCTTCGCTATCAAAGCTCATAGAAAAATATTTTGACCGGGAAGCCACGGACAGGGAGAGGCTTTTAGTAGACGGCCATTTAAAGGCCTGTTCAGCCTGCCGGGATGTCCTAACATCCATGGAGGGGCTGAAAACATTAATAAAAGCTCCTGTTGAAGAGGCCGCCCGGCAGGAGGATTTCCCCTGGGTATGGCAGAAAATCGACCGAGAAATTCGTTCGCAGGAAAAAGTAAGCAGGTGGCAATCCCTGCGGTCCTGGATCGATCTTTCCCTTCTCTTCAAAAAGAAGGTTTGGATTCCTGCCGTAACAATGATCGCCATTTTTCTCTTCATATCCACCCAGGTGATTTTTAAAAAAATCCCTTCCTATTCTGAGACTTCTGTTGTAGAATACGTCGAAAGCGAGACCTATCATATCATGGTCTATGAGTCCGAAAAGGCAACCGTGATATGGTTATTCGACGGGGAGGATCAAAAATCATCCAGATCATGAAAAAGTTATTCCTTATATTACTCCTGACTTTTACCCTTTCTCCACTCTTAACTGCTTTGTCCTATGCTCAGGTGCAGGTCCGTCTTAGAGTCTTTGAGGCTTCCAACGTTGGAACCGGAATCGATTCATCCCTGAAAGATATGCGGGACCAATTCAAACCTCTTGTCGATTTTTCGTCCTATCGCCTTTTAAAAGAAGAAACTCCTACCCTTTATCCCAACCAGACCATCTCATCCCCTGCTCATCCCGGGAGAAAAATTGAGCTTACATTAATCAAACAGCATAAAAACTTTGCGGATGTGAGAGTGAAGATCAAACGGGAGGAAATCGATGTTCTTAATACTCAGGTGAGGCTCTCCCCGGGAAGAACGGTTTCCATTGGAGGCCCGAAACATGGGGAAGGAGTAATCATTATAACCCTTTCTGGACAGTTCTGATTTCCATCCCCCTCAGTTAGAGTTAACCTTTCCTTCTCTCCAAATATCTACGATCTAAGCTGGAATCCAGATTTTTAAAAAATTTCGATTTGAATAAATTTCTTACTTCTCCCGTCTAAAAGAGTAAAAGGGTATTTGATGTTTCTGAAAGGAGGAATCTCTTATGTGGAAAAAGTTAGCATTGATGGTCTTGGTTTTAGTCTTAATTTCTGCATTCACCATTCCCCCTGCCGAGGCGGGATCAAGAGCGCGTTATCGGTGGCAAGGGGCTGGAATTGCTTTGGGGGCCCTTGCGTTAGGAGGATTGATCCTGCATGGCTTGCATGCCCCACCGCCTCCTCCGCCCCATATTGTTTACTCACCTCCTCCGGAACCTTACTATCCCCCTCCCCCACCGCCTCGGGAATATGTCCCAGGTCATTGGGAAATCATGCGTGAGTGGGTTCCCGGGGTTTGGGAAAGAGTATGGATTCCCGGCCATTACGATCGTTGGGGAAACTGGGTGGCAGAACATCATATAGATCGCCAAACACCGGGGCATTATGAGGAAAGAAGAACCTGGATCGAGGGGTATTACAGAAATTAAGTGGTAAAATCGCCAGTCAGAAATCTATTTCCATCATCTGCCATTCGGGGCTTGGCGCCGCCCAATGGGTCGAGGGAAGGAAAATCAACAGATGAAGGCCATGGTCCTTAAAGAAATTTCCCCGATAGAAAAAGAACCCTTGAAGATGATGGATTTGCCAGATCCTGTCCCCGGATTTAAAGAGATTTTAATTAAGGTTTCTGCTTGTGGCGTTTGCCATACGGAACTGGATGAAATCGAGGGAAGGCTCCCCCCAAAGCTGCCCATTGTCTTGGGGCATCAGGTTGTGGGAGAAGTGGTAACATCGGGTCCA
>DCUS01000155.1:20771-35284 GCA_002327885.1 Syntrophaceae bacterium UBA2208
CGGGGAACCGGATGCCATGTCGATGGAGGGTATGCCCAATATATGGCCGTCTCTGAAAACTACGCCTATTTAATCCCTGAAAGATTCTCCGATGGTCAAGCCACACCGCTTCTGTGCGCCGGCGCTATTGGATATCGAGATTTAATGCTATCCGGAATTAAAAAAGATCAGGTCCTTGGACTTTTTGGATTCGGAGCCTCTGCCCATATCGTCATTCAGATAGCCAAATACTGGGGATGTAATATATTTGTTTTTACGAGAGGGAATGAACATCGAAAACTGGCTAAAAAGCTGGGAGCCTCCTGGGTCGGAGGGGCAGAAGACGAACCTCCTGAAAAACTTCATTGCGCCATCGATTTCACTCCGGTCGGAGAAACCGTCCCCCAGGCCTTGAAGGTTTTAGAGAAGGGTGGGAGATTAATCTTAGCGGTCATCCGAAAAAGAAACCCGATCCCTCCCCTTGACTATGCCCAGCTCCTCTGGGATGAAAAAGAAATCAAAAGCGTCGCAAATATTACTCGAAAGGATGCACAGGAATTTTTATCCCTGGCGGCAGAAATCCCCATCATTCCTGAAGTTCAAGAATTTAAATTGGAAGAGGCCAATCGGGCACTCATCTTGTTAAAACAGGGGAAAATCCAAGGGGCCGGTGTCCTGAGGATGTCGGAAAAGGAGGGTTAAGGATGAGCAACCCTCAACTTAATTTTGATTCTAAATTTTTTCCTTTTTGTGCCTTCTCGATGAGCATGTTCTATGGCACGCAGGACCGCTTCTTACAGACAGACGTTCCGGCACGCAGGCGTGGCTTTCCGCCCTCCGATTACTCGAAGTTTGGCTTTATCGTTTATTGAATTAGAATTTAAAATTATTTACGCAATATAAATGCCACTCCATTGGATTCCGAAACCTGCTAAATACTAAGAGATTTTTAAAAATCAGAATGAGCGATCTCAAAAAGCTGGGATATCTCTTGCCGAGGGTTACAATTTTGAACAAATAAAAATGAAGATTAGAAAGCCATGCAGATTCCCTGATGAATTGCTCAAAATCTATGGGTCTTTTCAAAATCCAGCAACTGCCTTTTTACATTAACCCCATGGCCAAATCCGCCCAGCCCTCCATTGCTCTCAATTACTCTGTGACAGGGAATAATCAATGGAACGGAATTCTGGCCGTTGGCATTCCCAACGGCACGGAAGGCCTTTGGATGGCCGATGGCCCGTCCGATTTCCTTGTAGGAACGTGTTTGGCCATAAGGTATTTTTGATAATGCGGTCCAAACCTTTTTCTGAAAGGAAGTCCCCTTTAGATCCAGTTTGCAATCAAACCGCTTTAGGTTACCCCTTAAATATTTCTTAAGTTGATTCAAAACATCCCTATTCTTTTGATCGTTCCTGATAAGCTCACCTGGAAATTTTGACCTTAAGCTTTTCAGAAAGTTATTTTCTGACTTGAGAAAATCCACCATGCAAACCCCTCTCTCCGTAGAAGCTACAAAAACCTTTCCTAAAAGGGATGAATCAAAAGAAGAGTAATAAATTTTTTCCATTTGAACCTCCTATTTTCCAAAGATGAGCTTACATGGATACGGCCACTTTAATATTTTTCAGCTCTATTTCAGGGTTTTCCTTTTTAAATCCAAAATGTTCAGAAGTATCTAATATCTCAATACCTACGATCTCCTCGCCCGGGCCCAAATCTATTGCAATGTCTTCAGTGATACGTATCGTTGTAACTCCTGTGGGCCCCTCTTTGAAGGATAAATAGGCTGCATCAACCTCCGGATCATATTTAATCTTCATTTTGCACCTCCAATAAAAAATACATACACGGTTACAACCACAAACCTGTCAGGCTTCTCAACCACAACCGGCATGACCTGTTTGGCCTGGTAATACTTACCCTTCCACATTCCATTATGGCTGAAGTTTTTCCGGAAGGCTATCCTTCCCTTTTTGCCTGGGAGACGCTCCCCTGTCCTGATTGCATTTTCAACTTCAGTCTTTGAGGTTCCTCGATCAAACATGTTATCAAGGGCGTCGCCTCCCCACTCACTAAATATTCAACTCAACCCCATGCACCTGTAACCAGGTTTTGTGATCTTCATAATCGGAAATCACTCGAGACACGATGCGCCAGAAATTTTCCGTGTGCCCTCTTTCAATCATGTGAGCCATCTCATGGGCCAGGATATAGTCGAAAACCTGGATGGGGGCCATCACGGTGCGCCAACTGAAATTTAGCGCTCCCCTTTTCCCACATGAAGCCCACCGGTTGCCAAGATCCAACACCCTAAAATCTTTAACTGAAACTCCTATCCTATGGCCGTACCTCGGGATTCGGACTCGAAGCTGGTCTTCTGTCTGTTTTCTGTACCATTTAATGAAGAGAGCCTTTCCCTTTTCTTTCTCCCTCTCCGAGAGCTCAAAATACCCGTTATGCAAACGTAATGAAGTTGAAACACCTTTCTGATCAACAAACCCCGTCCCATTGCTAATCAGCCTCAGTCTATAGCTCTTGCCAAGATATAAAAATCCCTGACCACTTACAAAATCTCTCCGAACCCTTTCTCTATTCGTTCGGCTTTTATAGGCAAGTTTTTGACGAATCCATATGGTTTTACTCGAAACGAACCTCTCTATTGCTTTAAGGTCAGCCCTAAGTGGCGCATTGATAGTAACCTTCCCGTCTCGCTCGACCGTGATTCCAAGGGAGCTTCTTTCGGTTCTTTTTATCAAATACTCAATATCATGGACGATTATCTTATCTGTCACGACTTTACCAATCTTAGATGTAACGTCTTTGAAAGCTCAATAAATCTATCTGCAATTTTATGGATTTTCTCATAAGGAACAAGATTTCTGTCATCTATCTCGTTGATAATCCAGGTTCTCAATAGATTTTGTGCATGTTTTCTGCGCCAGAAATCCTGTAAGCCAATCTCCTGCTTAATATGGTCAACAATATCGATAACAGCTTCACAAAAATCCTTCATTTTCTCTGGTTTTGGTGTTCTTTCATACTCATCTACCATGATCCCCAAAAAGGGTGCCTGAGTTTTGGGATCAAGCCCTGTCTCGTCCTCCTTTCGTCCTTCCCTGGTTTCCTTTATGAATTTCCTCAATTCTTCCTCCAGGGCGTCCCAGTTATCGCGAAAGGCATCGAGTATTTCCTTTAGGCGCTCGCTCAATTTCTTGTAAAATGCTGGGTCTTCGTTATAGTGTTTCTGGATGTGGAATTTCACCGCATGCTCCATCTCCAGGGCCTGGGACTTTTTGGACTTTAATGCATTTACCTCCTTCTCAAAATTCTTGTCGAAGATAGATATGGGTGGAACCTTCGGATCGACCCCTTGTGCCACGATATGCTCATCAATCAGCTTCTTTACTTTATCGCCTACCCCTGCGATATTTAGCTGAGAGTCTCTGTATCGGTTTGCAGCAGCCTTGTTGATAAATCCAAGAAGCTTTAAATCATAGATATAAGGAAGCGCCTCAGGACGAGGCAGGATAATGTCCATGCTCTCGGCAAAATCACTCAGTCTTTTGATGAACTCTGCCCTTACATCCACGTCTCTTAATAGATTAACGCAGGCATCCACATCGTTGAAATCTTCAATTCCGTTAGCTCGAAATAAATCAACTATTCTCCTGTGACGGTCCTCAAGTTTTGGAAGTTCGTCTTTGATGTTTATCAGCGCCCCCTTGATGTCCTCCTGAGCGTACATGGCAAGGGCTTCTTTGAGACGATCTCCTACCCCATAGTAATCGACCACGAGGCCATGGGTTTTCCCGTTACGACATCTATTCACCCTGGCAATAGCCTGAAGGAGTTCATGGCCTTCCATAAAGCGGTCTAAATATAAGACCTGCTCAACCGGTGCGTCGAACCCGACGAGCAACATGCTCTTCACGATGATGATAGCGAGCTTATCTTCTTTAAGAGATTTCTTGAATCTCCCATTCTTTCCAACGAGAACTTCATGTTTCGCCTTATCGGTATGTTCTTTGTAATGAGGCGGGTCGTTGTGGTCGGCTGAGATGATGGCGGCAAATTCCAACTCTTTTAGTATTTCTTTCTGCTTTGATGCGATCATCAAGAAACGAGTCTCTTCATCGAGGCTTTTCTGCTCTGATTCGGAAAGTTGAAAAAGGTTCGGATCAAGAAGATCAATCCTTTTCAAAAGCTTATCCCTCGCCCTGATGAAAGATTCATAATATCGGATTGCAGCCTTTCTGCTTACTGCTACTACTTGGGATTTAAAACCGTTAGGCAGAATATTTGCTGCGTAGTGAAGGAGGATATCCTCTGCCTTTGCACGGATGAGATTTTCCGCTTCAAGAATATTCTCTACTGTTGCATACCTCCGCCGTATGGCCTCCCTTTCTTCTCCTGTCTTTGATCGGAACATATCATCAAAGAACTGGTCCAGGGTTCTCCCATCCTCTATAGAGGCATTTACCTTTCGGCCCTCATAGAGAATTTTGACGGTTGCCCCATCTCTCTGGGATTCTTCAATGGTGTATCGGTCAATGTAATCGCCAAAGATTTCGTAAGTTTTTTTTGCCTTTCCGGCAATGATCGGCGTCCCTGTGAACCCTATTTTTGCCGCATTAGGCAGCGCCCGCATCATGTTTGCATGGAGCATGCTGGTATGGGACCTATGTGCTTCATCAACGAGGATGAGGATTTTTTCCGATAGGTTCCACACAGGGAAGAGAATAGGTTTGGGAGGAAGTTTGTATTCAGATTTCTCTTTTTCAGAGGATGGGGCAGCCGCCTTGAGCCATTCCCTCTCAGAAATTTCATAATCATCAGTTAGAGTAGCGCCCTCATGATCCTGATACTTCTGTACCATCGTAAAAACGATATTGGAGCTCGAATCTTGCATTAATTCAGCAAGCTTGTCCTTGCTGCCTGCATAATAAACCGTCTCGCCTGAAAGGGCGGCACTCTCCTTTAATTGGCCCTCAAGCTGAATCCTGTCTGTAACAGCAACAACCTTGAACCCTTTCAGGTCATCGAGCGTCCTCATCTTCCGCACAAGAAAGACCATGGTTAAACTTTTCCCCGACCCCTGGGTATGCCAGATGATCCCCCCACGTTGATCGGTATCGCCATGCTCTTTTTTTGTCTTACCAGTCCTCAAACGGTTAATTGTTCTTTGGACCGCCCGGAACTGCTGATACCGGCAGAGCATTTTAATCTGTTTGCCTTCTTTCTCATCGAAAAGAATGAAATTCCTAACTATATCGAGGAGATGTTCCTTTCGAAGCATTCCGGCGATTAATATCTCCTGACTGTTAAGCTCCTTCTTGCCCAATTCTTCGGCTACAACACTCATGGGAATCGGGCTTGTATCTTTCCACTCCATGTAATGTTCATAGCCGGCTCCTACCGTTGCGAAGCGAGCCTCGTGACGGTAAGTGCTTATAAGGAATTGATTGAAGTAGAAAAGCCTTTCACACCCTTCCTCTTCCTCTACCTCCTGCCTCTGGTTGGAATACCTGAGGAGCTGGGTAATTCCTTCCTCCATCGGATTAGAGATTTTCGGGCTTTTACATTCCACCACAACAAGGGGTATCCCATTGACGAAGAGGACAATGTCAGGGGTAATGAAGGTCTGACGGCCCGGCACATCAACCCGGAATTGGTTAATAACAAGGAAATCATTTTTCTCAGGATGTTCAAAATCAATCAGTTTAACTGTTTTTTCCTTACCCCCATGCAAAACAGGGGCTCCCTCAACATCAACACCACGAATGATATATTCGAATGCC
The DNA here is from genome assembly GCA_002327885.1 of Syntrophaceae bacterium UBA2208. Taxonomy (GTDB): domain Bacteria; phylum Desulfobacterota; class BSN033; order BSN033; family UBA1163; genus UBA1163. The sequence goes on from DCUS01000155.1 coordinate 26,552, forward strand.
TCCTTGTTTGCCTCCATGAGTTTTGGGGAGGCGATCCTTTCAAGTTTGCTTATAACCTGGTTGATGCGATGGTCATCGAGCCACGGAGTGCCTTGTTCAGTAAGGTTTATCTTTATTACTGCTTGCCTGAGTCTGTCAGTCAATAAAACTTCGCGAAAGCTCTCCCTTTCAGTAAGGTAGGGCACATCAATATCCCCCTCAATATGCCCCCAGTCCAGTCTCTTGAGCTGCTCAATGAAAGGGATTTCTACATAGGTTTTTTCATCAGGGAGCGTCATAGTTTGACAACCCCTTTACAATTTGGGTAAGCCGAGCAGCCCCAGAACTGGGTCCCTGGATTTCTTCCGCTTTTCGCGGTCCGGAGGACCATAGGTTTGCCGCACAAAGGGCAGGGTGGTATTTGATCAGTCGGAACTGTCCGATCAGTCTGATCAAGCTTTTTTTTCCCCCGATGGGCCAGCCTCGCCGCAGCAAGCTGCTCGCTGTAGCCGCCTTCCTCCACAAAGCTTTTTTCAAGGGAGGCAATCTGCTGATCAAGCAGAAAATTCGCCTGGTTGATAAGGCAGATAATAGCGTTGGCTCTTACGGCAGGATCAGCGTGTTCAAGTCTGGGGGCATAAAGTGCCCAGCGCTCTTGATCCGTCAAGTCCGTCAGGTCTAATTGACCCGACTGATCGGCCTTGAACCGCTTTGGCACTTCCCGAACCGCACGAGCTTCCTTTGAGTCGAGCGCCCATTGGGGTAAATGGCGGTGTCGCAGAAAGTCTTCAAAATCAAGGAGAAGCTCCTCGAGGCTTGCCCGAGCCACATTCAACAATCGCAATTCCGTTTGCGACGATGTCGCCGATGCCCTGCTGCCCTCCGCGATATTCTGGCGGCCTGAACGCGCCGCCTGCACCATTTGATCCGTCATGCGGGAATGGGAATCGAGGAATTTCTCGCAAAACCAATAGGTGGCATCGTAAATCAAGGTGGCGGTTTGAAAGCTTGCAGTTGCACGGTAGCCACCGCTCGGCCGAATTTTGGTCATGAAGGACCGCTCCTTTCACTCTTCATGATTTCTCAAATTTTGTGTTCACTCTAACTTTCCCGGTCAGCAGGTCGTGTATGAGGCCTTTTTTGATGAGTTTGAGCTTGTCTAAGTACACTTTTTCTGTCTGAATTCGGGCTTCCTGGACATCAAGGACCGTAGTTATGCGTTCCTGCATGGAAAACGGCAGGAGTGGGATTTCAAAATTGTCAAAGAATTCTCGTTTTACTCGTTGCTGCCCAGCTGAACCAATCATGAAAGCAGCTGCTTTGCGACGTACTATAGCGGTCAACGTCCAGTAATAAATAAAGCGAGGGGAAAAGCCTGGCTTGGCACGTAATACGAAGAACTCTGTCGAACCGAAACCGATGCTGTTTTCTAACCCAATAGCATGACAACCCTTGCCATTCTCCATGCACGGAGTAATCTTCGCAAATAGAACGTCATTTTCTTGGAAGGCTGTATATCCCTGGTACACATCGTGTAGGAATCGTTTTTGATTGCCAGTCCAAATGCCATCATCTGAAACATCCGTCATCGGAATAAACGAAACAACTTCATCCATGTTCGGAATCTTCTTTGTTGGGGACGGATCCACCTCGGCTACACCCGAAAGGGCAATGACAGACTCCGGTCTTGACTTGAAGAGTTGGCCGTTTTGATCGAGGCCGCGGGTGAGAAGATCATGGAGCAGCCCCTGCTTAATGGCTTTTAGTTTTGCAATGAGCTGCTCGGTCCTCTGAATCGCCTCGTCAACAGTGTCGAGGATTTGAGCTATTTGGATTTGCTCGGGATAAGGTGGTTCTTGAATTTTCAGTTTGTATACATCATTTCTATTAAGACCGGGAACACCTGTCGAACTATCAAGTCTTTGTAGAGCTGCATATTGGAGGGCCCAGTAACACCACCTGAGGTCATTCTCTTTTTTAAGGGTTACATAATAAGCAGTATCAATTGGCCAAAAAGAGCTGCTGCTCCAATGAACAGCTCCAACGCTTCCTTTTCTTCCTACAATAATGCCAGGACCATTTACGGAATAGCTATTGTGGTAACCAACAATGCCATTTGAACCATAAACTGGAAAACCTGATCCAGAGCGAGTGGTTTCTGTTAAACCAGTCCCATACTCAAGGTTTATCAGGTCCCCAATGTTTCTTGTATTCCATGTTTCAGAATTCATACCCAAGTCTATTGAACACTGACGACAATTCTTTTTCGCCCTGGCTTCCTTGGAATTTCATTTCCCTTAACGTCACTTTGTACTTATCCCACCAGTTTTCGACTGCAGCGATGACATCTTGCCTATGGGCAGCAACATAGCTTTTAAGGTGACCTGTAAGTTTGCCTTTTAAAATATCGAGCGCCAGTGTTATACACTCCGTCTCTGTTGATCCTCCTCTTGCTTCCCGCAGCCTCTCAATGAAACGCCTTTGGAGTTCTTTGTATTTCTTTTTTGCCTCTTTCAGCTTCTCAAGGATCTCATTATAAGGCGCAAGTTTCTCCTCCAAATCTTTAATCTCATTTTCGATAGGTTCTATCTTTTCCATCAAGGTTTTTAATTGCGCCCCTAACGCCCCCATATCAGCGCCCATTTCATTAAAGATTTTTATCCCTTTTCTATTTTTACCCCCTGTGAGAATCTTAATTTTTGTTTTGTCCTCTTTGATAGAGTATTTGAGGTTTGAAATCTGTCCCTTTAGGAATTGCGCATAATTTGGTTTTTCATCTTCTTCGGTTTCTTCACCCTCAAACTCCTCATTTTCGGTGGTCTCAAAAGTCTCCTTTTCTTGTTCTAAAAGGATGATCTCCTGTCTTGCTTTTTCGAGTTCTTCAAGATATTCGGGGACAAGCCTTGTAACGAGAGGGTCTTCTCCGGGTTCAAAGTTGTTATCTCTTTTATCCTCCATGGCATCTTCAATAGTATCAATCCAACCGTCAATAAGGCCACCAAACCCCTGCACCACGATGGTCTTGAGATCATACTGAACATCATTCCACCACGTGGCAAACACGCCGGAAACCTTGAACCTATCGAGAAGCCCGACAGGTGTTAATGCCTGCCCAAAGGTATTAAGAAGCGAGGCCCTTGTTTTCATCACATTGCCATTATTGGGCAGCTCTTTGAGTAAGCTGGTGTTTTCTTCCCACCATGTATCAAAAACACCGTGGAGTTCTCTTTCTTTTTTCTGAACATAAGAATCGTTTTCGATTCTTTTTTTCACTTCTCCGCGCTCGGTGATTGCCACATCGAAGTCAAAATAGTCCTTATCTCTTTCAACAAATACCACTGAGGGTATCATTCCGTGAGCGGAAAGAAGTTCCTTTTTATCTTCTACCTCATTCTTGGGCACACCACCGAGCAGATGAGCCCTCACATCGTGGGCTTCCAGAGGCGGTGAATTGTCAGCATAGCGGCGGATATTGAGATTCCAGTCATTTGATTCGATTTCGCTTCTTTTCACAACGGCGGCATACCCTGGTATATCTTTGAAGGCATCAAAGGCAGACACGATCTTCTCAATATGCTCAGGCCGAAGGTAATTCTGGGCACGTCCGGCATAATATTCCGCATCGGCATTGATGAAAAGAAATTTGTCCTTTCTCTCCTCGGGCTTGGCCCCTTTTGCCTTCAACACCATAATACAGGCAGGTATACCTGTTCCGTAAAATAGGTTGGGGGGAAGACCGATGACTGCTTCAAGGAGATCGGTTTTAATAATTTCTGCGCGGATCTTCTTTTCTTCACCGCCTCTGAAAAGCACGCCATGAGGCATGACCGTTGCCATCGTACCGCCTGGCCTCAGAACGGCAAGCATGTGCTGGAGGAACATCAAATCCGCCTTCTTCCCCGTCTCGGGGCAAAAACCATATTGAAATCGCTCGGTAAACTTCATTCCCTCCTTGGAATAGTTCTGACTGAAGGGGGGATTGGTAATAACCCTATCAAACCGCATCAGCTCTCCACCTTCGAGATGAAGGGGATTTATCAATACATCCTCATTATGGATGTTTGCATCCGGTATGCCGTGAAGTATCATGTTCATCTTGCACATAGCCCAGACACCGCCGTTATTGTCCTGTCCGTAAAGTGACAGGTTGGAGGGATTCCCTCCATACTCTTCCACATACTGTTTTGAAAGGATCAACATACCGCCAGAACCGACACAGGGGTCATATATCCTCATACCCTCCTGGGGTTTTATAATCCTTACCATTAGGCGCACCACATCCCTTGGGGTATAAAATTCACCCCCCTTCTTTCCGGCAGAATCGGCAAATTCACCGATGAGGTATTCATAAGCGGCACCAAGCAGGTCAGGGAACTCAAAATCCTCGTTTCTTAATCTATATTTATTGAAGTGAACGATTAATTCCCGAAGCTTCTGATCAGGAATCTTCGTCTTCCCCACCTTTCTGTTGAAATCGATGTGGGCAAGAACGCCATCAAGGCCCGGATTTTCGTGTTCAAGCCCCATGAGGGATTTGTTCAGTTCATCACCGATATTTTGATGGGCGTGTTGAAGGGTCTCCCAACGAGCCTCTTTTGGGACAAAGAAATTTGTATATCGGGCAGGGTCTTCAGCCCTTTTAACGGCCTCTTCTTCAGAGCGGCCTTTTTCAAGATTTGTCTTGATAATTTTGTCATACTCCTCCTGAAATACATCGGAGCATCTTTTTAGGAAGAGCATTCCAAAGATGTACTCTTTGTACTCAGAGGCATCCATCTTCCCGCGTAAAATATCTGCAGCCGCAAAGAGGTGGTGCTCAAGCTGAGCAAGAGTAAGTTTCTTCATGGTCTATTTCTTCCTCATGTGAATAGTTCAGGATATTTCCTTCGCAAACTTACAAAACCATCCTGTCCGATAATCACATGGTCCAATACAGGGATTCGGACGGCTTTGCAGGCACTGATAAGTTCGGTGGTCAATGTCTTATCCTCAGAGCTTGCCGTTGCCTGCCCGTTCGGATGGTTATGGACAAAAATCAAGGCAGAGGCTTTTTTGCGGATAGCTGATTCCACAACCTCTCTTGCATAAATTGCCGATTCATCCACGGTTCCCCGAAAAAGGGTCTCTTCACCGATAAGGTGTTTTGATTTATTGAGATGGAGGATACGAAATTCTTCCCGGTGAAGATTTTGCATGGAGGCTTTGAGATACTCGAAAAGGGTATCAGGATTTTCAATAACACTGGTTCTCTGGAGGGGGCGCCTGAATTGGCGTCTTACAATCTCCATGGCAGCCAGAATATGGGCAGTCTTTGCCTTGCCAATGCCCTTTATTTTTCGCAAATCTTCATGTCTCGCGGACAGAAGACCTGAAAGTCCACCGAATTTCTCGATCATCTCACGGGCAAGCTCAATGGCATTCTGACCTTGCCTGCCTATTCGGAGAAGGATCGCTAAAAGAGCCGCATCACTTAACGCCTCCGGCCCCTTTTCGAGAAGCATCTCCCTCGGACGCTCATCTTCCGGCCATTCTTTGATGTGACTTCTGATCATACCAGCTTCAAACCTCTAAAGGTGCACAAACCTTAAAGGGAACTGTCCTTAAAATTTGGATTTTGATAAACCTTTGAATTTTACATCTGTTTCAAGCGTGATATTGGCAGGGCCGTTCTCATCATCAAAGAACCGCCACCCTGCTCTGAGTAGAAGAGCATTGATCAGGATTCGGGCCCTGGCTTCTTTGGGCATATTCATCCATAGGTAGTTATTAAGTGATTTTGGGATATTATATGTTTGGAGGAATTGAGGGTCAAGTATTTAATGAACAGTATTTAATGGCACTCACTTCAATTCAGACCTAATGGGTGGGCTAAGATGGCTATCTCTCAAAATGTTCGTAATGTCCTCTATTCTACTTAATACCAAATCGGTATTGGGCGGCTCTGACCAGACTCTGCCGCATCTGGACATATACGAAGAATTGTGTTTCGATCCTTCCCAGCTTCTGTTTCATGCATGTATTCTATTTCACAGATAATACCCTGTCAAGGTATTTGGCAGCAAATACTATACTCTTCGGTTCATCCCACGGGGAGGATAACAAATCGTGCGTCCATCAAGCTTCTCACAGAGTGTTGTGTTTAACACTATGTCCCGCTCTAGTGAAAGCCCCTGGGTTACTTGTTTCCCAAACGCCTCAGCTTGTTAGCAGTAGGCCCTTACCCAACCAAGCACTTCCTCTAAATACCAGGCGAAGGTTTGCTAAACCAGTCTATCTTCGCTCAGTCGATAGAAATCCGAATGTACCTTGGCCAGGCACGTTCCGCCCTTAAATACAAGTCTATCGTCCATCGCACCCGCCAGGTAGGCTAACAACACGGTGCAGAAGTAGTCTTTCTCAATCAGGCGCGAGGCAAAGGCTGTCTCAGCCGTCGTGAAGTTCACGGCCTCGCGAAACAGACTGAGGTCTTCGTGCACACGGACAACCAAAGAGCTCTCACCCCTGTTCATTCAGCACAACCCCCCAGCGCCGGTTGATCGTTCCCCGTTTCGGCTTCATAGGATTCCATGGAATCAGGCTCGTCGATGGTTTCAACGCTCGCTCCAGCTTGCGAAGCAGTTCCTCCTTCACACGTTGTCCCTCCAACAGCGCACCGACCCTCCGGATGGTCCCCTTGTCGCCGTAGCGGAGCGTGACTGTTGCCAAGTTCCCTGCATCGACCCGTTTGGCGGCCAGTTCGCTCCGGATCCACGCATACGCTTGTGGTAGGCTGTTGAACCTCGACCAATCATAAACCGCGTCCACTAACGTCCGCACACGCGAAGAATACACTGTGGTTAGGCCTTCAGGCGTCTGCACCTCCTCCGTGTCGCCAAGCCGTTCGTCCATCACCTTGATGAGCGTCAGAGCGATTGCTCCTATGGTCCGCTCACCCGATATCCGGTTGTTGTAGGCATAAACCCTGGTTGGCACCTGTTCGTCGAATCCATAGCGGTTGAACGCGTTGGGACCACATATCTGGTAACGGCCCCGGCGGTCCTCCATCAAGGTGTTGAGGGCCAAGGTTTCGTCAGGGCTCCAGGATCCGCCGAGGGGCAGCTGCGCTGGAGCGAGGTACAGGCCGGGGCGGACCCGTGCGATCAGCCCTCCGCGGGCCATCCGGCGAAACAACTCTCGCTCCTGGTCGCGGGTGAGTTGCAAGGGCCCGGTCAGCTCGCCGGTCCGGACCGTCTGCCGCTTACGCATCTGCAGATAGGCAAGCATCTGCGTTTCCTGTCGGCCCAGCTTTGTTTTCATGGGTGTATTATATTTCTTCTGGATGGTTTGTCAAGCCATTTGGGAAAAATAGAATACTTTTTGTTTTATGCCCCACCCTGTCCGTCCAACAGTCGCGGAAGCAAAAGAATGTTCAAACAGCCCAGCGTTTCGTTCCTTTCGAAGGCCTCAGTGGTATGGTAGCCTGTACAAAATTTAATCTTATAGCAATTTATAGAGGGCTCCGATCCAGAGGGCTGAGGGATAAAGGGAGAATCTTTACCATGCCGAAAGCAGGCAAAGTGAGACGAGGAAGGGAATATTTAAAAAACACTATGTCTTAGTTTGTTCTATGCTATGAGTTGCCGAAGCGGTATTTGGCGCCCCTGACCAAACCCATGGGTCCGGTCATCATGGTATTTCCCCCCGGAGCGGCATAAATGAATTTAAATGAGGTTCCTTTAAAAATTCCCCGGTTGGGGCCCGTGACGATCACAGACACTTCCCCATAAAAAGGCTTCAGAGTAAAGGCACCATGTCCGTTCTCTTCAAAAACCTTTTTCCCGCTTAACTCACCCCGGATGAGAAGCCTTAAATCATTTTCCAATTTTGGGGGAGTCAGCTCATGGGTGTGATGTTCGTAGAGGGCTTCGATCTTTCTCTCCAGCAGTAAAGCGGCAATAGTATGCCCGTTCCCTGCATTGACGATCAGAGATGGACCGGAAACTTCTTCCAGACACCCCAAAATGGCGGAGAAACAGGTATCCATGACGAGCACCGGAGCCAAGGAAGTTTTTTTTACTCTGGCAACGGCTGATCTCATTCTAAGACAATATTCGGGAATGGAGTCCTCTAAGAAATGCAACGTTTCAGGCCGGTTATCCTGTCGAATCATTCTTTCCATATTCTCAAAGCGAAAAGTTCGATCCGAAATTCCTTGGGAGGACACACCATGATCCTGAACTGCAATCCCAATGACGTTTACCTGGAGATCCTCTCCGAAATTAGAAAGGAATCTTTCAAAGAGCAGCAGGTTCACTTCCTGGATCTCTATTTCCTCGAAATGGGTGGCCGCAGGCTTTTCTCCCACCTCAATCCTCATTGATTTGACTTCATCCAGGTCATTCCGGATGGAATAAGCGGCAGACTCCTCCATCATTACCCGATATCCTTTTTGAATGTGACGGGCGATGGCCCTGCCAAGGGCCCCCCCTCCGATCGTATCGCCATGGATGTAGACATGGCTCTCGATGGTTTTTAACTTTTCCGCAAATAATTTGGAAGGGGTGGGAAGAACAAGGCTGATACAGTTTTCAGTTTTTTTCTGTGAATCAAAAAGAAGAATATCCTGAGTCCCCGCACCGATATCTATCGCAAAAATCTTCATATTACTAAATAACGTGTCTCGTGTCCGTGGTCCGTGTCCGTTAATTCTTAACTGATAACTCTAAACTTTGAACTAATATATCGTATGAGTTTTCTGCTTCCTGTTTTCTGCTT
>DCUS01000038.1:0-2624 GCA_002327885.1 Syntrophaceae bacterium UBA2208
GAAAATGAGAAGAGGGTGAAAGAATCTATTGTGAAAATGAAAAGACTGAAACCCCTCAAGGCGGATCTACATCTTCACACGGCTGAAGACCCCCTTGACCATATACGGTACACGGCCAAGGAGCTGATCACAAGAGCTACCGATGAAGGTTTTGACGTGATTGCCATCACCAATCATCACCAGATGACCTTCAATCAGGACCTTTCATTTTATGCTCAGGAGAGAGGAATCCTCCTCATCCCCGGCATCGAGATGACGATTCAGCGACGCCATGTCCTCGTTTTAAACCCTCCCCCGCATAAAATGTGTTCGGATTTCTATTCCCTCTCAAAATTGCGGCGACCAGAAACCTTGATCATTGCTCCCCATCCCTATTTCCCGGGGACATACTCATTAAACGGATACCTCATGAAACACCTGAATCTCTTCGACGCCCTCGAATATTGTCATTTTTATTCGGCAATGATCAACTTTAACCAAAAAGCTGTGGAAGTCTCCCGATCCTTTGGATTTCCATTGATTGGAAACTCAGATGCCCATTTTCTCTCTCAGATTGGAACGACTTATTCGTTGATTTACGCAGAAAAAAACCTTGAAGCCATTTTTGCAGCCATCCGGCAGAACAAAGTTAAAGTGGCTACCCGCCCTCTTAAGCACTTCGAAATGGGATCGATTGCAAACAGATTCCTCAGAATGAAGCTTCGAGCAAAAATTAGTAACCGCCAACGGAATCAACCTTCTAAGAAAGTCCGATATTTTCCTGGATGGCAAGAACGATCCAATAAGGAATTGGATCATGGAATGAAGTTAAAAGTTATGGATAACAAGATCACCTAAGGATGCCTGGTGGAGATGACAATAGGGATAGCATTTGGCAAGAAATAGAAAAGAGGTCTTCCCTTTGATATTTTCTTCTTCAGTCATTGAATCGTAATTTCCTCCCCCCTTTGATATCACCAAGTCTGCCTTTTCTATTAACGTTTTTAATTCCGAATTGATCTTTTTCAGAAAAGTGCCCGGGAGTGGCTCACGGATTCCATTTTCCAAGACTTGAGCCATTTCTCCCATCCCTATAGAAAGAACCTCCTGGCGGGTGGCGTCATTCATAATGGGAAGAGTTCGAGTGATATAAGTTATTTCCGGGTGATGCCCCTCAAAGAGGATTTCTATCAAAAGCCTATCGAAAACAATCTCGCCGCAATTATCCCCGAGATATACAACGCTTCGGGCTTTTCTAACCCTTTCCTTAAATTCATTGAATTTTTTACTGTCAATCTCCAATCCATACCACTTCCCAATGATCTCCTCCGGCTCCCCCCCTCTCACATCCATCATGGCGTCAATCGAGTTAGCGGCGATAGCCAGCTTAACGGCTCCGAGAAAAGGATCCTCACTTTTTAAGACCAACTCTTTTGCTCTCGGATAGATTGCCAACGCCTTTTTATTTTGTTCATTTTTTATCTCTTTCATTGGATCGACTTGACCAGTCACTTCGATGATTTTTAACCAAACATCCTTGATCACCTCTGGCGATGTCACCTTCCAATTTTCTCCATTAAAATACTTTAACTCTAAAATTTCCTCCATAAATCTTCTAACCTGGTCTTCATCGTTCATCGCTATGCGGGCAATTCCCAAAGTCATCTTTAAGATGCAGGGGATACAATCAGGCCAAATCTTCATAGGAGCCCCTTTTCCTTTTAACACACCCTTTTATTTCAGTTTTATTCATTAAAAATCCTATTCTGTCAAGCAAGATTGGAGATCATCGACGAACGTCAAAATTTAAAATACAGAAACTTAAGTAAAATGACTTAGAGCCATATTGACTTCAGAATTGTTTTGGTCATAGAATGATGTATCTTTCGAAGGAGAAAGGGGAAACAATGGCTGTCATCAAAATTATGCCATGCCTGGATATGAAAGAGGGTCGGGTTGTCAAAGGAATACATTTTGTCGACTTAAAAGAGGCAGGGGACCCCGTAGAGAATGCGGCGTTTTATGAAAAAGAGGGGGCGGATGAGCTGGCGATGCTCGATATCGCCGCAACAATAGAAAACCGTAAGACCCGATTGGAATGGGTAAAGAATGTTTCATCCGTAATTAAAATTCCACTGACTGTGGGAGGGGGCATTTCTACTCTGGAAGATATTGAACTGGTTTTAAAGGTAGGCGCTGATAAAGTATCGATGAATAGCGCAGCGGTTAAAAACCCGGATCTGGTTAGTCAAGCGTCCAAAATATTTGGAAAAGATAAAATAACGATAGCCATTGACGCTAAAAGGAACAAAAAAATGCCATCCGGATTTGAATTGGTCGTTTCAGGCGGAACCCAACCTGTGGGCAGAGATGCCATGGCCTGGGCCAAACAATGCCAGGAGTTGGGTGCCGGAGTGCTCCTCCCAACCAGTATGGATGGAGACGGAACGCAAGAAGGTTACGATTTGGAATTTACGAGGGCAATCTCAGATGCCGTGGATCTGCCTGTGGTGGCTTCAGGGGGAGCCGGAAAACTGGAGCATTTTTATGAAGGGGTTGTTCAAGGGGGCGCAGACATTTTATTAGCGGCATCGGTGTTTCACTATCGAATCTTAAAAATAAAGGAAGTGAAGGAATATCTTCTC
>DCUS01000038.1:2732-12130 GCA_002327885.1 Syntrophaceae bacterium UBA2208
ATCTTATAAAAATAAGCCTATTCCATGTTGAAGGAGGTTTGAAGCAATGAAAAGGATCGGCCATCTCATTCTGATTAGTGTTGGGTTACTCGCTTTTTTGATTCCTTCAGCCAGCGCCCAGGATACCTATAAATTGGGGGCAGCCTTTGCCCTCTCCGGGAGCATTGCGGTCTATGGCGAAGGGTTTAAAAAAGCAGTCGACCTGGCTGTCGAGGAAATCAATGCGGCGGGCGGGGTCAAAGGCAAGAAAATCGAGATTGTCTATGAGGATAATAAAAGCACACCGAAGGATTGTGTTACAGCGGTCCGGAAATTGATTGCGGTGGATAAAGTGCCTGTGATTTTTGGTCCCGCTGCAAGTTCCAACTTCATGGCGGCTGCACCCGTGGCTCAGGAGAGTAAAACAGTGATGATCTCTGCGGAGGGAGCTGCCCCAGCCCTTACCCAGGCCGGAGAATATATCTTCCGAGTATTCCCTTCGGATGTCCTACAAGGCAAAGGGGTTTCAGATCTTTGTATCTCCTTGGGGTATAAAGAAGTTCCTGTTATGTATGTCAATAATGACTGGGGACTCGGTCTTAAGAGCGTTTTTGTTGAAAATTTTAAGAAGGCAGGTGGCAAGATCACGGATGAAATCCCCTACGATGAGAAAAAAACCGACTATCGTACAGAGCTGATCCGTGCGACGAAAGGGAATCCGAAGGCGGTTGTCAATCTTACTTACCTGAACGAGGGAGCCGTCATGTTCAAACAGAGCTATGAGATGGGAATTAATACCCAGTGGATCGCAGGCTCCGCAGCCAAGGGGCCAAAACTGATTGAGCTGGCTGGCAAAGCGGTTGAAGGAATCATTGGAACGTATCCTGTTGTCTCTCAGGAAACAAAGGAATACAAAGCATTTAAGGCCGCCTGGAAGAAAAAATATGGAGAGGATAAAATCCCTATTTTTGGAGAATACAATTATGATATGGTTTACATCACCGCCAAGGCCATTGGAAAAGGGGGGTATACTTCGGATGGAATTCGGAAGGCTCTCTTCGAGGTGGCCAAAGGCTACCGGGGTGTGACAGGCGACAAAACATTCGATCAGGATCGTGGCGTTGGGGCGGAATATGGGGTCTGGACCATCAAAGATGGGCAGATTATTGATTATAAAAAATAGAGAGAGAAAGATTTAAAAGACTGAAGGATAGGTTCTGGTGGCGCCACAACCATCAGAACCTAATTTTTTTTACGACCGATGGAATATCTTCTTCAATCCATTCTCAACGGCATTCTGGCAGGGTGTATCTATGCCCTCTTTGCCATGGGCCTGACACTCATCTATGGGGTCCTCAACTTTGTCAACTTTGCCCATGGCGAATTGATCATGTGGGGGGCCTATTTTCTCTATCTCCTCATGGCAAAACCGATTGGGTTATCCCTCCCTCTTGCCATCATTCCCGCCCTACTCTTAACAATGATTTTGGGATTAGGAACCGACCGTTTTGTCTTTAAACCTCTCCGCCAGGCGAATCGGCTCACCCTTCTCATCGCCTCTCTCGGGCTCTCTTTTCTCCTGCGAAACGGAGCTCAGTTCTTCTGGGGCGCAGAGATCAGGACATATGGATTTGAAATAAAAAGGGGAATGAGGTTTTGGGGAGTAAGCATCACATCGAATCAAGTGGCCATTATCATGGCTTCAATCGTTTGCATTATCCTCCTTTATCTTCTTTTCTACAGGTCCAGATTAGGGAAATCGATGAGAGCCGTCTCCGATAGCTTGGAATTAGCACGAGTGGTAGGGATCGATTCAAAACGCGCCATTCAACTTACATGGATCATTGCCTCTCTTTTAGCGGGGTTAGGTGGAATCCTCTTAGCCCTTGATACCAATCTTCAACCTGGAATGGGACTGATTAACCTGGTGAAGGCTTTTGCGGCAACTCTTCTCGGAGGGGTGGGCAATCTTTGGGGGGCCCTCCTGGGAGGGATCGTAATCGGCCTGGCGGAGAATTTAGGCGTATTAATCATCTCTCCGGGATATAAAGATGCGATTGCCTTTGGAATCATGGTCTTCATGTTGTTGATTCGACCCTCCATCCTTTTCGGAAAGCAGGAATGATTTGGGTGTCTTCCGCGCAGCGTTATTTGAAGGTGGAGAAGCCATCGTTTAAAACGAATAAAAATTGACTCAGATCGGGGAAGATTAATCCATGGATCTCTTTCTTCACCTTTGCATAATGATTCTTATTTATATCATCTTTGCCCTGAGCCTCAATTTGGAGGTGGGATATACGGGTCTTTTTAATTTTGGCCATGTCGCCTTTTTTGGAATTGGCGCTTATACCTCAGCCCTCTTAACACTTCATCATGTCCCATTCGAATTGAGCCTCCTGATCGCCCTTGCCATGGCAGGAAGTTGGGGTTTTCTTCTCAGCCTTCCCAGCCTCAAACTTCGCGGTGATTATTTTGGGATTGCTACTCTCGGGTTCGGAGAGATCATCCGTATGATTTTTCAAAACGAGGTCTGGTTGACCAAGGGGCCCATGGGACTTCCCGGGATTCCAAAACCAACCCTATTGTTTTATACATTTGGGAGCCTCCCAAAATATCTTTTTCTCGCCTTAGGGTTTGCCATGATTACTTTTCTCATTTTTAGGGTCATTCTGAGAAGTCCATTTGGTCGGGTCCTCAGAGCCATCCGCGAAGACGAAGTGGCAACCGAGGCCTTAGGTAAAAATGTATTTCATTTTAGAATTAAATCTTTTGTCATCGGGTCTATTTTTGCCGGGTTAGCAGGAACGCTTTGGGGTCATTACACGACCTTTATCAGCCCAGGCGACTTTACCCTCCTTGAAACTATCCTTGTTTTGCTGATCATCGTTCTGGGCGGAAAAGGAACAGAATGGGGACCTGTATTAGGAGCCATTCTTATAATCTTCTTCCAAGAATCGCTCAGGTTTTTAAGGCTTCCAGCTGAATATACACGTTATCTTGCCCCTCTGCAGCAGATGCTCTTCGGTGGAGTCCTTGTCCTGCTGATGATCTTTCGACCAGAGGGAATTCTTCGGGAAAAGGGAAAGATTGCAAATGTTAGAATTGAAAAAGGTCGATAAATCTTTTGGGGGGATCCGGGCAGTCTCCAACTGTACACTCGGGACGAAAGGCTACCGGATCACAGGTCTCATCGGTCCGAATGGGTCGGGAAAGACCACTCTCTTCAATCTCATGACTGGTTTTCTTCCCCTGGACAAGGGAGAAATCTACTTTAAGGGTGAAAGAATCGATGCTTATCTTCCTCATCATATAGCCGAATGCGGGATGGCACGGACATTCCAATTGGCTCGAATCTTTCCTAAAATGACCGTTTTAGAAAATATGCTCCTTGCCCCTCCCCTCCAGACGGGGGAAAAACTCTGTTCTCTCTGGCTCAAAAGGAATAAAATTCGAGAAGATGAGAAAACAAATTTGCTCAAGGCCTCCGCTTTAATCGAGATCGTCGGGCTGTCCCATCTGAAGGATCAATTTGCTGCAAATCTTTCTTACGGTCAACAGAAACTTTTGGAACTGGCGAGAATACTGATGGCCGAGCCTGAGATGATTCTTCTCGACGAGCCCACAGCTGGAATCAACCCATCATTAATCCGTAAGATGATGGAATTGATCTTGAAGATGAAGGATAATGGAAAAGTATTTTTTATCATAGAACACAATATGGATGTGGTCATCGAGCTCTGTGACTGGGTCTTCGTTTTGGACAATGGGGAAAAGATTGCTGAAGGAAAACCGAAAGAGATTCAGAACAACCCAAAAGTCATTGAAGCCTACTTGGGAGTATGAAGTTCGGGGTGATTCGTTCGGAGCCTTTAGTTTTAAACCCTAAACATTGAAGTCATTGCTCCGAATTCAAAACTCCGAACTCCGAACTTTGTTTATGACATCCATTTTAGACGTTCAAAACATCTTTTCCGGTTATGGTAAGATTGAGGTGCTCCATGGTATCTCCATTCATGTAGAGCAGAACGAAATCGTTTGCATCATTGGCCCAAACGGCTCAGGAAAATCCACTCTTCTCAAAACCATCTTCGGCCTGATCAAACCGAGTCAAGGTTCCATCCTCCTATCGGGAAAGGAGATCGCCCAGGCGGAACCCGAGGAGAAGGTACGGATGGGCCTCTCCTATATTCCCCAGGGAAAGAATATCTTTCCTTCCCTCAGCGTCAGGGAGAACCTGGAGATGGGGGGAACACCGCTCGGCCACTCCAAAGCGATCGAAAAAGCCATCCGGAACCTTTTCCAAAGATATTCTATTCTGGACAATCGAAAGGAGATGAAAGCAGGCTCCCTTTCTGGGGGAGAAAAACAATTGCTCGCTCTGGCCATGGGGATTATGGTTGAGCCGAAACTGATGCTTTTGGATGAACCTTCTCTCGGTCTGGCGCCCAAAATGATTGAGGAAATCTATGGAAGAATTAACAGCATCAATCATGAAAAAGTGACGTTCGTTATTGTCGAGCAGAACGCAAGAAAGGCCCTCCGCTTAGCCCACCGCGCCTATGTTTTAGATTTAGGTCTAAACCGTTTAGAGGACACGGGAGAGGGACTGCTGAATAATGAAGAAGTGAAACGCCTCTACCTTGGCGGGTAAGGTTTTCGATTGTCTGAAGGGGATAGATGTGATAAATTAGCTTCCGATGAAAAAGACCTTTCCCATTCACGGGATTTTTGGAATCGTTCTTCTCCTGCTCTCCCAATTCCTTCTCTTCAAAAAAATTGACCCTTTTTATAGTTGGTTCTATTGCTTTGCCTGGTGGTCCTATATCCTCATCATTGATGCGATCATCTACCGCCTCAAAGGAAACTCTCTCCTCCTCAACCGGACCGGAGAATTTTTTCTGATGATTCCCTGGTCCATCTTCCTCTGGTTGATCTTCGAGACGGCAAACTTTTCATTAGAAAATTGGTATTATATCAACCTTCCCAAATCTACCGTAGAAAGGTGGGTGGGTTATGCCGTTGCTTATGGAACCGTTCTCCCCGGGATGTTCGAAACCACAGAATTTCTGGAAACCACAGGACTATTTAAAAACTTGAGAATTAAAAAGATTATGATTTCATACGTTGGCCGCCTTGTTCTCATCTTATTAGGAACTTTTTGCCTGGTAGCCTCTATACTCATGCCTGAATACTTTTTCCCTCTTATCTGGATAGGATTCATTTTTCTTTTAGAACCTTTTATCTATCGATTCGGTGGAAAATCACTCCTGAAAGACCTGGAAGAGGGGAATCTAAGAAAAATATTTTTTTTACTCCTGGCCGGATTGATCTGCGGGATTCTCTGGGAGTTCTGGAACTTTTGGGCTCTTTCAAAATGGGTTTACACCGTTCCCTTCTTTGAAGAGGGAAAAGGGTTTGAAATGCCCGTTCCAGGATTTTTAGGATTCCCTCCCTTCGCCATCGAGGTTTATGTGATGTACAACTTTGTCTCTTTATTCCGGAATGGAAGAGGATGGGAAGAGTCAACTTATGGTCTTTACCCAGGCAAAAAGACAAGGTCCTTTATCTTTGTTTTAACAGTGATCTTGATTGCGAGCTTTTGTATTCTTATCTTCAGAGCGATCGATACCAAGACCGTTGACTCTTATTTTCCGAGACTTCAAGACGCCTACTGGATCGAGCTCCAACATAGAATGGAACTCCCAAAAGTGGGGGTGAACACCATCGAGGATCTCTTTTTAAAAACGACAGAAAAAAAGGACAAAGAGGACCTGGCACTCCGTCTCCTGATCCCAAAAGAAATACTTGTCCAGTGGGTGGAAAAAGCTCAATTGGTTCAACTCAAAGGCTTGGGAATCAAAAACCT
Organism: Syntrophaceae bacterium UBA2208; assembly: GCA_002327885.1. Lineage (GTDB taxonomy): Bacteria > Desulfobacterota > BSN033 > BSN033 > UBA1163 > UBA1163. The sequence goes on from DCUS01000038.1 coordinate 8,578, forward strand.
TAAATTATTAGAAAGGGTGGGGATCCATTCGATTTCTGCCCTTGCAACAGAGGATCCGGAACAACTTTACATCAAGATCGGACAATCTGCTCAGGAGGAAATCCCCCCACGAAAGGCAAAGATAAGAATCTGGGTGAAAGAAGCCTTAAAACAAATGAGGCGTGCGGGGTGAGGCGTTAGGCGCCAGAGGTTAAAACTTAAAAATTTCGGGTTTACTCCTTACCCCTTACGACGGACGACTGGCGGAGTATGAAATGAAGTGTGGAGGCATGAATTTTCCAATTAAACCTTGAAGTCTTCTCAAAAGATAGAGACTACCTAAAAATCAGCAAGGAGAAGATAAAACAAATCTGGGGAGCCCTATGATTTTTGCTGTTGCCTTTTCTCTCCTCGTCGCCCTCTTCTGGCTAAGATGGTTTCGGAAAAAAGATAAATATGAAAAGGAGCCGGAGCGTCTGATCTACCTCGCCTTCTTTGCTGGAGTTCTCGCAACCCTCCCCTCCGTTTTTCTTGAAAGTTTCCTGACCCTTCGCAATCAAGGCTCAACGTTCATTCTCGAAAACCTTTTCCTTTCCTTTTTATGGGTGGGAATCGTCGAAGAGTTTTTCAAATATCTTGCGGTCCGCCTGACGGTCTATCGCTCAAAGCAATTTAATGAAGTACTGGACGGAATGATCTACATGGTTTCAGCGGCTTTGGGTTTTGCATCCACTGAGAATGTGGGGTATATGCTGGGATTTGGATATTCCGTGGGATTCCTCCGGGCGATTCTCTCCTATTTGGCCCATATCTCTTTCTCCGCCATTTTCGGATATTACATCGGAAAGGCAAAAATTGAAGGGAGAAAGAACTTGGTTTGGATAGGCTTTGCCCTTGCGGTTACCCTTCACTGGCTCTATAATTCATTCCTCATTTTGGGAACCACGAAATCCTCCGCAGGGTTTCTCTTCCTGGGTCTTTTGATTTGGGCCTTCGGATTGATTCTTACGCTTGTCCTCATCAAAAAAGCGCAAGGCACCTCCCCCTTTCGAGTCGTCCATATCCTTCCGAAGAGGTTAACCAGGCAGTGTCAGGGTTGCGGAAAAACGGTTTCTTCTACGGCCCTCCGTTGCCATCATTGTGGTGAATCGCTTCCCCTTGATGAAGAAGAGGTTACTCTGAGAGTTTAATGAAGGCACCTGTTTTTCTTGCGCGGTGAAGCACGATTTTAAAAAATATCGCCTCGATCAACAAATAGACCCCCATTTCACCAAATCCCCATGCTAAGAGATTCCCTCCATTCTTAAAGCCATAGAAGGATCTGAAATATTCCAAGAAATAGGTCAGGGGGATCGCACGGGCGATTTCAGGGAGTGGAGAGGGTAGAATTGAAATGGGGTAGTAGATTCCACAGATTAATGCCATCAGACTGGTGATCGACCAGGCTGCCACCTCAGCCTTATATCCAAAAAGGAGGATTAGAATACAGACGCCAATTCCAATTAAAACAGAGAGCAGAAACAGGCCTAAGAGAAAAAGGAGGAGCGGGCCTAATCCGGGCTTTAGAAAATTGAAATCAAAAGCCAGAGCGCTCAAGAGAGAGAGCAATAAAAAAACAACAAAGGAGCGCATGACGCCAATCAACCATGATCCTGAGATGAGTTGGAAAGGGTGAACGGGAGCGATGAAGGTATGTTTGAGTGATTTTGACCAGAGGTCATAGAGGAGGACATAAGCCACATCAATCTGGCAGACTTGAATCACACTCATCGAGATGACGCCGATGAGAATAAACCCTGACATATCGGCATTCAGACCCAGAAAGCTGGTTAGCAGTCCCACCGAGAAGAAACCGACGACAGGCCAGAAGAAAATCTCGAAGAGGCTAAAGACATTCCGCTTCGTGATGATCCAATTCTTAATGACAAAGGCCCAAGTTTGAATCAGTATTTTTTGTAAATTCAAGAAAGACTTCCTCCAAATCCGTCTGCCCTAAGGTGATTTTTTTAATTTGGGCGCCCCCTTGGGAGAGCAAGGCCACCACGTTTCCCAACCTTCTCTCCAGATCATCCACGATGATTTCACAAAGGTTCCCGGAAATGCCATAGTTGATGACTCCCTCCGCACGGAGTAATTCGTCTTCCAAGATCGTCCCCATAAATTCAATCTTCAGCACATCCCCCATCCGAGTCATTCGTTTCAATGTCTTTGTTGTTCCAGTGATGAGAATTTCTCCGTTCTTGAGGAAAGCAATCCGATCACAGAGGTATTCCGCCTCTTTCATATTGTGGGTGGTAAGCAGAACAGTCATTTTTCTCTCTTTCTGGATCAACCGAATCTGCTCCCGAATCGTGGTCGAGACGCTTGGATCGAGGCCAACCGTGGGTTCATCTAAAAAAAGTACCGCTGGATCATTGATCAAAGATTTGGCTAAGGAGAGCCTTTGTTTTATGCCAGTGGAGAGACGATCAAAGGAAACATCTTGATGTTCTTCCAAATTGAACAGCTTGATCAACGCTTTAATTTTTTCCGCTCGATGTTTTCCATTCAACCCATAAAGCATTCCATAGAAATGGAGATTCTCTTTAACCGTCAAACTCCAGAGAAAGTTTGCATTTCCACTGGAGATATTCACTTTTGCCCTAACCCGATGTCCATCTCGGAGACCATCCATGCCAAGGATTTGAATCTTACCCTGATCAGGGAAAAGCAAGGTGGAGAGGATGGAAAGAAGGGTGGTCTTCCCCGCCCCATTGGGTCCTAAAATACCAAAGATCTCGCCCTCCTCGATCTGAAGGTCTATCCCCTTCAAAACCATTTTTTGTTTTCTCCCCATCCAGCCTGACCGAAAGGTTTTGAAAATTCCTTCAGCTTTGATTGCTAAGGCCATATTTTTACTCCATGGGTACAAGGGGGGCATAGGGTTCAAGGGTTAGAGAAAAAAGATATATGAATTTTAACTTGAACCCATGACCCCCTGCCTACCGGCCCCGGCCCCGGTCCCGACCGAGGGCGGGGCAGGCAGGCTTGAATCCTCGAACCCTTAATCGATTTGAAGTATATTATGGAACGGATGATTTGCCAAATAGAAAATGCTATGATGAAAACTTCATGGGTCTGGATTTCATTGAAAAGAAAAAAATGCCTGCTGGAAGGAAGAGATGCAGAAGTGAGAAAACGATCTTTTTGATACGGCAAACGACTGGCGGGGGCTGTGGGCTAACATGAAAGCTAAGGGGCGCGGCGGCCTTTTACCGCGTCCCTCTTGAGCGGCTTGTTAGCCATCATTTTCTTTTGTTCCGATTTAGCGCTGAATTTTGAAGATATTCGAGGTCTTGGAGCGGGAATACCATAAAGTATGCCTTCGGCGCTGATATCCTCATCGATGTCAGGCCAATGCACACCATGACCGTCTCCAATCATTCTCCAATTTGCGCGCTGTTTGGGCGTCGCCTCCGACAATCCTCAACGAGAAGAATGTTTCCAGGTAATTAAGTCAGTAATGTCGCTCGCAGATGACCTTGATGACATCCTCCTAAAGAAATACGGAGGGACTTCAAAAAAAGGGCGGGAA
>DCUS01000154.1:0-3147 GCA_002327885.1 Syntrophaceae bacterium UBA2208
TTAGAATGCGGGTCTTTTATATTATGGGAAATCGAAACTTTTATAAAATCGAATGTTTTCATACTCCTGGCACACCTCATTCCGAACGGCAAAAGGTTACCGCCCTAAATCTTTTTCACCCGACCGCCCCTCCCCCTTTTCAAAGATTCGGTTTTTTCATATTACGACACAGCCTCTGTGGGGAGAGGGAAAGGGTGAGGGGAAGTTATTCTTATTATTTTTTGTCATATTTTAACGGTCGGCCCGGATCTCTGATAGACTTGGTCAAGAATTTCTTTGGCTCCCTTTTCCAGGAGGATCTCTGCCAGTTCGATCCCGAGCAATTCCCCTTTTTCAAAATGCCCGACGAGATGGTGTTTGAGCAGCCTCTTTCCATCGATCGTTCCCACCAATCCCTCGATTTGAAGTGACGTCCCCAAGATCTGGGCATAAGCGGCAATGGGAACCTGACATCCGCCTTCGAGCCTTTTGAGGAAGGCCCTCTCGGCTGAAACAGTGATCCAGGAATCTGAATGGTTGAGGAATTGAATTTTTCCCTCCACCTCCCGGTCATCCCGTCTTGTCTCAATTCCCAAAGCCCCCTGCCCAATCGCAGGGAGAGAGATTTCCGTAGGGATAATTTCGGTCACCCTTTCCTCAAGGCCTAATCGTTTCATGCCGGCAAGGGCCAGGACGATTCCATCTAAGTTCATCGTTTTTAACTTCTTCAGCCGCGTCTCTAAATTTCCTCTAAGAGGGAGCAACTCCAGGTCATTTCGGAAATGAAGAAGTTGAGCCTGCCGTCTCAAGCTACTCGTCCCAATCTTTGCCTTTTGAGGGAGATCCCTTAATATTTTTTCATCCTTTGAGATGAAGACATCACGGGGGTCCTCCCTTTTTGTGATGACAGAGAGATGGAGCCCCTCTGGAAATTCTGTAGGAACATCCTTGATGCTGTGGACCGCAAGGTCAACCTTTCGACGGATTAATGCCTCCTCAATTTCTTTGACAAAGAGACCCTTCCCTCCTATTTTCGCTAAGGGGGCGTCCTGAACTTTATCTCCCGTGGTTTTAATTTTGATCAGCATGACATTGAGACCAGGATAGGCTTCGACCAATTTCTCCTTTACCCAGTTGGCCTGATAAAGGGCAAGTTGACTTCCACGGGTCCCGATTCTGAGTTCAGAGAGCATCTTTGTTTTAGGGCTCCTCCTTCTCTTTATCTTCTTCGAATTTCTCTGAGGCCGTTTGGAGAGGCTTCTCTGGCAGTTGAAAAAGAGCATGAAGGGCGTCAAGATAAAGATCAGCCATGGCCTCTTCTCCGGTCTGCTTCAAAAGGGTGATGGGGGGATGGAGAATCTTATTAATAATGGAGGAAGTGAGAGCCTCCAAGGATTGTTTCTCTTTTTGAGATAGATTGGGATGGATGGAAAGAGTTTTTTCGAGTTCCTTCTTACGAATCTCTTCGAACCTATTCCTCAAGGAAACGATGGTAGGAGTCACATCGAGAGATCGATACCAGTTGACGAATTTCACCACCTCATCCTGGACAATGATTTCTGCCCTCTGTGCCTCCTTTTCGCGATCTTTGATGTTTTCGTTCGCTACTTTCTGAAGGTCATCGATATTGTAAAGGTAAACATTCTCGAGATCCCCGACCTTGGGTTCAATATCCCGAGGGTCGGAGATATCAATGAAGAAAATAGGTTTCTGTTTTCGATCCTTCATCACCCTGATGATTTGGTTGTGTTCGATCAGGTATCGGGGCGAGTTGGTGGCGCTGATCACGATGTCGGTCTTTTTCAGACCCTGTGCCATCGCTTCAAGAGGGATGGCTTCTCCACGAAATGCCTGAGCCAGCGTGAAGGCCCGTTCAAAGGTTCGGTTCGTCACCCAAATTTTTTCTATCCCAGCCGAGATGAGGTGTCGAGCAGCAAGTTCACACATCTCCCCCGCTCCGATAAGTAAAACGGTTTTTTTTTCAAGAGTTCCAAAAATTTTCTCAGCTAACTCAACCGCTACGGAACTCACCGATACCGCACTGATGGCAATCTTCGTCTCGGTCCTCACTCTTTTTGCAACGTGAAAGGCTCGGTGAAGCAGTCGATGAAGGATGAGGCCAGAAGTCTTGGCCTGTTGCGCCACCTCATAAGCCTCTTTGATCTGCCCTAAAATTTGAGGTTCTCCGAGGACCATGGAGTCGAGAGAAGAAGCGACTCGAAAAATGTGTCCGACCGCCTCTTCTCCGATACGAGAATAGAGACTTTTTTCCAATTCTTTTAAGGGAAGGCCGTGATATTGAGAGAGGAAGTTTTTTAGATCAATGGTCGCTTTTTCTGTTTCTCGAGCCGCCGCATAAACCTCCACACGGTTACAGGTGGAAAGGATCATATTCTCTTTAAGAGAAGGGAGGGTGTGAACCTTGGAGAGGGCATCTTCCAATTTGCCTTCGGAAAAGGCCAGACATTCACGAATGGCGATAGGCGCTGTATGATGATTTAGTCCAATGACGAGGAGTTCCATTTGCCTAAGAAAAATAAAAGGTTATAGTTAAAAGGTTTCAACCAGTTTCATCCTTGGTCCACCTCACCACTTCGAATACGTATGGAGTCCCGGAAGGAGGAGGTTGACGCCTAAAAAGGTAAAGAGGACAGACAGGAACCCAACAATGGCCATGATGGCTGCCTTCCGTCCTCTCCATCCAACGGTCAAACGCTGGTGAAGCAAGGCCGCATAGAGAAACCAGGTGATCAAGGACCATGTTTCTTTAGGATCCCAATTCCAATATCTTCCCCAGGCATATTCTGCCCAGACCGCCCCTGTGATGATCCCCAGGGTCAACAGCGGAAATCCGAACTTAAGGGACTGGTAGCTCAAATCATCCAGAAGATTCAAAGAAGGAAGCCTTTTGGCAATCGCCCCCATCTTTTTCGATTTAAGTTGATGTTCTTGAATGAGATACATCACCCCACAACAGAAGGTGAGGGTAAAGATCGCATTGCCCAGAAAAGCAAAGGTCACGTGAAAAGGGTGCCAGAAGCTTTTTAAAACCGGGGACAGGGGAAGAATTTCATGAGGCAGGGAAAAAGCAAAAAGCATGAGGATGAGGGCTATAGGAGCGAGAAAGGAACCCAGGACCTTGACCTTATATTTGAGATTCGCCATCAA
>DCUS01000154.1:3155-21060 GCA_002327885.1 Syntrophaceae bacterium UBA2208
GAGGCGAATCCGACGGAGACAGCGGTGATTGCTATTTTAGAGAGGGCCCTTTTGAGAAAAATGATATAGGCCAGGTAGGCCAATGTCCCAAAAAAGTAAAGAAAAGCGGCGAATTTAAAAAAATGGATATTCATCGTAATCTTCCATAAAACGGGGAGGTTTTATTCGATAATCATCTTACCATGTTCTCGTCAATTTGTGAAATTGCCAATTCATTCCCAGGTAGAAGAGGGGATGAACCCAGGGTCTTTTGAGGATCCTTTTATAAATGGATGGGACCGAAAAAACCTCTTTCCAGATTTTCCTCGTTCCGTTTTCTAATTCTTCCACAGACATCCTGAGAGGCTGATAAACCGCATTAAGAGAATCGTATTTCTCCCAATCCCTGTTAAAAATCCTTCCTTCTTTTTCCAATCGAAGGTAGGAATCCGTTCCGGGATAGGGAGCCATGATGAAAGTGAGGGCCCAGTCGAGTTTCGCATCGATGCAGAAATCAATAATCTTTTGAAAAACCCCCACGTCATCGTCATCCAAACCGACGATAAAGGTTCCCATGATTCCAATTCCCTGATCGTGGATCCTTTCCACCGCCTCGGCGTAACGAGAGGGGTGGTTGAACTCCTTTCCCATCGCATTCAAATTCTTTGCTGAGAAGGACTCAAAACCGATGTTGATCGCGATACAGCCGCTTTTTGCAAATCCTTCCAGGAGTTTCTGATCAAAAGCAATGGAGACAGGAGCATGGCCGTACCAGAGAAGATCGAATTCTTTAAGGAGGGAGAAAAGGTCATGGCAAAACCGCTTATCCCCTGCAACGTTGGAATCAATGATATACATAAGCCTTCTTTTGAGGAAGTAGGGAAGGTCTTTGCTTAAGAGGGAGAGGGTTTTTTTTAGAACAGGGTTCATGACGGGTTCCTTTAGAAAAAAGGTATTAAGTTCCCGCTCAATTTCGCTGATGGGTCGATGACGGTATCGAAAACCGAAAAATTTTGAGACACCGCAGAAATCACAGTGATGAGGGCACCCCCGGGTGGTTTCGAGTAACTTCAATGGGAAATAAAATTTTTTATTGAGAAGGTCTCTTCGTGGCAGGGGGAGGTGAGAGGGATTGACAAATTCACTTCCCATATAAATCCGTCTCAATTGATCTCTTCTGAAATCCTCAATCACCTCTGGCCAGACCTCTTCTGCTTCTCCCACAACGACTGCATCGACATGTTGAAGCGCCTCCTGAGGAAGCATGCTGGCATGAACACCACCCATGACCACGGGGATTCCTCTCTTTTTGTATTCTTTTGCGATCTGGTAAGCGCGCGGGGCGACAGGGGTTTGGGCCGTCACACCCACCAGATCCACCTTCTCTTCGAAATTGATTTTTTCAAAGGCCTCATCCACGATCTTGACCTCAACATCGCGGGGCGTGACGGCTGCAAGATAAGGAAGGTTTAAAAAACTTAACCGGAAGAGGAAGGCCTCTTCCTTTTTTCTCTGCCGCTCAGGTGAGATCAAAAGGACCTTCATGGTTCCTTATTTAACCTATTCCATGGGAAAGGGTCAACGACTGCCTACCGGAAGGCAGGCCCGCTTTTCGGCAGGCGGGTCTGCCTATTGGCAGGGAGCGCCAACTTCGAAAGTGAAATTTTCTTCCCGAGGCCCCATCTTCGGCATGAATATTGCTTTAGAAAAGGTAGCTTTCGAACGTGCACCTGATAAAATTATAGAGGCATTCCTGCCGGATCGACTGTTCGGCACCTTGTCATGAGGGAAATGTTATTCAGTCATAAATTTTCTTGAATCGAATTGAAGTATTTGTTAAGATGGTAATGTTTCATCATCAGAAAGGATAAAAGAATGGTATTTGACTCACTATGGGGTCTGTTTTCGACGGATTTAGCCATTGATTTAGGAACGGCGAATACTGTTGTTTATGTCAAAGGGAAGGGGATTGTCTCCTCTGAACCCTCTGTGGTGGCCATTCAGAGAGATTCGAGAGGAGAGAAGCGTGTCCTGGCCGTCGGTCGTGAAGCCAAGGAGATGTTGGGCCGAACCCCAGGCAACATTTTTGCCATCCGGCCGATGAAGGATGGCGTGATCGCCGATTTTGAAATCACCGGGGAGATGCTTCGATATTTCATTGCTAAAGTTCATAATCGAAAGACTCTGCTTCGTCCCCGGGTGGTCATTTCTGTCCCTTCAGGCATCACGCCTGTTGAAAAACGTGCCGTGCGGGAATCGGCCCAATCTGCGGGCGCCAGAGAGATCTATTTAATTGAGGAGCCGATGGCTGCCGCCATCGGAGCCGGACTTCCGATCACCGAAGCCTCCGGGAATATGGTGGTTGACATCGGGGGGGGGACGACCGAAGTCGCTGTCATTTCCCTCTCAGGGATTGTGACCAGTCAGTCGATCCGGGTGGCTGGGGATAAGATGGATGAAGCTCTCGTCCAGTATGTCAAAAGAAAATATAATCTTCTGATCGGCGAACGCACCGCCGAATTGATCAAGATTAATATTGGGACGGCCTATCCCGAAGAGAATCCTCAAACCATAGAGGTGAAAGGAAGAGACCTGGTGACAGGTATTCCCAAAACTTTGGAGATCAATAGCGAGGAAGTCCGGGAGGCTTTGGCTGAATCGATCAATACCATCATTGATATCGTCCGGATCACTCTGGAAAGCACACCCCCAGAGTTGGCTGCGGATATTGTGGACAAAGGGATTGTCTTGGTGGGAGGGGGCGCTCTTCTTAAAAATCTCGATGTGCTGCTCCGCGAAGTCACCAGCCTTCCCATTACGATCGTCGATGATCCGCTCTCGTCCATCGTTTTAGGCGCAGGAATGGTATTAGATAACGAACAACTACTTCATACCGTAACCGTTGAATATTGAGATTGATGAGGATCCGTGATTTTTCCCTCTCCCGGAGATATGCTCTTCCCGTTTTTATCATCCTCTTTTTGTTGCTTGCTCTCATTTTGATGTCGTTAAGAGCCAAACAGAGGAAGGGGGTAGATTTTTTCGACGCCCTGGGGATGGAGATCTGTTCTCCTTTTCAGAAAAGCGCAACCTTTGTGATCAAGACCGTTCAGGGAACCTTCCATCATTATGTTTTTTTAATCAACCTTGAAGAAGAAAACAGGAGACTCAAGCAGAAAATCGCTCAACTTCAGGAACAGAATCATCAGATGAAGGAGATGAAGTTAGCCAACGAGCGTCTGAGAGAACTTCTCCAATTTCGAGAGAAAAACTCTCCTTCCATGATTGGGGCGGAAGTGATTGCTCGTGACCCTTCTTCCTGGTTTAAGAGCGTCACCATTGATAAAGGGGAAAGGGACGGGGTGAAAATGGGAATGGCGGTGATCTCCTCGACAGGAGTGATCGGTCAGATTCTGAAAACCGCTTCCCACTATGCGATCGTTCTTCTCCTCACCGACTACAACAGCGCCATCGATTCCATTGTCCAGAGGACCCGTGCCAAGGCCATCGTTGAAGGAAAAGGAGAGAACCGGTGTCAACTCAAATATCTTCTTCGAGCTGATGAGGTCGCCGTCGGGGATATCGTCGTCACCGCGGGGTCGGGCGGGAATTTTCCAAAAGGATTGATGATCGGCGAAATCAAGAAGGTGGACAAGCAAGGGCATGGTGTTTTCCAATATGCTGAGCTGGCGCCCGGTGTGGATTTGACAAAACTGGAGGAGGTGTTTGTTATTATGGAACCTCCTCTCCTTTCTTCGCCTCAAGAAAAAAGGGGAAAAAAAGGAAAGAAAACCAAATAATGAAACGGATGGTTTTGCCGCTTTTCGTAGGAATTCTTTTTCTCGTCGTTCAGACGACCCTCTTCCCCTTATTTCCCATTCATCGGGTCAGGCCAGACCTCCTTTTCATCTTTACCCTTTCCCTGGCGTTTTTATTTCCACCCATCTCCGGGGGAATCATAGCATTCTTCATGGGATATCTCGCGGACCTTTTTTCCGGAAATGCCTTGGGTTTTTATGCCTTATCCAGATCCCTTCTCTTTTTTGCCGTATACTTTTCCAAAGAACGAGTCTACCTGGAGGGTTTTTTTTCTCAATTTCTTTTCACTTTCCTGTTTGCCATATTAGAAGGAGTTTTTATCTTGATTCTTATGAATACCCTTCAACTCGTGACACTTTCAAAACTTTACCCCTTATTCTTCACGATCCTTCTTCCCCAATCTTTTTTCACGGGTCTTTTCACCCCATTCTTTTTTCTCCTTTTTAAAAAGGGGGCGTTATTATTATTCAGTCAACCGGAGAAGGGAATCAAGGAGAAGGGATAGGTCATAATGGAATTAAATACCCAAAGGATGGAAGATTTCAAAGGAGTTTATAAATACCTTATTATCTTTATCGGGTTGGCTTTTTTCTTGATCTTCATCCGGCTGTGGTCTCTTCAGGTGATCAAGGGGAGTGACCTCCGACGTTTGTCTGAGAATAACCGCATTCGGCTCCGAGAAAATCCGGCTGATCGAGGAATGTTATTAGACCGGAAAGGGCGTATTTTAGCTCATAATCGCCCCTCCTTTGAAGTTTATCTGGTTCCTGAGGACCTGAAAGTGAACCCTGGGGTCGTGACGGAGGTGGGGAGATTGTTAAATATACCTCCTGAAGAGATTGAGGAAAGATTAAGAACCCAAAAACAACGGGCGCCCTTTAAACCGGTGAAGATTAAATCGGATATCAATTGGAATGAAATGGTCCTCCTTGAATCGAATCGAGTTCATCTCCCCGGGCTCATCGTGGATGTCAGACCGAGGAGGGCCTATGATTATGGGGAGTTGGCTTCTCATCTCATTGGTTATCTTGGAGAGATTGATGAAAACGAATTGAAACAGGCCAAGGAAGCGACCTATCGGATGGGTGCGCTGACTGGAAAATATGGGGTGGAATATCGGTGGGAAAATGATCTTAGGGGAGTGGATGGAGGGCGGCAAATTGAGGTCGATGCCCTGGGAAGGGAGATCAGACCCCTTGGGACCGTTGAACCCTTTCCAGGGAACAACCTCATCCTCACCATCGATTTAGACCTCCAACAAACTGCAGAAGAAGCCTTTCAAGATAAGAACGGAGCCCTCATCGCGATGGATCCGAAAACGGGACATATCTTAGCCATGGTGAGCAAGCCTTCCTTCCCGCCTGACATTTTCGCAAGAAATATTCTTCAGGAGGAATGGAAATCTCTTGTTGAAAATCCTCACCACCCTCTTCAAAACAAAGGGATTCAGGGCCAATACCCTGCCGGCTCGGTCTTCAAAATCGTCACTGCCATTGCAGGTCTTGAATCAGGAATGATTACGCCAAACACACCGTTTCACTGCACAGGGGCATTCCATTATGGGAATCGAGATTTTCGATGCTGGAAGCAAGGAGGCCATGGAACCATCAGTCTCCATCGGGCCATCGTTGAATCCTGCGATGTCTATTTTTATCAAGTTGGATTGAAAGTGGGAGTGGATCTTATCGCTCATTATGCCAATGAATTCGGGTTGGGAAAGGTGGTAGGGATCTCTCTCCCTCACGAGAAACCAGGGACGGTTCCCTCCAGTTCCTGGAAAAAGAAACGTTTTGGGATTCCTTGGTATAGCGGTGAAACCCTTTCCTTCTCTGTTGGTCAGGGATACCTCAATGTGACTCCGCTGCAGCTTTTAATGCTCATTTCCGGCGTTGCCAATGGAGGGAAACAGTATCTCCCCCAGGTGGTGGAAAGGGTGGAAAATATCTACGGGGAAAAATTAAAGGAGTATTCACCTGTGGAATTGAGAAGAGCCAACGTTTCAGAGAAAACTTTTCAAGTGATCCAGGAAGCTCTCCGGGGAGCGGTGAACGATCCTCATGGAACAGGTTGGACTTGTTCATTGAAAGAGGTAAAAGTCGCAGGGAAAACGGGTACAGCACAGGTGATCAGATTGCCTGCGAACTTTAAAAAGGGGGATATGAATCGGGTGCCTCTAAAATTTCGTGATCATGCCTGGTTTGCGGCCTACGCTCCTTTTGAAGACCCCAAGATCTCCGTCGCTGTTCTGGTTGAACACGGAGGATTCGGGGCTTCCGCTGCCGCTCCGATCGCTAAGAAGGTGATCGCAAAATACCTTAATGCGGAATCCCCCCCTCCTTTAAAGACGGGAGAGGAACCAAGCGATTTGGATTATGCAGATTGACCGACGTCTCTTCATTCATTTTGACTGGGCTTTGTTGGGGGTTGTTCTCGCCATTGCCTCCATCGGGATTCTCAACCTCTATAGCGCCACGGCAAAGATGGAGATGTCCGGAACTCCGCTCTACCTCAAACAAATATTCTGGCTGTTCATCGGTTTGACGGTGATGGTGACGATCGCCTTGATCGAATACCGTCTTTATTCCGATTTTGCTTATTTCATTTATTTCGTTGCCTTATTTCTTTTAATCGCCGTATTGGGTTTCGGCCCCATCACCGCAGGAGCTCAGCGCTGGTTGAGGATTGGACCTTTCACTTTTCAACCTTCGGAATTTGCCAAAATCTCTCTCATCTTAGTGCTGGCAAAATTTTTCCATCGACCTCCGGAACGGAAAGACTATTCATTGAAACATCTCCCATTGCCTTTTCTCCTCCTCTTTCTGCCGATGGCCTTGATCCTTAAACAACCCGACCTCGGAACAGCGATCATGCTCCTCTTAGTTTTTTTCTCGGTCTTGATCTTTATTAAAATTCGATGGTCTTCGTTATTGACGATCGGATTGACGGGAGCGGCTGCCGTGCCGCTTCTTTGGGGTTTTCTTAAAGAATACCAGAAGAGGCGAATCCTTACCTTTTTTAATCCGGAATTGGATCCATTGGGCGCCGGGTATCACCTGATTCAATCGAAGATTGCAATCGGTTCGGGCGGAATTTTGGGAAAGGGCTTCATGGAAGGGACACAATGCAAATTAGGATTTCTCCCCGAACAACAAACCGACTTCATTTTCTCGGCTCTGGGAGAAGAATGGGGATTGGTCGGCTCTCTCTTCACCATCGGACTCTATCTTGTCTTGATCCTCTGGGGACTCCGCATTGCCGTCCAGGCGAGAGACCGCTTTGGCGCCATCCTCGCTTTCGGCGTGGTGGCCATGCTCTTCTGGCATGTCTTCATCAATATTGGAATGGTTCTGGGCATGATGCCAGTGGTAGGAATTCCTCTCCCCCTGCTCAGTTATGGCGGGTCTTTCATGATTTCTACGCTCATCGGCGCTGGACTCCTTCTGAGCGTCAGCATGAGGAGGTTTTTATTTTAAAACGGCACTTCTTCGTCCGGCCCGGGAGAAGCTTCGCGGTCGATGTCAACATCTCTCCCCCCTCTATCTGGAACCTCGCCGGTTGCACCGGGCGCCCCTAACATTTGCATTTGGGTTGCCACAATCTCGGTCGTCGACCTTTTGTTTCCATCTTTGTCTTCCCATGTTCGAGTTCGCAGCCGACCTTCAATATAAACCTGCTTTCCCTTATTTAAATAGTCACGACAAATCTCAGCTAATCGGCCGAAAGCAACGATACGATGCCATTCCGTGAAAGCGGTTTTCTCCCCAGATGGGTTGACCCGGTTTTCGGTCGTCGCCATCCGAAAATTGGCTACCATCGTGCCACTGGTTAAAGACTTGATTTCTGGATCTGCCCCCAGATTACCGATAAGGATGACTTTGTTCACTCCCGCCATAGAACCCTCCTTCTTTAGTTAGGACTCAATTTGAATTGACTTCAGCCTGAACCTCACCTGGCTCACACCTTACCATTTCTATCCTCTCTTTTCAAGACAAAATTGGTTCTTCGACCGGGCCCTCCTCCGGACCGAAAGACAGCGGGGGCCTTTTGACTGGAGGGGTCGGAGGGTTGACGGAGCGAGAATTATATTTTAGTCTTTTTTAGAATCTTCCATTTGGAGATGGATATGAAAAAAAGAAGAAACTTTTGGGTCTGGATGGTCATGGGCCTTACCATGTTGCTTATTTCTTCCCCCCGGATTGGAAGAACCGCCTCTCCCTCTCAACCCGATTTTCCTTCTTGTCATTCTTTTGGCGTTCAGAGATTTCAGGAAAAGAAAGCAGCCCCTGCTTTTTCTCTCAAGAGCTTGGATGGGAAGCAAACCTCCCTCAGCGACTTCAGAGGGAAAGCTGTCCTCTTAACTTTCTGGGCGACTTGGTGCGCTTCCTGTAAAGAAGATATCCCTCTATTGGAAAAATTTTTTGTTGGGAAGAATGATCAATTGGCCATTCTTTTAATTGCCATAGATGGTGAAAGGAATAAAGCCGTTCAAAAGGTCGTCAACGATCATAAAGTCACCCTTCCGGTTCTTCTGCTATTGAAAGAGAAGGTCATGGACCATTATATGGTCAGGGGCTGGGTCCCTCAAACATTTCTCATCGATCGAGAAGGGATGTTAGTTGGGAAGATTGTGGGACAAAGGGATTGGTGCTCACCAGAAGCTTGGTCTTGCCTCAAAGAGCTTTTTGGGATTCGTTGAAAAAGACCATCATTTTCGTATAATNNATCAGGAAAGAATGGCGCCTTTCAAATCTGGTTTTATTTCAATCTTGGGAAGACCCAATGTCGGGAAATCAACACTTTTCAACCGTCTCATTGGGGATAAGATTGCCATCATCGCTGAAAAACCCCAAACTACACGGAACCGAATTCTCGGCATTAAACATGTCGAAGGAGGTCAGCTCATCTTTTTGGATACCCCGGGGATTCACCCGGGAAGGTCTGAACTAAGCCAGAGGATGGTCCGAACAGCGATTGCATCGGGTCGAGATGCAGAGGTCCTTCTCTTTCTCATCGAAGCAACCTCCCCACTTGTGGAAAAAGATCAAAAGATGATAGAATCCCTCCAAGGAAGCAATGGGGTTCCCTTCCTGGTCATCAATAAAATGGATATGGTGAAAAGAAAAAACCTCCTCCCCATCATCGATCAATATCGAAGACTTCATCCTTTTAAGGAGATCCTTCTTGTTTCGGCCATGACCGGAGAGGGGACGGATATTCTCATCGGTGAAATCCTGAAAGTCCTTCCTGAAGCCCCGCCTTATTTTCCGCAAGACATGATTACGGATCAAACCGAACGTTTCTGGGTCTCCGAAAGGATTCGAGAAAAGGTAATTCACCAAACCTATCAAGAAATTCCCTATTCGACGGCTGTCACCATTGATGAGTTTAAAGAGCATTCTGAAAAGAACCTCGTGATCATCAAAGCAACGATTCATGTTGAAAGGGATTCTCAAAAGAGGATTCTTATCGGGAAAGGTGGAGAAAAAATAAGAAGGATTGGAGAGGCCGCCCGGAAAGAAGTGGAGGCCTTCTTGGGGGTAAAGGTCTTTTTAGAATTATGGGTCTCTGTGGAAAGAAATTGGACCCAAAACCCACGGGCTTTGAATCGATTGGGCTATCCGCCCACTTTCACCCAGGTGTCCTAAGGGAGTTCCTCTGTGGATGAAGGGGAGACATTAGGTAAATATCTTAGACAGCAGCGTGAGTCTAAAAAGATTTCCTTGAGAGAGGTGGCAAAAGGCACGAAGGTTAGAGAGCACATTCTCGAGGCCATCGAAAAGGATCAACCTCACCTTCTTCCACCCGCCACCTATGTCAAAGGATTCCTTTTATCCTATGCCAAATATCTTGGCCTTGATCCCGAAGATATTCTCCTCCGTTATAAGGGGGATCTAAGGGGAGAATCCGTCACACCGCATTCCACTCAAACCCAAAAGCGAGAAACAAAGGTTCCATCCAAACGCTCCCCAACACCCAAATTGAAAACGACACCCCTTACTCTACTTGAACCCAAACAGGAGACTCCATTCCCCGGTCCTTCGAAACCTAAACAGAAGATTCTATGGAATATAAAACAGGTTTTGGTAATTGGAGGAATCATTACAGGGAGCCTCATCGTTTTTTATTTCTTTTTTCCTTACCCTGCTAAACCTCCCATTCAGCCCGTCCTTGAGAAACCTGCCCCGAAAGAACCCGCCGCCGAGAAACTTCCCGTTGAGCCCTCTTCTCCCGTCACTGCGCCCCGGTCTGTTCCAGAAGAAAAACCTGTTGCTGAAGAGAAAGAACCCCTCGCTCCATCTCTCCCTGCCACCATAACAACTGCTGTTCCAGAAAAAAAACCTTTATCTCTCCAGATTAAAGCGATTGAGGAAACATGGGTGAGCCTTCGGGTGGACGATCAGGCGGAAAAGGAAATGACCTTCAAACCAGGAGAGGGCGTTTCCATCCAGGCGTCGAATCAACTTCGTATCATTGTTGGAAATGCCGGGGGTCTCGATCTCATCCTGGATGAGAAGCCTTTGAATAAATTTGGGAAGTCAGGAGAAGTCATCACGCTCCTTTTCACCTCCCAAGGGGTAGAGGTGAAGCGTGGTTTATCGAGAGAATAAAAGTTCATCGTTTTTGAGTCATGACAAATGTATTGATTTCCGGTTTTCCGTGCCCTGAATGTTGTAGGTGGCAATCACTTTGGCTATCAATTTGCCATGGCCGTTGCTGACCTCCACATCACCGACGGCTGTTTTCGAACCCCGGTGGATGATCTTGGCTTTCGCCGTCAGTTTTCCCTTGCTGACAGGAGTGAAAAAATTGATCTTGAACTCAATGGTTGTAATCCTATCGCTCGGTTTGACCAGGCTGATTAACGCCATGGCCACTGCAGAATCGGCAAGAGAGGCGATGGCTCCTCCATGGGCAATCCCATAGGGATGGGTCAGTTTTTTTCTAAATGGCATTTCAATTCTACATTCTCCATCTCGGATTTCTAAAACTTTCATCCCGAGAAGTTGGTAGTAAGGAGAACGGTTGGTAACTTCCTTGACTTGGCTCAAATATTTCTTATCTTCCATAATGGAGACCTCCAGCGAGCGGTGGGACAGCCAACTTAAATTGATAACATCATACTCTCTCGCTTTTAAAATAGCAATCGGACTCAAGCGGCAATTCATCCCTTATATACCAGCGCTTAAAAGGTTTGACTTTTTTCAAAAGGGTGATATAAAGAAATAAAATTTCCAGCAGGGCGGAGTGAAATATGGCTCGGCAACACGACGGGAAGGAAAGGGAAAAACTATCCTGGAGAGAGATTGATCGGAGAAAAGATCGCAGTCCATACGCTCCCCAAGAAGCTCCCAAAGATGCAGCGAGATCTCGTCGTTCCGAATGGGTGATGAAAAAGTATCGAAAGGAGGCCGACAAACTCTTCATGGGGAAGAAAGGAACGAAAAAACATCAAAAAGCGCGTAATGACATCGATCGTTATCAAGGCACCGATCAGTTTGAAACAGCGGTCAGGACCTATTTGGATCAATATGGTCTCCCTGACGACTGGAACACGCTCTCCCTTTTGCTGGATTATTCGAATTCCGAGAGTGTTTTGCAGGCCCTTACGGCGATGAAAGGCCTCTATGAAACCAGGAGTCTGGTTGAAAAACAGGGTTTCAGAGCCAAGGTGGACATTTTAGCTATGACTGCCAGTGATAGTGATCTGAGAGATTTTGCGGAAGAGATGCTAAAAACTTTATAGCTTCAAGCGCTCCATCTTCCAATTTTCTGCCCCCTCCAATTTCTTTAAACCCTGGAATATTTTTTCCACTGCCACCTCTTTCCATGTGAGATGCGAAAAATCTATAAAATCGGTCTGAGCGGTTTTCGAAATCCCTGCCTGCCGCAGGCAGGTGTGTCCTCAGGAGAGCGTAAAGTGGTCAATGGGAGCGCTCCGAAGAAAGGAAAGGATGAAGGCTTCGCTGTTTTGATGGGAGAGAGCCCTGAATATACTTATCCAGAAGGCTTTCGAGCTGGTTTTTATCCCACCCGATATAGGTCTCTTTCCCTTCCACAATGAAGCCAGGGTAAGTTCGGATCCGATGACGCAGGGATTTATAAATGCCGAAAGGAGATTGAACATCGATTAGCCTGATCAGGAGACGATGTTTATAGAGTCGGCTTAATTCTCGGATCCAGTCCGAGAGTTTCATCACCTCTTCTTTTAAATCCAAGGGGTATTCCTCCATTTCTTTTTGATGAATCTTTTTGTCGAGCCCCGCCTGATCGAAGAGGATCTGGCAACGGCGGCAGTGATCAAAAAAGGTGACCACTTTTGTAACAATTTCCAACCGAATGGGTTTCATGATTTTTACTCCTCGTTTTAATAATCATTGGCCCTGAACTACGAACCCCTGGTCTGGGCGACCAGTCGCCGGCTTGTTTCGTCCACCATGCACCATATAATATCTAAAGGAATGTGGGATTCGATCGTGGAATCGAATAGAACATTGATCTTTGGCGGAAATTCTGCATCCCCTTTCCATAGAATATAAGCGAGAGGAACTCTGGGGAATACTTCTATCGCGAATCCTTTATCCCCATAAAGGATTTCGCTCCCCCCCAGTGTCTTGCCTGTTTTAAGAAAGTTCTCCGGATTTTTTCCGAGAAGGGTGGTCAGTTCTTCCACCTGAAGGCGATGAGGGCCCCGGAAAAAAGTGGATCCTCCCTTGAGATCTTTCTCGCTCACCCACGTATGAGCAGGTTTAATGTCTTTGGCTTCATTCAGATACACGAGGACCATCAGATAGAAGTAGGGGAGAAGTTCTTCTTCAACGGGTTTATCGTTCCCTTCCACCCGGAGAATCTTTTTTTCTTTGGGAAGGATCAGGTACCGCAGATTATAGACCGGCAATAGGAAGCCTTCTCGGGCAGGATGATAGATGGCTTCTGTCCGGTTACAAACATCCGTTGGATGAAGTTGTAAAAGTTTATCCCAATGGAAATGGGTGATCTCTGTTTTTTCTTTCGTCTCCTCTTGCATCCTATCCTCCCTTTTTTTTAAGATAATCATAATTTAATTTTATCCCATTTTCAATGAATGAGCACAGATGCAATAAATGATTTGCTTTGGCGAGGAGCGTAGCGACGAAGCAATCCCACGGGAAAAGAGATTGCCGCGCCCCTCGGGCTCGCAATGACAACGTGCAATGTTAAAATATCTCATGCGTTTGGAGGAGCAGCAAATAAGGAGTAGGAAAACAGGACATGGGCATGGAGAGCGGAAGGCTGGCGGCCCCCCAAAAAAAATAGGGATGATTTTCGTATTATTATTTTTGAATTTAGATATTTGTGGTAATGTGAATATCGGGGAGGGGTCCAGGGGTTGACTCCCATCAATAAGCCTGAGGTAGAAAAACAGGAGAGAGGACCGATGAAAAGAGGCTTGGCCCGGCTTTTCCGTCTGACCATAGCAAAGAAGTTGCTTCTTGGATTCCTATCCTATGGGATCTTGACCATCGTCATTGCCATCATTGCCCTCTCCAGCCTCCAACGACTGAATGAAATCAATCATCGAATTATAGAGCGCGATGTTCGTTTGATACAAATGACTGATGAAATGATCGAGATCCTGCTCGCCCAGGAACTCTATGGACGTCGTTCTTTCATTCTCAAGAGTTCGGAGATGGAAGTGCTCTTCTGGAAAAGAAGCGAGGAATTCGAAAATCTCCTGCAGCAGATGGGTTATCTTCCAGATGTCTCCAGCCTTCCTCTCGATCGAATAGCTGCTCTCCACCAAGAGTACAACCGTCTCTTTAAAACGGGATGGGAGAAGAGAGAAGATATTTCTTCTCGGGCCTTTCAGGATGATGATCGGCAAATCAGGCGAAAGCAGGAAGAACTCTTTCAACTGGTACAAGGAATCTCTCATGATGCCAGAGAGGATCAGAATGAAAAAGGCCTCAAGACCCTGAACATTGGCCGCTCCGCCTTTTGGATGACGGCCGGATTGAGTCTCGGCGGCCTCCTTCTGGGAATTATCATCGCATTAATCATTACCCGTCACATCTCCTTCTCCATCCATCGGTTGAAACTTTCCACGCGGGAGATTTCGGAGGGAAAATTCGACCATCTCCCCGAGGTTCGCAATCAGGATGAATTAGGAGATCTCTTCCAGGCTTTCCAGAAGATGGCCCAGAGATTGAAACGTCTGGAGGAGATGTCTCTCGACGCCAACCCCCTCACTCACCTTCCCGGAAGCGTCGCCATTGAAAATGTGCTGAATAAGAGATTGAGAGAAGGGGCCCTGGTGGCCTTTTGCCAACTTGATTTGAGCAACTTCAAGGCCTTTAACGATCGATACGGCTATGCCCGGGGCAATGAGGTCATCCAGGCCACGGCCAGGATGGTCACCGATGTGGTCAACGCCCAGGGCAATAAAGAGGCCTTTTTCGGGCATATTGGGGGAGACGATTTTGTTGTGATTACTTCACCTCAAGGGTATGAGAAGATTTGCCATGCCGTCATCGATTCCTTTGATAAAATGGTGCCGGATTTTTACGACATGGAAGATCGGCAGCGGGGTTGTATTCAGGGAGAAACGCGACAGGGACAGAAAGTATCCTTCCCCATCATGACAATAGGTATTGCAGTCGTCACCAACCAACACCGAGAGTTAAAAAATCACATTCAGGTCGGGGAAATCGCTGCGGAGATGAAAAATTATGCCAAGTCATTTTCCCGTAGCATCTTTGTGGTCGACCGCCGCAAGGATAACGGTCCCCGTCAGACGGACTGGAACGTTCCGTTACTTCCTGAGATGGAGGAGTAAAATAAAAGGAGGAGATATGGGCTCACCATTTCATCGCCTTCAGTGGGGTTGCATTTTTCTCCTGTTTCTTTTCGTGGTCAGCTGCAGTGTGAGACAGGTAGTGAAAAAACCGGAGGGAGAAAAAGATTTTTTCCAGGAAACCTCCCAATTAGAAAAGCTCGTTCGCGAGCATCCTGAGCCCTCCGTGAGAGATCAATCCCGTTTGCAATTAGCTTTTCTTTATGTGAATCATAGAAACCCCCAATTAAATTACACTCAAGCTCTTCAGGAAATGGAAACCTATCTCTCCGTCACATCGGTAAAAGCGCCCACAGAAGACTTCCAGAATTGGATTATGGTTCTGCGGGAAATCGAGAAGCTAAAAACCAATCTGGACAGGGTCCAAAAGGCGAATAAAAATCTGCGCGATGAGGTGGCTGGGCTGAAGGAAACGAATCATAAAATGAGGGAAACCATCGAGAAGCTACAAAGACTCGACCGCCAGATAGAAGAGAAGAGGAGTCTCACGAAATAAACTTTATGGTGAGTCGGAAAATCAAAGCCATTGGTATATCGGTTGAGGTAAACCTGTCGATACGGCCGCTCTCCCATTAAGAAATATGGTGGAGCTGAACGGGATCGAACCGTCGGCCTCTTGAATGCCATTCAAGCGCTCTCCCAGCTGAGCTACAGCCCCACTTAAATGGAATCTAACACAATAAAGAGGAAATTGTCAAAAAAAGCAAAGGGAGGCACCCGTTAAGAGACAAAGAAGCAATGGGCGACCCTCAATGCTAAATCTACAGTTAGGTATCTCTCAAGGGTTTTGTTTCATTTCGGGTGTAATCTGCGCAAGAAGTCCTGACCCTTCTAAAATCCGCTTCGACATATGGAATGCACGTACTGCCAGGAGGTGGCGCTCCTGTTCAACAGGCCAGATGCGACGCCATCGACAGATCTCCCGCTGCATATCGACGAGTTCCACAGAAGCCAGGTCTCCACTCCATTCCATGAGCCAAGCTATTTCCCGCATTAAATCAATGATTGCCCCATCGCTCCGCCTCATCAGAATCCATTTGTTGAGGCGGAGCAGGTTAGAGGCGATATTGCCCATACGCACGGAACTTCCATCTCGAATAAAACGCTCACGCATCCTTTTTAAATCTTTCATTTGGATCCCATCTCTAACCATTGGCGCACAGTGGTTTCGATCCTCTTTCGCAGCTCCGGATCTTCAATCTCCATCCCACGGTTCCCCTGATGAGGGCGGATATTAATTAAAGCCCCAAACCCCACCACGTTTGAATCAGGATACCAATCAGCACCCCAGATGTCTTCCTGCCGACTCCCATCTTCGAGCAGGACTTCTTCGCAATCGGCATGATACTCACCGCCTCCGGCAAGTACTCTCCGTTCCACGTCGACAGCCAGTTTGATATATGTCTCAAGTTCTTCCAGCATTTCCTGAATCTCTTTTTCTGTGGCTTCTTGCCGTATAATATGAATTTTCATGTTGTATTTTGGTTTAATGGATCTTTAGGATTCAAATAATCCGATGATTAATCTTACGATTTAACCGAACGATGTCAAGCGGTTTGTTTATCTCAACCATCCAGAAGGATGGAGATGATAAGGCTCTGCTGGAAAGCTTAAAACTATAAAACAATTATTGTCTAATTCGCCTTCATCCAAATGGATATTATACGGGTATGAGGCGCGATGATATTTTGAACCTTACCTGGAAGAAGGTGAATATGTAGGAGGGGTATCTCGATCTTGAACCGGTCAAGGTATCCTCCTAATACGCCTCCCTCATTTCCCTTTACTTTGTTTCAATAAAAGGGTCTCATGAGTGAACCATTCCTTTCCTCTCTTAACTGCGATGAATTTCCCTCTGGATATAAGGGTCCTTATGCTGTCCGGAGAATAGTTAAGAGCTCTTCCGACTTCTTGCGCAGGTTTCAGCTTTATTAGGCAATCAGATTGGGTCTTGGAATTTCAAATTCACAGGGGACGTCAGTTTGACAGAGACCGCAGGAAGGGGGAGGATTTTGCAGCCCGTATTCTAACCGTTTCGCTACCAAAGGTTGGGACCGGAGATATTCGTGGCATTTATCCTTATCATGTCCCTTCTCCGTAATCGCACCGGCCGGACATCTCGGAATGCACTTTCCACATTTTTCATTCCGAAACTGCAGACAGTTTTCTCTATAGTCACGGTATTTCTTCTCGCTGGGTGTCAGCTTAAGAAGGGTGACCACACTGCCAAATCGAACCGCCATCCCTTTGGGAGTGATGAGACCGTCATTGAGGCTGAATGTTCCGAGGCCACAGGCATAAGCAATATGGCGTTCAGACCAGGGGGAGGCCCAGCCCACCTTTTCATCGCGGGCATATTGGAATGTTGGAGAAAGAGTGGGTGCGACAGCCACATGTCCTAAATCCTCTAAAAAGGTCGCGACATGTTTCTTGAGAGCGCCATTACAGGCTTCTCCAAAATCTCGGGTGTAAGCCCAGAGTTTGGATGGAAATTGCTTCTCCTGACGATTACTTGTTCGAGTATCTTCAGAAACGGGGAGGGCCCATGAAATGACGCTGATCTGTTCAATTTGGGTAAAGAGAAGGCCTCTGCCTCTCTCTTTGAGATTGGCTGACATGATTTCTCTTGGGGTGAGATGAAAGGAACCAATGAGGGTTTTATATTCAAAAAAAAGGGGATCCATCCCCGAGGCAAATCCTATCAGAGGTTCTTCCCAATAAACTCCGTGGTCGATTTGGGTTCTTCGATTGGGCTGGGCTTCATTAATGAAGTTTTTAATGAGTTGTTCGAGAACCCTGTTTGGATTCTTGAGGAAAACGACCTTTTCCTCTTTTGTCATGAGGCGGCCCCTTTTAATCATTCTCTATTTTTTTCAAATCAAAACCACCCTTTTCATGAACTCCGGCCCGTTTGCAGTGGAACTCCTCGATCGCCAATTTTAAAGCATCGGTCGCCAGAGTGAAACAGGGGACTTTTTCTTTGGGCAATTGGGCGAGGACTTCCCTGGAGGTCTCCTCCGATATCTTCATGGCTTCATTTGGGGTGGCCCCGATGATCCGCTCGGTTAAAATCGAACTGGTGGCGATGGCAGCTCCACAGCCAAAAGTTTTAAACTTCGCCTCGGTAATTTTCCCGCCATCGATTTTAATGAACATTTGCATAATGTCTCCACAGGAGGCATTTCCGACGGTGCCGACACCATCCGGGTTAGAAATTTCCCCTACATTTCTTGGATTTTGAAAGTGTTCCATTAAAAATTTTGGATATTTTGCCAT
>DCUS01000113.1:0-4768 GCA_002327885.1 Syntrophaceae bacterium UBA2208
CCAGTTATGCATCATCATGCCGATGAGGCTTTAAGTGGATTTCAGTTGTGATTGATATTCATGCCACACCATTCAAGGAGAAGGGATGAAAGAACAAACGGAAAAATACATGGCGGAACAGATCAAGATCTTAGAAGGATTAGCCGCTGTCCGCAAAAGACCTTCGATGTATATTGGAAATACAGGAATCGAAGGACTGCATCATTTGGTTCATGAACTGGTGGACAATAGTATTGATGAAGCACTGGCAGGATACTGCTCCCGGATCGATGTGATCATTCATATCGACAACAGTGTCACGGTCAGGGACGACGGTCGGGGCATTCCCGTCGATATTCACGAGAAAGAGAATCGTCCTGCCGTCGAAGTGGTCATGACCAAACTCCACGCCGGAGGTAAATTTGACAATCGCAGTTACAAAATTTCTGGAGGCCTTCATGGGGTCGGACTCTCGGTCGTCAATGCCCTATCCGAATTTATTGATCTGGAGATACGGAGGGAAGGCAAGGTTTATCATCAGACGTATGAGAGGGGAGAGGCCAAGATAAAATTGGAGGTGACCGGAAAGACGAAGCAAACAGGAACTCAGGTTCGTTTTAAACCGGACAGTCAAATCTTCGAAACCGTAAATTTCAGTTTTGATATCCTGTCTCAACGCTTAAGAGAATTGGCTTTTTTAAACAAAGGGCTTTCCATCAGCATCGAAGATGAGCGCTCAGAAAAGCGGCATGATTTCTTTTATAAAGGTGGAATCATCTCCTTCATCGAATATCTTAATAAAAATAAGAATTGTATCCATCCTAAACCCATCTATATACAAGGTGTCAAGAACGGAATCGATGTGGAGATTTCCTTCCAGTACAACGACGGATATGCCGAAAACCTCTTTTCCTTCGCCAACAACATCAATACGCATGAAGGGGGGAGCCACCTGGTGGGCTTTAAGAGCGCCCTCACGCGAACGATCAATCAATATGCGACCAACACCAACCTTCTGAAGGGCCTCAAGGAGAACCTCACGGGAGAAGATATTCGAGAAGGGCTGGCAGGGGTCATCAGCGTAAAAATTCCAACCCCTCAATTTGAAGGGCAGACCAAAACGAAACTGGGGAACAGCGAAGTGAAAGGATTGGTGGAGGCCCTGGTCAATGAAAAATTGGGGAGTTACTTTGAAGAAAATCCCGGCGTCGCCAGAAAGATCATCTCAAAAGTGATCGATGCCGCTCGGGGCAGGGAAGCCGCCCGGAAGGCACGGGAACTGAGCCGTCGAAAAGGGGCCTTGGAAGGAGGATCCCTCCCCGGAAAATTAGCCGATTGTCAGGAAAGGGATCCAGCCCTCAGCGAAATCTTTATTGTGGAAGGGGATTCCGCAGGAGGTTCAGCCAAACAGGGCAGGGATAGAACTTTCCAGGCCATCCTTCCCCTCAAGGGGAAAATCCTTAACGTGGAGAAGGCTCGGTTTGATAAGATGTTGGCCAGCGAAGAAATTCGCCTCCTCATCTCTGCCCTGGGAGCAGGGATTGGCAAGGACGACTACGATATCCACCGGCTTCGATACCACCGCGTCATCATCATGACCGATGCGGATGTGGACGGATCCCATATTCGAACCTTACTCCTCACCTTTTTCTATCGCCATATGCCGGAGGTGATCGAGCGGGGACATCTCTGCATTGCGCAACCTCCGCTCTTCAAAGTGATTGAGGGAAAAAACGAGACCTATATTAAGAATGAGGAAGCTTTCAATCAATATCTCATGAGTCGGGCGACGAATAAGTGTGAGGTGATCGTCCAGTCCTCAAATAAAAAATTGACCGACAAGAGGCTCGGCTTACTCTTAGAAAAAATTTACACTTATCATGGTTTGATGCAACGGATCCAGAAAAAAGGTTATTCCCGAACCCTCCTTCTGTTCCTCCTTGAAAATGGAGTCCGAAACAAATCGATTTTTGAGGAGAAGGGGAAAATGGCGGATCTTCAGAAGCGATTAAGAAAGAGTGGTTTTGATGTCTTCGATCTTTCCTGGGACGAAGAGCACAATCTCTACGGTTTTGAAGTTCAAGAATCCAACGGGAAAGATCTAAGAAGCCAAGTTCATTGGGAACTCATCGCTTCCGTTGAATATCGCCATCTTTATCAAATTCGGCAAGAAATCCAAGAGATGGCGCCCCCTCCCTATACGTTGATGGAGAAGGGAAAGAATGTAACCATCGATCACGAGGAGGGACTGCTTCAATCTCTGAATCAATTGGGACGAGAGGGGTTGAGCATCCAACGATATAAAGGATTGGGGGAGATGAATCCCGAACAACTCTGGGAAACCACGATGAATCCGGAGACCCGGACACTCCTCAAGGTAAAGGTGGAAGATGCCGTTGAGGCCGATGAAATCTTCAGTGTGTTAATGGGCGATGAAGTGGAGCAAAGGCGCCAATTCATCGAAGAAAATGCCCTCTTTGTTCAACGCCTCGACATATAAGTTTTAAAGTGGGATGGGTGCCTTACGGTTGTCTTCACCCTAACCGGTGAACGTGTAATTTTTTTCAGGTGAATGAATGCTCATCGTCGGATTGACGGGAGGGGTGGCGAGCGGAAAAACCGCTATCTCTCAAGTCTTAAGAGAAGAGGGCGCTTACATCATCGATGCAGACCAGATTGCCAGGGAGCTGGTTCAACCCCACCGACCCGCCTGGAGTGAACTCATCAGGGCATTTGGCAAGGAAATCCTTCAGGGAGATGGGTCCATTCATCGGAAAAAATTGGCGGATAAAGTCTTTGTGGATTCCAAAAAGAGGGAACTCCTAAACCAGATTCTCCATCCTCGGATTAAAGAGGAGATGGATCGAAGAATAAAAGAAATTGGGCAGAAGGATCCCGAGGCGATCGTGGTGATCGATGCCGCGCTTATTGCCGAGCTTGGGGATCAACGTGACCTGGATAAACTGATTGTGGTTGCTTCAACTCAGACACAGCAGATTGAAAGGTTGAAAGGGCGGGATCGGATGAGCCCCGAGGAGGCCCTGAGAATCCTCTCCTCTCAGATGCCGGTTGAAGAGAAGGTGAAATTGGCAGACTATGTCATTCGAAACGAGGGATCCATAGAGGAGGCGAAGAAAAGGGCAAAAGAGGTTTTTAAAGAATTAAGGAAAGTTGCGCTTCAATCAAAAAAAGAAGCTAAACGCTTAGCGATCAGGGAGGGTAAAGGAAAAAAAATATGAACATCAAAGATTTGAAAAAGTTAAAGATTAATGAATTGTACAAAATCGCGAAGGAACTCAATGTGGAAGGGGCGAGCGGGATGAGAAAGCAAGAATTGATTTTTGCTATTCTTCAAGCCCAGACGGAAAAAAACGGCCTGATCTTTGGGGAAGGGGTGCTCGAAATCCTGCCCGACGGGTTCGGTTTTTTAAGAGCCCCCGACTACAATTATCTGCCCGGGCCGGATGACATTTATATCTCGCCCTCTCAGATTCGGCGATTCAATCTTCGAACGGGTGACACGGTCTCGGGTCAGATTCGTCCCCCCAAAGATACGGAACGGTATTTCGCCATGTTGAAAGTGGAACTCGTCAACTACGAAGACCCGGAGGTGGCGAGGGATAAAATTCTCTTCGACAATCTCACTCCCCTTTATCCCCAGGAGAAAATTTACCTGGAAATGTCGAATGATTCTAAAAATTACTCCGCCCGGGTGATGGACCTTCTCACCCCCATTGGAAAGGGACAACGAGGACTGATCGTCGCCGCTCCCCGAACGGGTAAGACCATGCTTCTCCAGACGATCGCTCATAGCATCACCTCCAACCATAAGGAAATCACCCTGATTGTCCTCCTCATCGATGAACGACCGGAGGAAGTGACCGATATGGAACGCTCTGTTGATGCAGAGGTCATCAGTTCCACCTTCGATGAGCCGGCCTCACGCCATGTTCAGGTAGCGGAGATGGTGATCGAAAAGGCAAAACGATTAGTGGAGCATCAAAAGGATGTGGTCATCCTTCTTGATAGCATCACCCGATTGGCCAGGGCGTATAATACCGTTGTCCCCCCCAGCGGGAAAGTCCTTTCTGGAGGAATCGATGCCAATGCCCTTCAGCGACCCAAGCGTTTTTTTGGCGCAGCGAGAAACATCGAAGAGGGGGGGAGCCTCACCATTATTGGCACCGCCCTGGTTGACACCGGGAGCCGTATGGATGAGGTGATCTTCGAAGAGTTCAAAGGGACGGGAAATATGGAAATCAATCTGGATCGGCGTCTGGTGGACCGGAGGGTCTTTCCATCCATTGATATTCAGCGGTCCGGCACAAGAAAAGAGGAACTCCTCATGGAACCCAATGATCTAAACCGAATCTGGCTTTTGAGAAAAGTTCTTCAACCGATGAACACCGTGGAAAGCATGGAATTTTTATTGGAGAAAATGCATGCCACCAAGGGCAATCGGGATTTCCTCGACTGCATGAATCAATAATCTCCGTTCGCGCCCCTGCGCAAAAGTGAGGAGGAAGCCATCGGCGTTGGACAAAAAATGTTGAATTTTTTTGGAAATTCATTAATATTGAGTATTGGAGGCCAGTCAGATGAAAAAAGAGATTCACCCCAAAATTTTTGATACGGTGATTAAATGTGCCTGCGGAGCTACTTTTGAAACAAAGAGTACAGAGAAAGAAATCCACGTAGAGATCTGCTCCAGCTGTCATCCTTTCTTCACCGGAAAACAGAAATTTTTAGATACCGCCGGGAGAATTGAACGGTTTCAAAAAAAATATGG
>DCUS01000113.1:4776-9191 GCA_002327885.1 Syntrophaceae bacterium UBA2208
GTCATATAAAATGTTGCTTGAAGAGAGGAGACGGTTTCGTCTCTCTCTGAGAAGCGCTTATTATTTGATCTAATCAAAGGGAGGATCGTTTTGGCTCATTTTTTAACACGGGGGTTCATGGGGAGGGTTCAAATGCTCTTTGGAAAAAAAGATATCGATCAGGGTTATCCTCCATCCCATCCATCTCTCCCTAAAAAAGAGAAAGATCAAATTCGGGTGGGTGGACAGGCAGTGATCGAAGGGGTGATGATGAGATCTCCCAATTCGATGGCGATTGCGGTCCGGAAACCCAATGGTGAGATTGTGGTGAAACGGGAGAGGTTGAACTTTTTTTCTGAGAAGAAGTTTTTTTCCAAAATTCCTTTGGTCAGAGGGGTGATCAATTTGCTTTCGGCGTTGGTTTTAGGAATGAAGGCTCTTAACTTTTCAGCCAATCAGTCCCTGGAAGAGGAAAAGGAGGTCAGCCCCTGGACCATGGGCCTAACCTTTACCTTCGCCCTCTGTTTCGGCGTTTTCCTATTCTTTTTAGTTCCTCTCTTTTTAACGAAGTGGTTGCGATTCGCCATGCCCATGGTTGGCACAAGCGGTATCTTCTTCAATCTGGTGGATGGAATCATTCGATTGATTATCTTTCTGTCCTATTTGTGGGGGATCTCCTTTTTCAAAGAGATCCGGCGCATTTTTCAATATCATGGTGCGGAGCACAAGTCGATTTTCGCCTTCGAATCCGGCGAGGCGTTGGTCTACGATCGGGTCAAGGGTTTCAGTACCCTTCATCCCAGATGTGGAACGAGCTTTCTTCTTATTGTCATGGTGGTGAGCATCATCGTCTTTGCCATGATCCCTCACCATCTTTCATTTGGTTACAAGGTGGCCTCCCGGGTGGTTTTCATCCCTCTGATCGCGGGGCTGGCCTATGAGATCATCCGGTTTGCCGATCAAAAAAGGGAGAGCAGGGGGTTTCAATATTTCATCAAACCCGGTCTTTGGCTACAAAGGTTGACGGCCCACGAACCTTCTGAAGATCAGATCGAAGTGGCGTTGCGTGCCCTTCAGGAGGTCTTAGAGTTGGAAGGAAGGCGATAACGAAAGGGAAACCCATGTCAAACGGATCGGCATGGGTCTTTATTTTAAGGGGAGAAAGATGTTTGAAAAATTAGAAGAGGTCGAGCGTCGGTACGAAACACTCTCGCACCTGCTTGGCCGACCCGAGTTGATTACGAAACAGGATGAATTCCAGAAGACCGCCAAGGAGTATGCGGAACTTGGAAGGGTGGTGGATCTTTATCGAAAACTAAAAAAATTGGAGGAGGAGATTAAGGGAAGCCAGCACCTTTTGACGGATGAAGAAGATGAAGAGATGAAAAGGTTGGCCAAAGAGGAACTCCATCGGCTGACGCAGGAGAAAGGAAAAATCGAGGAAGAGTTGAGGATGACTCTTCTCCCCAAAGACCCTCATGACGAAAAAAATATCTTGCTTGAAATCCGCGCGGGCACAGGAGGAGAGGAAGCAGGCCTTTTCGCAAGCGATCTTTTCAGGATGTATTCTAAGCTTGCAGAAAAACGAGGCTGGCGAATGGAGATATTGAACCGCCATTACACGGGAGTGGGGGGATTTAAAGAAGTCATTGCCCTGATTGAGGGGAAGGGGGTCTACAGCCGGCTGAAGTTTGAAAGCGGGGTCCACCGGGTTCAAAGAGTTCCTGTCACAGAATCTCAGGGGCGCATCCATACTTCTACGGTGACGGTGGCGATTCTTCCAGAAGCAGAAGAGGTGGATGTTCAAATTGATCCAAATGACCTACGGATTGATATCTTCAGATCTTCGGGGCCAGGCGGTCAGAGCGTCAATACGACGGACTCGGCGGTTCGGATTACCCATCTCCCTACGGGAATCGTGGTTTCCTGCCAGGACGAGAAATCGCAGCACAAAAATAAGGCCAAAGCTCTTAAAATCCTTCGAGCGAGATTAATGGATAAAGCCCAGCAGGAAAAACAGGTCGAGATTTCAGAGAAGAGAAGAAATCAAGTGGGAACGGGAGAACGAAGCGAACGCATTCGAACTTATAACTTTCCTCAGGGAAGAGTCACGGACCACCGGATCGGGCTGACCCTTTACCGCCTCGAATCCATACTGGAAGGAGAGCTCGATGAAATTATTGATCCTCTGACCACCCATTATCAAGCGAAGGCATTGAAAGGAGAGCTTGAACATTCAAAATCCAAAAGCTCAAATACCAAATAATCCTTCCCGTTGCCTATAAAATGGGGGTCGCCTTCCCTTACCAAAGAACGTATGGTCTGGATATGACAGTTCTTGAACTCCTCAATTGGTCAACACATTGTTTAGAGAAAAATCAGATAGAAAATTCTCGCCTCAATGCGGAGCTTCTTTTAGCTCGCTCTCTGGACCTCAGCAGGGAGGGGCTCTATATGAATCTCCGCGGCCCACTTCAGAAGGGGGATAAAGAGGCATTCGAGAGACTGATCCAAAGAAGGATTTCAGGAGAGCCGCTACAATACATTCTGGAGCATCAGGAGTTTTGGTCGATTGATTTAAAGGTGGACCCTCGAGTCCTCATTCCGAGACCCGAAACAGAGCTTTTAGTTGAACAGAGTCTGCGCATCCTTTCAGAAAGTCCGTTCAAGAGAAAACCTTTTATTCTCGAAATAGGAACGGGAAGCGGTGCGATCGCCATCGCCATGGCGAAAGAGAGAAAAGATGTTTTTCTGGTGGCCACCGATCTCTCCAGAGAGGCTATTTTATTAGCCAAGGAGAATGCGAGATCTGCGGGCGTTCAGAGTCAGATCGAATTTGTCAGTGGCGATCTCTTTGAACCATTTTGTGTTTCAAAAAAGCAGGGGCTCTTTGACCTGATCCTTTCCAATCCCCCCTATCTTCATCGCCATGAAATCCAAACCTTAGCCAAAGAGGTGAAGGATTATGAACCGATGATAGCACTGGATGGAGGGGAGGATGGGTTGGAGTTTTACCGACGCATCATTTCCCGGGTCCCTTTCTATCTCAGGCCTGGGGGATGGCTCCTGTTGGAGGTAGGCCAGGGTCAGAATCCGAGGGTGACTGAACTGATGGAGGAAACGGGGTATTTTTTTCATCCGGAGAGCGTTCCCGACCTGGCTGGAATTGAGAGAGTGGTGAAGGCACAAAAGAAATAATCCCCCCCCTCTCCCCCCTTTAGCAAAGGAGGGTCGGGGGGATTTAAAGGAGTTTCAATGGATAAGATCGTCATAAGAGGAGGCGAGAGATTAATTGGGGAGGTGAAAGTGAGTGGCTCGAAGAACGCCACCCTTCCCATCTTTGTCGCCTGCCTCCTGAACGGGGAAGAAAATTTATTTCACAATGTTCCCAATTTGAAAGATGTACAAACGATTATCAAAGTTCTAAACAATCTCGGCGTAAAAGTCCGGAGGGAAGGAGAGGCTTATCGGATCCATGCGAAAGAGATTTCCAGCTTTGAGGCGCCTTATGATTTGGTGAAGACCATGAGAGCCTCCATTCTGGTGTTAGGACCTCTGGTGGCTCGGATGAAAAGGGCGATCGTCTCTCTTCCGGGAGGGTGTGCCATCGGCGCCCGTCCGATCAATCTCCATCTCATGGGCCTTGAGATGATGGGAGCCAAAATCCAACTCCGTCATGGTTATGTTGAGGCCAAGGCGGAGGAGTTGAAAGGCGCGGAGATCTCCTTTGACACCGTTACCGTGACCGGCACAGAAAATCTGATGATGGCAGCAACCTTGGCCAGGGGAAAGACGACGTTGCATAATGCAGCGATGGAGCCCGAAGTGGTTGACTTAGCGAACGCCCTCAATAAAATGGGCGCAAAGATCAATGGCGCCGGAACCAACCTCATCGAGATCGAAGGCGTGAAATCACTTCATGCGGCCGAGCATACGATTATCCCGGATCGGATAGAAACCGGAACATTGATGGTAGCCGCCGGATTAACCCGCGGCAATATAAAGATTCTCAATGCCTCCCCTCAACATATGCAGACCACGATTCATAAACTGAGAGAATCGGGTATGGAGATTGAGCCCGATGGAGATGGACTCCGGGTGGCGGGGACGAAGAGAATCCGGAGTGTCGATGTCAAAACCCAACCTTATCCGGGATTCCCGACGGACATGCAGGCCCAGTTCATGGTTTTGATGTCCCTGGGAAGAGGGTTGAGCGTGATTACCGAAACCATCTTTGAAAACCGATTCATCCATGTAAGCGAACTTCAAAGAATGGGAGCCGACATTCGGATTCAAGAAAACGCTGCCATCATTCAGGGAGCCGAGAGTTTAAGTGGAGCGCCAGTGATGGCAACGGATTTAAGGGCCAGCGCATCCCTCATCCTGGCAGGACTGGCCGCCGAGGGAGTGACACAGGTTTCAAGGGTGTATCATTT
>DCUS01000113.1:9270-18135 GCA_002327885.1 Syntrophaceae bacterium UBA2208
AGGCAGGGATTGCGGAATGAAAAACAGATCATTCAAAGAGGGTTTTTAATGAAGATTTTTCGGATAGGAGATAAGGAATTTGATCGGTACCTCTCCGAGGTGGAGGGAAGAGGGACTCCGGGTGGCCTTCGCCTCGAAAGGGAAGTTCATTCCATATTAAGGGATGTGAAGAAACGGGGAGATATCGCCCTGGCCCATTACACTCAGGTCTTTGATGGTTTAAAAATTCCGGCCCATCAACTCCAGGTGAGAAGAAGTGAAGTGGAGGAAGCCTACAGGAGGATCCCCGGGGATTTTTTAGAAACACTGAAGCAGGCCGCTTACCGGATTCGCAAGTTTCACCAACTTCTGAGCAAGAGATGGGTTCTGACCTTGAAAGAAGAGGAGAAGGGGATCCGGCTTGAGCAGGTGATCAAACCCTTAGAAAGAGTGGGAATCTACGTCCCGGGCGGAAAAGCCTCTTATCCTTCAACCGTCCTCATGGCTGCGCTCCCTGCAAAGGTAGCAGGGGTCCGGGAAATTCTCATGGCGACCCCTCCGCAAAAAGAGGGGATCAGCCCGGCGGTGCTGGTCGCCGCGGACCTATCGGGGGTGCATCGAATCTTTCAAATCGGAGGAGTGCAGGCCATCGCCGCTCTTGCCTACGGGACGAAATCGATTCCCAAAGTGGATAAGATTGTTGGACCGGGAAATCAATATGTGGCCGCGGCTAAAAGATTGGTTTATGGAGACGTGGATATCGACATGGTGGCTGGGCCGAGTGAGATTGTGATCGTTTCCGATGAAAGTGCCTCTCCTTCCTTTGTAGCGGCGGATCTCATCTCACAGGCTGAGCATGATGAGATGGCTATGGCAATTTTGATTACTCCTTCTGAAGCATTCGGAAGGAAGGTGAAAAAGGAGATCGAGAGACAACTGGCCACGTTGAAACGAAGGAGGGTCGCTTCTTTTAGCCTTAACGGAAGAGGTGGAATTCTGATTGTCAAAGATTTGAACCAGGCGATGGAGTTGGTAAACCGGATTGCTCCGGAACATCTGGAACTCGCTGTTTCGAAACCTCGCTCCTTGATCAAAAGTGTCAAACATGCAGGGGCCGTCTTTCTCGGGATCCATACCCCTGAGGCGATTGGCGATTATATGGCTGGGCCCAATCATATTCTTCCCACAGCAGGTACGGCACGATTCTCTTCGCCCTTGGGCGTGGAGGATTTCATCAAGAGGACCAATTTGATGCGGTTTACACAGAGCGCATTAAGACGGTTTGAGAAAGATGTAAAGAGATTTGCAGAGTGGGAAGGGTTGGAAGGACACTATCGGTCGGTTCAGATAAGAATAAGAAGACCGTGACCGCCCCCGAGTAAGGGTGAGGAGACCAGTTTGGTATTTGGAGTTAAAGGATTAACGAAACGGGCGTCATGGCCTTCACCATTTGCCCCTTGATTTTTTTAACAGGGAGAGAATATGAAGAAATATCGCAACGCCGAAGTGAGACGGAAGACGAAAGAGACAGGGGTTGTCTTAAAACTGAATCTCGATGGTTCCGGAAAACATTCGATTCAAACGGGGATCCCTTTCTTCGATCATATGCTTGATCTTTTGGCCCATCACAGCCGGATAGACCTTACCCTTAAGGCCAAGGGGGATATTGGCGTGGATGCCCACCACACGGTTGAAGATGTAGGTATCTGTCTGGGAGATGGAATCAGGAAGGCCCTTGGAGAGGCCAAGGGAATCCGCCGATACGGGATGGCGATGATCCCGATGGATGAGACACTGGTTTCCATTGCCCTGGATTTTTCGATGAGGCCCTGCCTGGTCTTTCAGATGAAGCTGAGAAGATTGAAGATCGGGACGTTTGATCCCGAATTAGTGGAGGAATTTTTTAAGGCTCTCTGCAACCATGCAAGAATCACTCTCCACATCAATCTTCTTTACGGAAGAAACAGTCATCATATGATCGAAGCGGTGTTCAAAGGATTTGGGAGGGCGTTACGAGAGGCCGTCTCTTTTGATGTAGACGCCTCGCAAATTCCATCGACCAAGGGAATTCTTTAATCCCGATGTCAAATTGCAGATCGCAGATTTTTTAATTTGAAATAAAGGAAGAATGACTCCAAAGATTGTCATCATCGATTATGGGATGGGAAACCTTCGAAATGTCCAGAAGGGTTTTGAGAAGGTGGGTGTTGAAGCAACCTTAACCCGGAACAAAAAGGAGATTGGTAGGGCATCCGCCATCGTCCTTCCCGGGGTGGGGGCGTTTAGGGATTGCATGGAGAATCTGGAAAGATATGGACTGATCGAGCCTCTGCTCCAATCCGTTGAAAAAGGAAAACCCTACCTGGGCATCTGCCTTGGTCTTGAAATTCTTTTTTCAGAAAGTGAAGAATTTGGATCTCACAAAGGGTTAAACCTGATCAGAGGAAATGTTGTGAAATTCAAACCCGATCCGGAACACAAGGTTCCACATATGGGGTGGAATACGATTGAGAAGGAGAAAGAGATCCCTATGCTCCAGGGTGTAGGAAGCGGGGATTTTTTCTATTTTGTTCACTCTTATTATGTCGTTCCGGAGGAGGCACAATGGGCATCCACTTTCACGACCTATGGCAAAACGTTTGTTTCCAGCATCTGGAAAGAAAACCTTTTTGCCACTCAATTCCACCCGGAGAAAAGTCAGGAAAAAGGATTAAGGATATTGGAGAATTTTGTCAAGTCAATTTGATAATTTTAGGGCAGAGATGCTGAACTATAGTGAACACTATAAATAAGTGGACATACCCAATGACAACTTTTTCTTGACGTTCACTATAAATTCAGCATGAAACAGAATAAAATCATGTTGATGGAGATTCTTATGGATGAAGTCAAGGTCGGGGAAATTCGAATCGGAAAGGGCAACCCTCTGGTGTTGATCGCAGGCCCCTGTGTATTGGAAGGGAAGGCGAATGCGCTGGAGATCGCCAAACAGATGAGCGAGATCTGTGGATCATTGAAGATTCCTTATATTTTCAAGGCCTCCTACGAAAAGGATAATCGGGGTTCGGAAAAATCTTATAACGGCCCAGGTCTTGGAGAAGGGTTGAAGATCCTGGCCGAGGTGAAACAGAAAGTGGGCGTTCCTGTCCTCTCCGATGTTCATCGGAGGGAGGATGTGGATCGGGCCAGGGAGATTTTAGATATCATCCAGATTCCTGCTTTTCTCTGCCAGCAGACGAGCCTTCTTCTCAAAGTAGGAGAGGCGGGGAGAGTTGTCAATATTAAGAAAGGGCAGTTCGTCGCACCCGAGAACATGGCAGGGGCTGTGAAAAAGATTTACAGCACGGGAAACCGACAGGTTCTTCTAACGGAGAGAGGCACTTGTTTCGGATATAATAAATTGATTTCGGACCTTTGTTCTATCCCTATCATGCAGGAAATCGGTTGCCCGGTGATATTTGATGCCACCCATGTGGTCAGAAATTATGGCATCCCGAGTGAAGATCCCAGAGGAGGGAGTCCTCAGTATGTCCCCCATCTTACCAGAGCCGCTGCAGCCATTGGAGCCAATGGTCTCTTCCTCGAGACCCATCCCAGACCAAGTCAGGCACTCTGTGATGCCTCCAGCATGATTCCTCTCCATGAGATGGAAAATCTTCTCCGACAGACCAAAGCGATTCATGATATGGTGAGGTCATGGGGGATCGTTTAATAATTTAAAAACGCTTAGAGCATAGAGCAGGGCGCATAGCGATGTTTGTAGAGCTTTCATAATAAAACGCTATGCTCCATGCACTCTGCCCTTTGCGACTCTTTTGATAGAGAGGAGGATGAAGCGTGAAAATATTTATTGATACGGCAAATCTCAGCGAGATCAAAAAAGCGAAAGCCCTTGGCCTGGTCGATGGCGTAACGACCAATCCTACGCTTCTTGCGAAAGAAGGGGAGGAAACGGAGACGCTGATTCGGAAGATTTGGGAGGAGGTGAAGGGCCCTGTCAATGTGGAGGTGACAGGAATGACCTGCGAAGAGATGGTGAAAGAAGCAAAGGTCATGGCCACCTGGGGAGGCGAGATGGTCATTAAAATTCCCATCACCTCGGAAGGATTAAAAACGGTCAGGATCCTTTCCTCAGAAGGGATTCATACAAACGTCACACTCCTTTTCTCACCCAGCCAGGCCATTTTAGCTGCAAAGGCGGGGGCCACTTATATTTGTCCTTTTTTAGGAAGACTTGACGATATCAGTTTCAATGGACTTGACCTGATTCGACAAATTCGGGCGATCTATTCCAGCTATCCGGACATCATGACCCAGATCATCGTGGCGAGCATTAGAAATCCTATCCATGTCATTGAGGCAGGCATGTTGGGGGCAGAAATCGTAACGATTCCTCCTTCCATTATCGAACAGATGGTAAAACATCCCCTGACCGACAAAGGGATCGCCCAATTTTTAGAGGATGCGAAAAAAATTGGCACAAAGAAGTGAGGAAGAGATGGAAAGAATATTAAAAAACTGTCGGATGAGAAATTTTTTGATGCTGCTCTTTATAGGAGGCATGATCCTCCACGGGGGAGTGGAATTAAGGGCGGAGACAAAACCCGACCTGGCCGTACTCCCTTTTCATATCTATCAGGGTGAGGAATCAGGGAGATTGGTCAACTGTCCCATTTGTAAAGGAATGATCCAGAAGGGTGAAATTCTGCCCGGTTCGCAGAATACCCTCACTCGACTTTTCCTGCAAAAAATGGAGGCCATGGGCGCATTTAAGATTCTCCCCCTTGAAAAAGTGGAGAAGGCCTTCTCAGAAATTGAGAGGAGGCAGCTTGAATTAAAGCCCCTGCCGTCATTCATCCAGTTAGGAAGAACATTGGACATGGATTTTATTTTTATCGGAACCCTCTTCCGTTTTGAGGAAAGGATCGGTTCTCATATTGGCGCGGAGAGACCCGCCTCGGTAGGTTTCGATGTTCACCTCGTCAGGCTGAGGGACGAAAAGATGGTTTGGACAGGAAAATTTGATGAAACCCAAAAACCCCTCAGCGAGAACCTTTTAAAAATAGGGTCTTTTTTCAGGAGAAAAGCTTCCTGGCTGACCGCAGAGGAACTTTCAATCGTAGGGATGGATGAAATGTTAAAACGATTTCCGGGACTCAAGGAGCTTGAAGAGTAATTGTTTTTCATTTTGCACTTTTCATTAAGGAGCATGTATGATCGTCATTCCCGCAGTGGATCTGAAAGACGGAAAATGTGTCAGGCTTTCCCAGGGAAAGATGGATCAGGAATCAGTCTATTCGGAACATCCGGTTGAAATGGCCAAGCATTGGGAATCGAAGGGAGCAGAGAGACTTCATGTGGTGGATCTGAACGGCGCCGTAACGGGGGAACCTTTTCACCGGACTTTGATCAAGGAAATCACCCAATCTGTTCCTATTCCGGTGGAGGTCGGCGGGGGGATTCGCGACTTGGCGACCATCGAAGATTATTTTTCTTCCGGAATACAATGGGTGATCCTTGGGACCGCCGCTATTCAAAATCGTTCCTTGATGAAGGAGGCCTGCCGTCGTTTTCCTGACAGGATAATCCTTGGAATCGATGCCAGAGGAGGAAAAGTGGCCATTCAGGGCTGGAATGAAGAGGTTTCTTTAGAAGCGACTGACTTGGCAAAACAGTTTGAGGGAATGGGCCTTTCGGCAATTATATTTACGGATATCGAGAGAGATGGGATGGGAACAGGTTTAAACTTTGAGTCCACCAAGACATTAGCTCAATCCACATCAATTCCGGTGATCGCCTCCGGGGGAGTTTCGCGGATCGAGGACATTGAACATCTCATGGAGTTAGAAGCAGACAGGGTCATCGGGGTGATTGTCGGTCGAGCCCTTTATACAGGAAGTCTTGATTTGGAAGAAGCCATACGAATGACAAAATCCCCCCGAAGCTGCGGAAAAATTGGGATGAAAGGGCGGGCAAGAATATCTTAAAAATTTTACAATTGCGGTCTTTTAGAGGGCAAAGGGTACAAGGCTTTTGTAGATCATCAATATGATTAAAGTTTATCATGGTGGGTAGTTGACGCTATAAGGTGCCGCCGNNACCTTCCCTTTTTTAAAGGGGGAAACCATAATCTTATCCCCATTTCTGATCCCTCCTTTAGAAAAGGGGGGCGCGGTGGGATTTGAAAGTTTTTTGATATAAGCAAGAGAGATTAATATGTTAGCTAAACGGATCATCCCCTGTCTGGATGTTAAGGATGGGAGGGTGGTCAAAGGAACCCAGTTCGTAGACCTGAAGGATGCAGGCGACCCGGTTGAAAATGCAAAGGTCTATGATAAGCAAGGCGCTGATGAAATTGCTTTTCTCGATATCACCGCCTCTCATGAAAAAAGGGATATCCTCATCGATATCGTTCGGCGAACAGCAGAGGAAATCTTCATTCCCCTCACCGTTGGAGGGGGCGTAAGAAATCTTGAAGATATCCGAAAGCTCCTGAAAGCCGGTGCGGATAAGGTATCGATTAACACTGCTGCCGTCAAGGACCCCCATTTTGTAGAAAGGGCATCGAAACGTTTTGGAAGCCAGTGCATTGTTATCGCCATTGATGCAAAAAGAAAAGATGGGGGGTGGGAAGTATTCACTCATGGGGGTAGGGTCCCCACAGGAATAGATGCCGTACTTTGGGCCAGGAGAGTGGAGGAAATGGGGGCGGGAGAGATCCTGCTGACGAGTATGGATCGGGATGGAACAAAGGATGGTTATGACATCGAATTGACTCGAATCATTTCTGAACAGGTGGGAATCCCGATCATCGCCTCAGGAGGGGTGGGCACCCTCGAACATCTTTATGAAGGTCTTATACTCGGAAAGGCGGATGCCGTTCTGGCAGCCTCCATTTTTCATTATCGGGAATTTACGATGGCCCAGGTCAAATCATATCTGAAAGAAAAAGGAGTCATCGTTCGATTGTAAACAAAAGGTTCAAGGGGTCAAGCTTAAACTGATAATGAATTTCTTTTCACTCGAACCCATGAACCCATGCCTGCCGGCAGGCAGGCTCGAATCCTCGGCCCCTCAATTAAAGATGAATCGTTTCTTCCTCTTCTTGTCTACTGGTTTTGGCGTGGGGTACTCCCCAATAGCCCCCGGGACTTTGGGAACCCTCATTGCTGTCCCAATCTACTTTTTCCTCTCCAAGATAACTTCTCCTCTATATGAGCTCACTCTCCTGACCTTTTTTTTCCTTTCGTGCTGGATTTCGGGACAGGCACAACAATATTTTGGCAAAAAAGACGACCAGAGGATCGTCATCGATGAGATAATTGGTTTTCTCATCACCATGCTCTGGATTCCCAAAACAACTCTCTTCATCGTCATCGGTTTTTTTCTCTTTCGCTTTTTTGATATTCTCAAACCATTTCCCATTCGCCATCTGGAGAGAAGATTGAAGGGAGGATTTGGCGTGGTATTGGACGATGTGATGGCAGGGGTCTACGCCAATATCATCCTACATCTCATCGGGAGAATTTATCCATGAAATTAGAGAAACTTATCGGAGATATTTTGAGAAAAAAGAGATGGACGCTATCCATTGCGGAATCCTGTACGGGAGGACTGATTTGCGATCGCATCACCGATGTATCAGGAAGCTCCGGCTACTTTTTGGGAGGAATGGTGACTTATAGTAATGAATCAAAGGCAAAATATTTAGGTGTTCCATCGGACGATATAAAAAGGCATGGAGCGGTGAGCCCGCAGGTGGCGAAAAAAATGGCCCAAGGAGTCCGAAGATCATTTGATACGACATTCGGATTATCCACGACAGGTGTAGCAGGACCCACAGGCGGAACAAAACGAGCTCCCATTGGGAGAGTATTCATCGGATTGTCAGAGGGAAGAAGGACATGGGTGTGGAAATTAGATTTAAAAGGAGGCCGGAGGGAGATTAAAAAGAAAGCTTCTGAGAAAGCCCTTCAGTATTTTTATGAGAAATTAATTCCTGGGGACTTTTTAAAATGAAAAGAGAAACTTTAAAAAAGGATCTTTTTAGAAAATTGAGCTGGTACGATCTTGAACAGTGGGCCGGAAGCAGAGTTCTTTCCCGAGGTCAAGGCTACCATCGTGATCACAGGGTGCAAGGATTGGAAAAAACGCAAACAGGAGGAGTCATCGCCTGGGTTCAAGGGGAGCAGAGATATGCCACAGAGGTTGATTTTGAAGACGGTGAGTTAATCTCAATCTGTACCTGTCCTTATGGAAATAACTGTAAACATGCGGTGGCCGTGGTGCTTACCTATCTCGATCATCTGAAGAAAAACCTTGAGATTCCTCAAATCACAGGAGAGGATCCACGCATAGCATT
Organism: Syntrophaceae bacterium UBA2208; assembly: GCA_002327885.1. Lineage (GTDB taxonomy): Bacteria > Desulfobacterota > BSN033 > BSN033 > UBA1163 > UBA1163. Next base: position 17,612 of record DCUS01000113.1, read on the forward strand.
ATTGCAGGGGTTTACGGAGGATGAGGACATAGAAGATGATTATGACGAAGAGGAGGAGGAATTAGAGACCGGAGTCACTGTTTCCAAAAAAAGGGGCAAATCGATCCCTCCTGACTTGAAAGGTTTTCTGGAGGGACAAACGAAAGAACAATTGATTACTTTGGTTAAGGATCTGTCAGAAAGATATCCGAGTGTTCGAAAGGATCTGCAAGACCGAGAAAACCTTTCAAAAGGATCAGTAAAAAAAATAGCGGCTGCAGTGCGGAAGGAAATCCATGAGTTGAGTTCAGAACCCGGCTGGAGAAATCATTGGAACCATGAAGGATTTACTCCGGACTACTCGGGGGTAAAGAATCGGTTAATATCTCTCCTGGCAAATGGACACGCAGATGAAGTGGTTGCTTTGGGGAAAGAACTTTTAGAAGCAGGGATAAAACAGGTGGAGATGAGCGATGATGAAGGAGAAACGGGCAATGAAATCTCTTCCGGTCTGGATATCGTATTTCAGGCTCTTCCTCAATCAT